>DASYJS010000324.1:0-2681 GCA_035996225.1 Mycobacterium sp. | reverse complement strand
CAGCACGATGCCGTGCGTCCGCTCGGTCCGGGACGCCGCGCGGTCGAGCGCCGTCACCACGGCGACCTCGGTGTTCAGACTGACGTCGGCGACGTCGACGACCCGTCCCACCTGGCTCAGCATCGGTGAGCGGATCAGCGTGCGCAACGGTGGTCGGTCGAGTCCGGCCAGCCGGGCGAGGTTCGGCACCCGGGAATCACCGAGGCCGTATGCACCGCCCCGGAGCATCGCTGCTCCGACTCCGGGCGAGCCCAGCACGGCCTTGGTGATCCCGGTGACCCGGATGCCCTTTGCGGCAAGGCTGTCAGCCAGGACCCGCGTGTTCTGCTCGATTTTGCCGAGATCGGTGTCGATCCGAGGCGCGGTCACACAGGGGTGATCGGGTCGGCCACCGCCGCGAGCACGGGGAAGGCCGTCAGCACCATGTCGACCAAGTCCGACGCGGGGCGCGTCAGAGGGTCGGTGACAGGGAGGCCGAGCTGCGAGCGATGCTCCTCGATCGCGTTGGTCAGCTCGTCCTCGGTCATCTCTTCGTGGTTGATCGTGACCCCGATGACGCGGGTATCGGCGAACGCCTCGATCAGCGCGATCTCGCTGGCCGCGGTCGGCATCGGCATCATCGGAAAGTCGCCGAGCATCTTGCGCTTCGGCGCGTGCTGCACGATCACCCCGGCCGGGCGGCTGCCACGCAGGATGTGAGCGGAGGTCAGGTACGCAGGGTGGCTGAGCGCGCCCTGGCCCTCGACCACGATCACATCGGGGTCCTCACCCTCGAACGCGGCGACGACCTGGTTCTCGACCTCGCCCGAGCAGAACTGGGGAACCAGCGCATCCAGCGCGACGCCGTATTTCCCTCCCTGGATCAAGGTGGTTTGACCGGTGCCGACCATCACCGCCTTGATGCCGCGCGCGTTCAGCGCCTGGACCAGCAGGGTGGCGGTGGTGCGCTTCCCGATTGCCCCGTCCGTACCCAGGATCGCGATCCTGGGACATGTCACGTCGAAGATCCGGCCGGAGAACAGGTGCAGGTCGCGCTTGGCCTTCGGCCGGCGTACATCGGTGATGGTGACACCGGCGCTCACGGCAGCCGCAACGAACTCGGCGTCGTCGTTGAGGAACTCGTGCAGGCCGTTGATGATGTGCATCCCACGAGCGATGCCGTCGAGCAGCACGATCCGCTGGTCGTCCGACAGCAGGCCGTCGGCAGGCGCCAGGCCGCAGATCAGGTAGTCAGGTACCCGGCCGGCGTGCGAGATGGACTCGTCGAGCGACGCCAGCACCGGGATGCCGTTCACGGTGCCGTCCAGGAACCTCCCGGCATCGACTCCGGACCGGAGGCTGTCGATGACGCTGAGGACCTCGTACTTCTCCGAGTGCCGGACCAGGCCGTTGGCGGTCTTACCGTCCTGTTCGCCGAATTGCCCCTCGCAGTAGACAACGGCGGTGGAACCAGCAGGCAGCGCGAAGGGCGCCGCCGGGACGACCCACTCGCTCTGTTCGGACGCAGCAAGAAATGGGGTACCACTGACGAGCGAAGACATAAGATCCTCTGAGAAGTCTCAGAGAAGCCGACGTGATCGTGGCCGGGGCAGTGAGCCCAACGTTCAACGAGTGGTCTGCCCTGAGGGTCGGCGAGATTACCGACAGGTTAAGTGTACCCGGTCAGCCCTGACTGTGTGCATCCGCCGGCCCCGCGCGATGTGGTGCGTACGACTCTTCGGTCAGGCTCTACCACGGCCCCCGCCCTTCTCGGCACCGAGCGAGACGTAGGGGAGTAGGGCGACCTCGCGGGCGTTCTTCACCGCGACCGCGACGTCGCGCTGGTGTTGGCGACAGGTGCCGCTGACCCGTCGGGCCCGGATCTTGCCCCGATCGCTGAGGAATTTCCGAAGCAGACCGGTGTCCTTGTAGTCGATCTCCTGGGCTCTGTCCTTGCAGAACGGGCACACCTTTGGCTTGAACTTCGTCGGTACGCGAGCAGGCGGTTTCGCCATTGAGGAGTTCTCCAGCACTGGGTCGGGTCTCATCAGAACGCGACCGCCCTGGTGTAGCCGGCAGCCTAGCTCGCTACTCGAGTTGCATTCTTGGTTGGCAGCAAGCGCGCTGGTTTTCAGTTCGTTGCGCGCCGGCCCACCACCGAGGCGCTATGTCTCCGCTCACCTCCGACTCCCTGATCGTGACAGATCACTGATCCTGCGAGTCCCGGGATCCATATCCGTCCTACCTCACGCCCCCAGCGTGTCACAGGCACTTCGGCCCTAGGGTGCTCTTCATACCAATCCCAGGTTCGTGACGAACCCCCAACAGACCGCGTCGGCGTGTCGAGGCCAGTCCGGCGGCCAAGCCCACGGCGGTTGCCTTCGTGGTTGCATTTGCCGGCGATCGCATATGCTTGCCGGTCGACGTGCCGAGCCCCTCACTAGCGCCGCGACGCTCCGCGACTGTCGGCGATCGTTGATTCTCAGACCTCGAAAGCGTGTGTGTCGGTCGTTGGGGCGACAGCGCGGGACGGGTGTGGGCGGCTGCGTTCATGCCAGATGCGTGCCAGATAGGGTGCGATCTCGGGGTCACTGACGGATAACGGCGGGCGCCCGGACACAGTGGCGGCCCGGTGGAGTGAGCGCAGGTCAGGGGTAGTGGTTGGCCCCTTCGCTTCCAAACTAGCTACGCGGGTTCGATTC
>DASYJS010000323.1:0-10484 GCA_035996225.1 Mycobacterium sp. | reverse complement strand
CGCCGCCGGTGCCGTGCCCACCCGTGGTGAAGAAGGCGGCCGCGGCCACCACGGCGCCGACGAACGCCAGCACGGCCAATCCGATGAGCACCTGGGTGGATTTCCGCCAGCGAGTACGACCCATCACTCTCCTGACTGTTTGGTCCTATTCTGCCGAATCTGCCGCAGCTCGCTCGACTAGGGTGATCCGCGACGCACCCGACCTACCCGGGTCCACCCAGTTTTACTTCTCTTGGAAGGAGCCGAGACAGTGCAATTCGACGTGGTCATTGAGATCCCGAAAGGCCAGCGGAACAAGTACGAGGTCGACCACGAGTCGGGGCGGGTGAAGCTGGATCGCTACCTGTACACGTCGATGGTCTACCCGGCCGATTACGGGTTCATCGAGGACACCCTCGGCGAAGACGGCGACCCGTTGGACGCACTAGTGCTGTTGCCGCAGCCGCTGTTCCCCGGCGTGTTGGTCGAGGCGCGGCCGGTGGGGATGTTCGAGATGACCGACGAGGCCGGCGGCGACGCCAAGGTGTTGTGTGTTCCGGCCGGCGACCACCGGTGGGACCACATCCAGGACATCGGCGACGTGCCGGCCTACGAACTGGACGTCATCAAGCACTTCTTCTCCCAGTACAAAGCGCTGGAGCCGGGCAAGTACGTCAAGACGGCGGACTGGGTGGGCCGCGCCGAAGCCGAAGCCGAAGTGGAGCGCTCGATCGCGCGGTTCAAGGAGGGCGGGCACTGACGCTCTGGCGGGTCACGCGTCGCGCCTGTTGCGCAGCACGCTCCACCCGAACGCCGCCCCGATGAAGAGCACGCCCACCGAGGCGGTGGCGACCTCGGGGATCCGATAGCGCTCCTCGATGGACAGCAGCATGATCACCGACAACGCGCCGATCGCCCAGTGCGCGCCGTGTTCCAGGTACACGTATCGGTCCAGCGTCTGTTGCTGGACCAGGTAGACCGTGATCGACCGGACGAACATCGAGCCGACCAGCCCGAGACCCAGAGCGATGACGATGGGGTCCGACGTGATCGCGAAGGCGCCGGTGACCCCGTCGAACGAGAAGGCCGCGTCCAGCACCTCGAGGTACAGGAACAACGTCAAGCCGGCCTTGCCCGTCGCCAGCGCCGCTGCGGAGGTCGTTGCGGCGACGTCGGCCTCCGATGGCTTGAACGCCTGACTCAAACCGTTGACGATCAGGTACGTCACCAGGCCCAGTAACCCGGCGCTCAGCACCGTCGCACATTCGTCGCTGGAGTGGGTTAACTGCGTGCCGACCAAGACCAGCGCAACGGCGGAGACCACCACTGATACCTCAGCAAGACGACCGATACGGGCGAATGGGACCTCAAACCACTTGAGCCACTTGATGTCTCGGTCGTATACGACGAAATCCAGGAACAGCATCAGCAGAAATATTCCGCCGAATGCCGCGATCTGCGGATGGGCCGCCATGACCAGCTTTTCGTAGCTGGGCGAGCCGTCCGGGAATGCCAGTCCGCCGTGCGGCGGCGGATTGAGTGCCAACTCCAGCGCGCGTACCGGGTGGATGCCCGCGGTCGCCCACACGATCAGCAAGGGGAAGACAAGCCGCATGCCGAATACGGCAATCACAATCCCGATCGTCAAAAACATCTGCCGCCAGAACGGGCTCATCCGCTTCAGCACCGCGGCGTTGATGATCGCATTGTCGAAGGACAACGACACCTCGAGGACGGCCAGGGCTACCAACAGAAAGAGGGCATTGAGCCCGCCGTGGGCAAATCCGAGCGCGAGGGCCGCCAAAGTGACTAACAGCGAAATCCCGAAGATGCGAAAGGCGGCCATGGATCCTTCCTGACAGCCGCTCACATTAGCGAAGCCGCTCGCCGTTGCCAGCCGTAAGCACCGATGCGCTTACTATTTTCAAATTGTGGCGATACATCGGGTCCGTGGGCCGAAAGTGCCACCCCGGTGACCGAAGTCGGCGGTGCGGCATCCCCCGTGGGAGCTACCGGAGCCACGGGAGCGTCCCAGGGGCCGATCACGCGCGGCAGTATGGCCCGGGTCGGCATCGCGACCGCACTGACCGCAGTCTGCGGCTACGCGGTGATGTACCTGGCCGCTCGTGACCTAGCTCCGAGCGGCTTCGCAGTACTCGGGGTGTTCTGGGGGGCAACCGGCATGGTCGCCGGCGCAGCCAACGGGCTGCTGCAAGAAACCACCCGCGAGATCCGCGCAGCGCGCTACATCGATGTGCTGCCGGAACCGAGCGGAGCGCATACCCATCCGCTGCGGGTCGCCGCGCTGGTCGGCGTTGTTGCGGCCGTCGTGATCGCCAGCAGTTCGCCGTGGTGGAGCGGGTGGGTGTTCGTGCAGGCGCCCGGGCTATCGGTGGCGCTGCTCTGCGTTGGCCTGGTTGGGTTTGGCCTGCACTGCACTCTGTTGGGCATGTTTGCCGGCACCGATCAGTGGACCCGCTATGGGGCACTGATGGTGGCAGACGCGGCCATCCGGGCGGCGGTCGCCGCGGCGACGTTCGTGCTCGGCTGGGGCCTGGTCGGGTTCTTGTGGGCAAGCGTGGCCGGCGCCGTGGCCTGGCTGATCATGCTGGTGGTCTCACCCACCGCACGTGCGACAGCTCACCTGAGGGCGCCCGGCAGTACCGCGATCTTCTTGCGCGGTACCGCCCATTCGGTGACCGCGGCCGGCGCCAACGCGATCTTGGTGATGGGATTCCCGGTGCTGCTCAGGTTGACATCGACTGAGCTCGGGGCACGAGGGGGCGTGATCATCCTCGCGGTGACGCTGACCCGCGCGCCGGTGCTGGTGCCGCTGATGACCATGCAAGGCAACCTGATCGCTCATTTCGTCGACGAGCGCACCAACCGCCTTCGGGCGCTGATAGGGCCGTCGTGGGTCCTCGGCGGGATCGGCGCGGTCGGGGTGCTGGCGGCGGGCCTGGTGGGGCCGTGGCTGCTGCGGGTCGCCTTCGGATCTCAATACGACGCCGGCAGCGCACTGTTGGCGTGGCTGACAGCGGCCGCGGTGGCGATCGGCATGCTGATGCTCACCGGCGCCGCCGTGGTCGCGGCCAAACTGCATCGGGCGTATGCGCTGGGGTGGGTCGGAGCGACACTGGCGTCGGCACTGCTGTTACTGCTGCCGCTGCCGCTCGAGACCCGCACCGTGGTTGCGCTGCTGTGCGGTCCGCTGGTGGGAATCGGCGTGCACCTGGTGGCCCTGGCGCGCGCCGGACGCTCGACTGGCTAATCCACCTGGTCCAGCGTGTACCTTGTGGGCTTGAAATGGACACTGAAACGGATTACCCCGGCGTTTGGATCGTCATTCCCGCCTTCAACGAAGCCACGGTCATCGGTGAGGTGATCGCCGACGTGCGCTCGGTCTTCGGCCACGTGGTGTGCGTCGACGACGGCAGCGCCGACGCCACCGGCGAAATCGCCAGGCGGGCGGGGGCACATCTGGTGCGCCATCCGGTAAACCTCGGTCAGGGTGCGGCCATCCAGACCGGCGTCGAGTATGCCCGCAAGCAGCCTGGGGCGCGGGTCTTCGCGACGTTCGACGCCGACGGTCAGCATCGCGTCAAGGACGTCGCCGCGATGATCGACCGGCTTGCCGCAGAAGACGTCGACATCGTCATCGGAACGCGGTTCGGCGGGCAGGAGGGCAGCCGCCCGCCGTTTCTGAAGCGGATCGTGCTGCAGACCGCCGCGCGGTTGAGCCCGCGCGGCCGTCGACTTGGCCTGACCGACACCAACAATGGGCTGCGGGTGTTCAACAAGACGGTGGCCGACGGGCTGGACCTCACGATGAGCGGCATGAGCCACGCCAACGAATTCATCATGCTGGTCGCCGAAAACCATTGGCGCGTCGCCGAACAGCCGGTCGAGGTGCTGTACACCGAATACTCGAAGTCGAAAGGGCAGCCGCTACTCAACGGCGTCAACATCATTTTCGACGGATTCCTGCGAGGGAGGACTCCGAGATGAAAAGGACCGAAAGATGAACTGGATCCAGGTGCTGTTGATCGGGTCGATCATCGCGCTGTTGATGTACCTGCTGCGGTCGCGGCGCAATGCGCGATCCCGGGCCTGGGTCAAGGTCGGCTACGTCTTGTTTGTGCTGGGCGGCATTTATGCCGTGCTGCGGCCCGACGACACCACCGTGGTCGCGCAGTGGTTCGGGGTGCGCCGCGGCACCGACCTGATGCTCTACGCGCTGATCATGGCGTTCAGTTTCACCACGCTGAGCACGTATATGCGGTTCAAGGACTTGGAGTCGCGCTACGCACGCCTTGCCCGGGCCGTGGCGCTGGAGGGCGCGCAGGCGCCGGAGCCGCGCTAGCCGGTCTGGGTGTGCCGGAAGTACTCGACCGTGCGACGCACCCCTTCTTCGAGCTCAAATTTCGGCCGCCAGCCCAAAACCTTTGCGGCCAAACCGATGTCGAGGCAGGATCGCCTCAGGTCGCCCAGCCGATCCGGATGAAATTCGGGGTCGTCGGGGCCGCCGACTGCTTTTGCCACCGCCGTGTGCAGTTGGCGGTCGGAGGTTTCTATTCCGGTGCCGATGTTGAAACGCTGCCCGCTGCCGGCTTCCCCGGAGGCCTTGACGAAGGCGTCCACCACGTCGTCGACGAACACGTAGTCGCGGGTCTTGCTGCCGTCCCCGAACACCTTGGTGGGCTTACCCGACAGCAGCGCCTGCGCGAAGATCGCCACCACTCCCGCTTCGCCGTGCGGGTCCTGCCGCGGGCCGTAGACGTTGGCCGGCGCGATGTGCGAGCAGTCCATGTCGTACAGGTGCCGGAAGGTGTTCAGGTAGATCTCCCCCGTCACCTTTGCCGCCGCGTATGGCGACCACGGATCGGTGGGCACGGTCTCGGGGGTCGGGTATTGCGGCGGGATGCCGTAGATGGATCCGCCCGACGAGGTGTGCACGACTTTGCGAACCCCGGCGCGGCGCGCGGCCTCGGCCAGTCGCACCGTGCCGATCACGTTGACCGAGGCATCGAACTGCGGGTTGGCCACCGAGTGGCGCACGTCGATCTGCGCGGCCAGGTGGAACACCACCTCGGGGCGGTGCTCGTCGAGGATGGCGTCGAGGTCCGCGGTCACGATGTCCGCGTCGAGGAAGACGTGGGCGGAATCGTCGGTCAGATGCTCGAGGTTCGTTGCCTTGCCCGTCGCGAAATTGTCCAGGCTCACGACCGAATGACCGTCGGCCAGGAGGCGATCGACCAGCGTGGACCCGATGAATCCGGCTGCCCCCGTAACCAGTGCGTGCACCGGCCCACCATACCGACCGGTAAGAAATAACCATGCCCGCCGCCATGACCCGGATGCCGCGAGTCGCCCTGGCGGCGGCCGCGCTGATCGTGGTCCAGCTGGTGATACGTGCGGTGCTGGCATTCGGCGGCTATTTCTACTGGGACGACCTGATCCTGATCGGGAAGGCCGGCACCGAGGGTTTGCTGACGCCGGCGTACCTGTTCGACGACCACGACGGCCACGTGATGCCGGCCGCCTTCCTTATTGCGGGCGTGCTGATCCGGCTGGCTCCGCTGGATTGGACCGGACCCGCGATCAGCCTGGTGGTGCTGCAACTGCTGGCCTCGCTGGCGCTCTTACGAGCGCTGTATGTGATCCTCGGCTGGCGTCGCGTGCTGCTGATCCCGTTGACGTTCGCGCTTTTCACACCTCTGGCGGTGCCCGGGTTCGCATGGTGGGCGGCGGCGCTGAATTCGCTGCCGATGCTGGCGGCGCTGGCCTGGGTGTGCGCCGACGCGGTGCTGCTGGTGCGCACCGGCAACCAGCGCTACGCGCTGACCGGCCTGCTGGTCTATCTGGGCGGGTTGATGTTCTTCGAGAAGGCGGCGGTGATCCCGTTCGTCGCCTTCGCGGTGGCCACCCTGCTGTGTCGTGTGCGCGGGGATCGGTCCGCCCTGCTGACGGTCTGGCGTGGGGGCTTGAGGTTGTGGATCGCGTCGCTGATCCTGACGGTCGCGTGGGTGGCGCTGTACCTCACCGTGGTCAATCAGCAGCGATGGAGTTCCGACCTCGCGATGACCTGGGATCTGCTGTCTCGATCCATCACCCACGGCATCGTGCCGGGGCTGGCCGGGGGGCCGTGGCATTGGGACCGCTGGGCACCGGCCTCCCCGTGGGCCACTCCCCCGCCGCTGGCGATGGCGCTGGGCTGGCTGGTGCTGATCGCGGTGCTCGCACTTTCGCTGATCCGCAAGCAGCGCATCGGCCTGGTGTGGCTGACGGCGGCCGGTTACGCCGTGGCCTGCCAGGTGCCGATCTATCTGATGCGCTCGTCGAGGCTGACCGCGCTGGAACTCGCCCAAACCCTGCGCTATCTGCCGGATCTCGTCGTTGTGCTGGCGCTGCTGGCCGCCGTCGGTCTCGGCGCGCCCAATCGGTCGTTTGGCGCTCGCTGGCTGGACGCGTCACCGCGACGCGACGTGGTGACCACAAGTCTGGCGGTGTTGTTCGTGGCCAGCAGCCTGTACTCGACGGCGACCTTTCTGACCAGCTGGCGCGACAACCCCACCCAGTCCTACCTGCGCAACGCCCAAGCGAGTTTGGCTGCAGTGCAAGCGAATTCGACTGCCCCGTTACTCGATCAGGAGGTGGACCCGCTGATCCTGCAACGGGTGGCCTACCCGGAGAACTTGGCCAGCCACATGTTCGCTCTGCTGCGCGACAGGCCGGAATTCACAACGGCGACAACGCAATTGAGAATGCTCGACAGTTCGGGGCGACTGATCCCCTCGAGAGTCACCTGGATTCGGACCATCAAACCCGGCCCGATCCCGCAGTGCGGCTATTTCGCCCAACCGGACAAGCCGGCGCACATGGTGCTCGACGGGCCGCTGCTGCCCGCCGACTGGACGGTCGAACTCAACTATCTGGCCAACAGCGACGGCTCGATGACGATATCGCTGTCGGAGGGGCCCGACGTCAAGGTTCCGGTGCATCCCGGCCTCAATCGGGTCTTCGCCCGGTTGCCGGGCGCCGGCGACGCGATCACCGTTCGGGCCAACACCACCGCGCTGGCCCTGTGCGTCGCGTCGGGCCCGGTGGGATTTCTGGCGCCGGCCTGAATCAGCCGGTCTGTATGCCGCCGGGTCCCCGGATATCGTTGCTCCTCCCCGGGTTACTGATCTGGGGGACGGCGCCCGCCGGCCCTTTCTCCCAGCTGATGTGATTGCCCGTGCCGGTGGCCAAGATGGCGGCCACGGTCTGCAGGTTCACGGTGTTCGCGACACCGCTGACGTCGACCTCGCCGCACGACCCGTTCAACGTGATAGTTGAGTCCTCACCCACAATCCTGACGGGCGATTGATTACCGCAGTCATAGGTCACGAACGAGAAGCTGCTGTCGATCTTGGCAGGCGCGAGGTCCAGCGGTAGCGGCCATCGCCCCGCGGTCGCAGTGGCCAACGCGATATCGCCTGGCGCAGAGATGTTTCCAAGCAAAGCCACAGACACCGGCGCCGCGATGGTGACGAGCACACGAAGCAGGATTCCCGTCATACCGCGACCTTGCCACCACCGCGCCACCGGCGACGAGAGTTTAGGAAGCCGGGGTTTTTATGCGATGTGCTGACGGCGCTGCGGCCACGCGGCGCTGTGCCCACGCCACGGCGCTTGTGCCGAAGTCCTTTTCAAGTCGCGTTGGCCCGTCGGCGCCGAGCGTAGCTGGGTCACCGAGGCCAGGCCGGCGCCGTTTCTCTGCCCGCCACGCTGAGCTTTGCGGTAGGTCCACCAGGCCGTGGTTATGGCCGCGATCGCCGCCGCGAGAGCCAACAGGACCAACACGTCGCCGAAGGCCAGCACCAGGATGATTCCCGCCGAGACCCAGACCGCCTCACCGATTGGGAAGTGCGAATCGTTGTAGCCGTTGCTATTGGTGTGCCGCATGTCAGCCTCGCTCGAAATGGGTAGCCACCTTGAAGTGACCATCCGCTGCAACGCGGGAGCAAACGGAAGGCTGCCCCGATCCGGGGCGATGGTGACCCAACTCACTGTGGAGTCCGCTGATTGGTGGAGCCGCCTGGGGGAGTCGAACCCCCGACCTATTCATTACGAGTGAATCGCTCTACCGACTGAGCTAAGGCGGCATACCCGCACGCCGGGCGGCACGAGTCTACGACAGGCGGCCGCGTGCGCCCAACTTCAATCCCGCAGTTGCTGCCCGATGGTGGCCACCATCGCGTCGACGGCGAACTTGGGCTTGACGTTGACCGCCAGCGCTTCGCGGCACGCCAGCACCGCTTCGATGCAACGCAGCAGTCGCTCGGGCGTGGCGTGGTGGGCCAGCGTCGCCACCCGTTCGGCCATGTCCGGATGGTTGGCCCGTACCCCGCCCGCATGCGCCGAGATCACCAGCGCGTCGCGGAAATAGGTCGCCAGGTCGATCAGCGCCCGGTCCAGGGCATCGCGCGATGCCCTGGTCTGGCGGGACTTCTGTCGCCGCTCCAGGTCTTTGATCGCACCCGTGGCGCCGCGCATGGCCCCGGCAGTGCCCTTACCTGTGCCGCCGGCCCCCAGCGCCGTCCGCAGCTCTTCGGTCTCGGCCTCGGAGCGGTCGGCGGTCAGTACGAGGGCCTCGGTTTCGGCCGCGGCCACCAACTCCTCGGCGGCGGCGTAGGCGCGCGCCGGGGTCGCGGCATCGCGCACCAGTCCCAGCGCCCGCTCCCGTCGCTCCCGGGCCTCCGGGTCCGTCGCCAGCCGGCGGGCCCGCCCCACGTGTCCACCGCTGACCGACGCCGCCCAATTGGCCGTGTCGGCGGTCAGGCCGTCACTATCGATCAGCACCTGCGCGATCGACTCGGTCGATGGGGTCACCAGCGCGACATGCCGGCAGCGGGACCGCAGCGTGACCGCGATGTCCTCGGGATCCACCGACGGCGCGCACAGCAGGAACACCGTCGACGGCGGCGGTTCCTCGACCACCTTCAGTAAGGCGTTCGCGGCACCTTCGGTCAACCGGTCGGCGTCCTCGATCACCACGATCTGCCGGTGCCCGGTGGTCGGGCGCCGGGACGCGATCTGCACGATGGCGCGCATTTCGTCGACACCGATGGACAGGCCTTCGGGAATCACCCGCCGGACATCGGCGTGAGTGCCGGCCATCGTCGTGGTGCAGGCCCGGCACTGCCCGCAGCCGGGCTCCCCGTCTGACATGCATTGCAGCGCGGCCGCGAAGCACAGCGCCGCAATCGAGCGCCCCGAACCCGGCGGACCGGTGATAAGCCACGCATGTGTCATAGTCCCGTGGTCCACACCGCTGTGACCGGGAACACCTCGGGCGGCCCTGGCGGCGGCGAGCAGCTCGGCCTCCACCGCTTCTTGGCCTACCAGCCGCGTAAACACTCCGGACATCACCGGCAACATTAGTGAGACAGACCGACGTGTACCGAGCCGCTACCGTATTGCGACAATTCCGTGATCTTTTGCGACGTTTCGCCAGGATCCGGCGACTTGCCGAAGCAATTTAGGGTTACCGGCTAGTCCCTACCGACCGATACGGTGGGTTGGTGGCAACGGCGGATGGTCTGCCCGGGCGAATCAGCGGATTCGTCCGGTGGGTGGTGCGCACCCCGTGGCCGCTGTTCTCGCTGAGCATGCTGCAAGCCGACATTATCGGCGCCCTATTCGTGCTCGGCTTCCTGCGCTACGGCCTGCCGCCCCAGGACCGTATTCAACTGCAGGATCTGCCAACGCTCAACCTGGCGATCTTCGCCGGCTCCTTGGTGATCTTGTTCCTTGTCGGTGTCGTGGTGAACCTCAAACTGCTGATGCCGGTTTTCCGCTGGCAGCGCCGCGACAACATGCTCGCCGAGACCGATCCGGCCGCCACCGAACTGGCCCGTAGCCGCGCCTTGCGCATGCCGTACTACCGCACGCTGAGCACCGTCGTGTACTGGTGCATCGGCGGTGTAGTTTTCGTCGTCGCCAGCTGGTCGGTGGCCAGGTTCGCGGCGCCGGTCGTCACGGTCGCGACCGCGTTGGGGGCCGCGGCCACCGCGATCATCGGCTACCTGCAATCCGAACGGGTCTTGCGGCCGGTGGCGGTCGCCGCCCTGCGCAGCGGGGTGCCGGAGAACGTCAAGGCACCGGGCGTCATCCTGCGCCAGATCCTGACCTGGATGCTCTCCACCGCGGTGCCGCTGCTGGCGATCGTGCTCGCCGTGGTGGCCGACAAAGTTTCGCTGCTCCACACCGCACCGGAGAGCCTGTTCAATCCCATCCTGTTGTTGGCCCTGACGGCGCTGGGCGTCGGGTTCATCAGCACCCTGCTGGTGGCCATGTCGATCGCCGACCCGCTTCGCCAGCTGCGTCGAGCCCACCAGGTCGACGAACAGCACGGCGACGTCGCGCTCCTCGCCGCCGAGCGTCACGCCGCGCTCCATGGCCTGCCGCGCCACGTCCGCGCCCACCTGCCGGCCGAAGAGGTCGCGCAGCTGCTCGCGCTC
>DASYJS010000322.1:0-4379 GCA_035996225.1 Mycobacterium sp. | reverse complement strand
GCCAACGAGCGTGCGGCCGGCCGCACGCTCGCGGCGGTCGGGAGCCGCGGCCGACCCTCCACTAGGCTGGCGGGGTGTTTGAATCGCTGTCCGACCGGTTGACCGGTGCCCTGCAAGGGCTGCGCGGCAAAGGTCGACTGACCGACGCCGACATCGATGCCACCACCCGCGAAATTCGGCTCGCGCTGCTGGAAGCCGACGTGTCGCTCCCCGTCGTGCGGGCATTCGTCGGCCGGATCAAAGAACGCGCCCGGGGCGCCGAGGTGTCCGGTGCCCTCAACCCGGCGCAGCAGGTCGTCAAGATCGTCAACGAAGAACTCATCGGCATTCTCGGTGGTCAGACCCGCCAGCTGGCGTTTGCGAAGACGCCGCCGACCGTGGTGATGCTCGCCGGCCTGCAGGGTTCCGGCAAGACCACGCTGGCCGGGAAATTGGCCGTGTGGCTTCGCACCCAAGGACACACGCCGTTGCTGGTGGCCTGCGACCTGCAGCGGCCCGCCGCGGTCAACCAGCTGCAAGTCACCGGTCAGCGCGCCGGGGTGCCGGTGTTCGCGCCGCATCCCGGGGAGTCGCCCGAGTCCGGCCCCGGTGACCCGGTCGCCGTCGCGGCCGCCGGGCTCGCCGAAGCCCGTGCCAAACATCACGACGTCGTCATCGTCGACACAGCGGGCCGGCTGGGCATCGACGACGAGTTGATGGGACAGGCCGCGGCCATCCGGGACGCCGTCAACCCCGACGAAGTGCTGTTCGTTCTCGACGCGATGATCGGCCAGGATGCGGTCACCACCGCCGAGGCGTTCCGCGAAGGCGTCGGCTTCACCGGTGTGGTGCTGACCAAGCTCGACGGCGACGCCCGCGGTGGTGCCGCGTTGTCGGTCCGCGAGGTCACCGGCGTCCCAATCCTTTTCGCGTCGACCGGCGAGAAGCTGGAGGACTTCGACGTCTTCCACCCCGACCGCATGGCCGGCCGCATCCTGGGCATGGGCGACGTGCTCAGCCTGATCGAACAGGCCGAGCAGGTCTTCGACGCCGAGCAGGCCGAGGCCACCGCCGCCAAGATCGGCGCCGGCGAGCTGACCCTCGAGGACTTCCTCGAGCAGATGCTCGCGATCCGCAAGATGGGACCGATCGGCAACCTGCTGGGCATGCTGCCCGGCGCCGGTCAGATGAAGGACGCGCTGGCCGAGGTCGACGACAGGCAACTCGACCGGTTGCAGGCCATCATCCGCGGGATGACGCCGCAAGAGCGCGCCGACCCCAAGATCATCAACGCCTCGCGGCGGCTGCGCATCGCCAACGGTTCGGGCGTGGCGGTGTCCGAGGTCAACCAGCTGGTCGACCGTTTCTTCGAAGCCCGCAAGATGATGTCGTCGATGCTCGGCGGCATGGGCATCCCGGGCATGGGCCGCAAGTCCACGAACCGTAAAGGCAAGGCAGCAAAAGGCAAGAAGGGCAAGAAGGGCGGACGGGGTCCGACGCCGCCCAAGGCCCGCAACCCGCTCGGAGCCGGCATGCCCGGGATGCCGGGTATGGCGGGGATGCCTCCGGGGTTCCCAGACCTGTCGCAGATGCCCGAGGGCCTCAACGAGCTGCCGCCCGGGTTGGCCGATTTCGATTTGTCCAAGCTGAAGTTCCCGGGCAAGAAGTAGCCGCACTGTGCCGATGCACGTGCGAGGTCGGGCGTTGCCCGACGAGACCGAGATCGAGCTGTGGATCCTCGACGGCCATATCAGCGTGGAACCGATTGCCGGGGCCGACACCGTGTTTGGCTCGTCTGGTTTTCAAGGCTGGATCCTGCCCGGGCTGGTGGACGCCCACTGTCACGTCGGGCTCGGCGATCCCGGCGAGATCCCACTCGATGACGCGATCGTTCAAGCCGAGGCCGAACGCGATGTCGGCGCGCTGCTGTTGCGCGACTGCGGCTCACCCACCGACACCCGCAGTCTCGACGACCACGACGACCTGCCGCGCATCATCCGGGCCGGAAAGCACCTGGCCAGACCCAAGCGCTACCAGGCCGGCTTCTCCGTCGAGGTCGAAGACGAAACTCAGCTGCCGGCCGCGGTGGCCCACGAGGCGCAGCGCGGTGACGGCTGGATCAAGCTGGTCGGCGACTGGATCGACCGCAGCGTCGGCGACCTCGCTCCGCTGTGGTCCGACGACGTGCTCAAGGCCGCGATCGACACCGCACACGCGCACGGCGCCCGCGTCACCGCCCACGTCTTCAGCGACGAGGCCATGCCCGGGCTGATCAGGGCGGGGATCGACTGCATCGAACACGGCACCGGGCTCACCGACGACACCATCGCCCTGATGCTCGAGCACGGAACCGTGTTGGTCCCCACCCTGATCAACATCATCGACAACTTCCCGGGCATCGCCGACGCCGCGAAGCGCTACCCGACCTATGCCGCGCACATGCGCGATCTGTACGCGCGCTGCCCCGAGCGGATCGCGGCCGCCGTGGATGCGGGCGTGCCGGTGTACGCCGGAAGTGACGCCGGCAGCCTGATCGCGCACGGCCGGATCGCCGACGAGGTCGAGGCGCTGGCGGGGATCGGGATGAGCCCCACCGATGCGTTGGGAGCCGCGTGCTGGGATGCCCGTCGTTGGCTGGGCCGGCCCGGCCTGGATCACGGGGCATCCGCTGATCTGTTGTGCTACGCCGAGGACCCGCGGCAGGGTCCCGGTGTGTTGACCCAACCCGACCTGGTGATCCTGCGCGGCAACACGTTTCGGCCCTGAAGCATGCCGCGAGCCAGCCGGGCGCCAGATGGGCGTGGCGACGCCGCGGCGGATAGAATCTGCTGATGGCGTTGGCCAGCGGCGCGGTTTTTGCCGGTTATACCGTCGCGCGAAAGCTGGGATCCGGGGTGACTGGAGAGGTCTACCTTGTTCAGGATCCTCGTTCGGCGCGCTGGCAGGCCCTGAAAGTTCTTTCGCTGGCGTTGTCGTCGGACAGTCAATTCCGCCGACGTTTTCTGTCGGAGACCCCGACCGCGTCGAGTCTGTATCACCCGAACATCGTGGAGGTGCACGACCGCGGCGACTTCGACGGACAGCTGTGGACCGCGACGGACTACGTGGAGGGCAGCAACGCCGCGCAGCTCCTGAAGGATCGTTTTCCGGCCGTGTGGCCAGCCGGCGAAGTATTGGCGATCGTCACCGCGGTGGCCGACGTTCTCGACTATGCCCATCAACGCGGTTTGCTGCATCGTGACGTCAAGCCGGCCAACATATTGCTGACGGGCCGCGGCGATGGCGAGCAACGGATTCTGTTGTCCGACTTCGGGATAGCCCGGCAACTCGGCGATCACTCGGGGGTGGTCGGGTCTCATGTTCCGGCCGGCACGGTGGGCTACGCCGCGCCCGAACAGTTGATGGGCGCCGATATCGGTCGACGTGCCGATCAGTACGCGTTGGCGGCCACCGCCTTTCACCTGCTGACAGGGGCGCCGCCGACCGAGTATCTCACTGCGGCCGCCGCGCTGCGGGAGCTGTTGAGCGGTACGCCGCCGAAACTGAGCGATCAGCGCCCGGAGCTGGCCCGCCTGGATGGTGTGTTCTTGCGAGCGCTGGCGACCAGACCCGCTGACCGGTTCAAGAGCTGCCGCGAGTTCGCTGACGCGGTCAACGAGGCGGCCGGCGATTTGAGCGGTGACCGCAGTCCCGAGGCTGTTCTGGTCCTGGATTACCCCGCCTACGGCTGGCCCGGCGACGATGACATCTCGGGTGCCGCACCCCACCGCGCGGCCGGATCCGATGCCGAGACACCGGCCGGCCTGCCGACCAAGCGGCGGCCCCGCAAGATCGTGGTCGGTGTGGCCGCGATCGTGGTGCTCATCGGGCTGTTCGCGTTCGGCATTGTCACTGGGCGAAAGATGGAGTCGACGGCCGCACGGGTGGCGAGTTCCCCGTCCAGCGCCTCGGCTGCGGCAGCCGCGCCACCGCCGCCCAGCGCCCAGTCCGGCCCGCCGACTCCGCTGGACGGCACCTACCGCCTCGAGGTCGAGCGGTCCAAGGAGACTTTCGACTACACACCCAGCCCCCAACCACCGGACGTCACCACCTGGTGGGCATTCCGCTCGTCGTGCACGCCGTCGTATTGCTCGGCCGCCGCAATACTGTTGGACAACAACGATCACACCCAGCCGGCCACGCCGGGTGGGGGACGTCCCGTGATCTTTCGGTTCACCGATGGTCAATGGCAGTCGCGGCCGGAAACGGTGCCGTTTCCGTGCGTGGGAGCCAGCGGTCTGGCAAAAACGCAGACCACGGTGCAGACGCTGGTGCTGCGGCCCAACCCGCAGGGTGACCTGGTCGGCGAAATGGAGCTTGCCGTGCAAACCGACGAGTGCGGCCAGCGAGGGTCGATGGTC
>DASYJS010000321.1:0-11080 GCA_035996225.1 Mycobacterium sp. | reverse complement strand
CCGCCAACCTTCGAAGTAAGCGAGTCGGAGAATGCTTGACCGATGTTGCCGAGGCCAGGCTCTTGATGGGTACCGCGAGCGAAAACCACCTCGACGTCGGAGCAGGGATCGGCAGACGCGGTAGGGGAGATTGGCGCGCCGGCAAACCCCCACATCATCACTGCCGCGGCGCCAACGATACGAAGAAGTCTGCGTGCACTCATTCCCAAATGCTGACATACCTACCGAGATGGTCTTACCGGTGGCTCGCTTTACCCGGATGCGAGCCAGCGAAGACGGCACCTATCACAATGAGTACGTGCCGGCGGGAAGGAACTGCGTGTTCGCTCAGTTTGAGCGTAGGTGACCTGGCGACGCCGTAAAGATCCGTCCTGGGAGTTGGGAAAGGGCTGGGAACGTGACCGAGTCAACGAGCGGGGCGAAGGCCGCTGCGGTGTCCGCGGGCCGGTCGAGGCTGCTGCGGATCGGCGTTCAGCTCTGGCCGGGCGGGACACCGGACTACCGGACGTGGCGTCAAGCGGTGCTGCACGCCGAAGATCTCGGCGCTGACGCCATCTTTGGCTACGACCACTTTCACAAGCCCTTCCTCGACATTGTCGATGGCACCCCGCAGCTCCAGGATGAGCAGCCCGAGGTCAACAACTTCGAAGCTTGGACCGCACTGGCGTCATGGGGCGAGATCACCGCTCGAGCCGAGATCGGACTGCTCGTCAGCGGCATGCCGTATCGCAACCCCGACCTGATTGCGGATATGGCGCGCACTGTCGATCACATCAGCGGCGGGCGATTGATTCTGGGCCTCGGGGCCGGCTGGTATCCGAAGGACTTCATCGTCTACGGATATGAATACGGCACCGTGAGATCGAGGATGGACCACTTCGACGAAGGCTTGGAGCGCATCGAATATCGGCTCAATCATGTGACTCCCGGCCCAGTGCGTCAGATTCCGATCCTCATCGGGGGAGGAGGAGAGCGGCGCACCATTCCCGCCGCGGCACGGCACGCCCACATCTGGCACAGCTTTGAACGCATTGCGGAATTCCGGCGCAAGAACGAACTCCTCAAGCGGCTCGCCACCGACGCCGGACGCGACGAGGCCGGCATCGAACGCGCGATGGCGTGGACCGACGCCAAAACTGCCGACGCCTTCGTCGAGGAGGGCGTCACCCTGTTCACCACCGAAATCCACCCGGACGCCAACGGGTATGACTTTTCCGAGCTCGAGACGATGCTCGCTTGGCGCGGTATATAGACCAGCCCGCCGCGCCGGCGAGTACCCGGTGCAGGTGAACATCTGATTTTCAGAAGAAAACCGATGCGGCCCCGACGCTGCGGATACGGCGCGACAGTGGAAGTATCACCGGAGTGGCCGAGAAGAAACCGCAGACGATCTCTTATCCGGCGCCCGACTCACGTCCACGCCGCCACGACTACGCTCCACTCGATCCCCATGTCATCGTGCTATTCGGCGCGACGGGGGATCTGGCCAAACGCAAGCTGATATCCGGCCTGGCCTATTTGGATCAGTCCGAGCTTGCGCCCGATATCCAAGTCGTCGCGACGTCGCTGGAAGACCTGAGTGACGACGAGTTCCGGGAAGTCGCCAAGAACGCCATCGACTCGTACGGCACCCACAAATTCACGCCTGAGCAGTGGGCCGACTTCGCGAAAATCGTGACCTACGTCCCGCAGGGAGCCGGACCCGAAGCACTAGCCGCTGCGGTCGCCGAAGCCGAAAACAACCTGGGACCGAACGTGCGGCGGCTGCATTACCTGTCGGTCCCGCCGAAAGCGGCGCGCGCTGTCATCACCACGCTGCGCGACGCGAATCTCGTCGAGCGGTCACGAGTGGTGATGGAAAAACCGTTCGGCACCGACTTGGCCAGCGCAGTCGCCCTCAATGACTTCTTGCACGAAACATTCGACGAATCCCAGATTTTCCGTATTGATCATTTCTTGGGCAAGGAGGCGGCCCAAAACATCCTGGCGTTCCGCTTCGCCAACGGTCTCTTCGAGCCGATCTGGAACCGCAACTTCATCGACCACATTCAGATCGACATTCCCGAAACCCTCGGCTTGGACCAGCGCGCGAACTTCTACGAAAGCACCGGCGCCTACAAGGACATGGTGGTGACCCACCTGCTGCAGGTGATGGCGTTCGTGGTGATGGAGCCGCCGACGGCCCTCGAGCCGTATGCCATCAGCGAAGAGAAGAACAAGGTGTTCCGCTCGATGCTCCCGGTCAAGTGTTCGGACGTGGTGCGCGGCCAGTACAGCGGGTACCGCGAAGAGGCCGGTGTGGCAAGAGATTCCGACACTGAGACGTTCATTGCACTCAGGGTCGGGATCGACAACTGGCGTTGGGCCGGCGTGCCGATCTATCTGCGCACCGGCAAGAAGATGGCGGAGGGTATCCGCATCATCTCGATCGCCTTCAAAGAGGCTCCGCGCAGCATGTTCCCGCCGGGGTCGGGGGTAGGGACCCAGGGCCCGGACCACCTCACGTTCGATTTGGCTGATAACTCGAAGGTTTCGCTGTCCTTCTACGGCAAGCGGCCCGGCCCCGGGATGAAGCTCGACAAGTTGTCGATGCAGTTCTCCTCACGGGAGATCGACACCGCGGACCAGACGCTGGAGGCTTACGAGCGGCTCATTCTTGATGCGATGCGCGGCGACCACACGCTGTTCACCACCGCCGAGGGCATCGAATCGCTATGGGAGCGTTCGGCGGACCTGCTCGCCGAGCCGCCGCCGGCCAAGGTGTACCCGACCGGGACGTGGGGACCCAACGCCATTCATCAACTGATCGCGCCCAATGCATGGCGGTTGCCGTTCGAGCGGGGATGGCGCGAAAAGAGAAGCTAGTCGCGCCAAGCAAGAGTCAGGACACCATCCACGACAGCACCGAGGCTTGGAGTCCTGACAGGGCGCAGATAAAGACCAGGAATACCACGCTCCACAAAATTACCCGGCGAAAAATGTCGCCTTCTTTTCCGTGCAATTCGACCGCTGCGGCCGCGATGGCCAGGTTCTGCGGCGAGATCATCTTGCCAAGCACACCGCCGGAGCTGTTGCCCGCGGCCATCAGCAACGGGGAGAGTCCCGCCTTGGCCGCCGCGGTCACCTGCAGGGCGCCGAACAGAGAGTTCGACGATGTGTCGGACCCGGTGACCGCCACACCGAGCCAGCCCAGAATGGGGGAGAACAGCGCGAAAGCGCCCCCTGCCCCGGCCATCCACGCGCCCAGGGTGATGGTCTGTCCCGAGGCGTTCATCACGAAAGCCAGTGCCAGAACTGCCATTACGGTGAGAATCGCCCAGCGGAGCTGATACAGCGTCGCCCCATAAGCTTTGATCGCGCCGGCCACCGACAAGCGCAACACCACCATGGCGACTACGCCCGCCACAAGCATCTGAGTGCCCGGTGTGGCCAGCAGATTGAAAGTGAAGATCGGCAGCGTTGACGGGCTGCCCTTGGCGGTGTACAAGTGCAGTCCCGGCCAGTGCGCGGTATAGGTCGCTTTTTCGAGACACTTCTTCACGGCCGGGATCTGGCAGAGCACGAAGATCGCGATGATGATCGCGTAGGGCGCGTATGCGCGGACCACCTGAGCGCGTGAGTCGGGTCGGGCGAGGTTCTTGGCGAATTCGGGGGACAGCGTGTCGGCGGCACCACCCGCCACTACCGCGACGCGCGAAGCACTTTGCGGACGCTGGACGCGCAGCAACAACACCACGGCACCGGCAGACAGCAGCGAGGCCACCACATCGGCCAGTGGCACCGACACAAAGTTTGAGGTGGCGTATTGGCCGAGGCCGAAAACCACGCCTGCCGCCAGGGCCGCGGGCCAGGTCTCCCGGATTCCGCGCCGGCCGTCGGCGATGGCCACCAGGACCAGCGGAACGAAGACAGCCATGATGGGGGTCTGACGGCCGACCATCGCGCCGAGCGCGTCGCTCGATATTCCGGATACCTTGCCGAGCGTGATGATGGGTGTGGCCATCGCCCCGAAGGCGACGGGCGCCGTATTGGCGACCAGCGCGAGAACAGCCGCCTTGAGCGGTTTGAAGCCCAGGGCGAGCAGCATCACCGAGGTGACCGCCACGGGCGCGCCGAATCCGGCCAGGGCTTCCAGCAACGCGCCGAAGGAAAAGGCGATGATGATCGCCTGGATGCGGTGATCGTCGCTCACGCTCGCGAAACTGCGCCGCAGCACATCGAAATGCCCTGTCTGCACCGTCATCTGGTAAACCCAGATCGCGTTGATCACGATCCAGAGAATCGGGAAGAAGCCGAAGACGGCGCCCTCACCGCCCGCCAGCACCGCCTGACCGATCGGCATGCGATACACCGCGACCGCGACCACGATCGCGACGCCCAGCGATAGCAGTGAGGCCCTCCACGCCCGCCATCGCAAGACGCCAAGCATCACAAAAAGCATCGCCAGCGGCAGAGCGGCCACGAGTGAGCTCCAAGCCAGCGAGTGGGCAACGGGATCAAGGATCTGACGGTACATTGGGCGCCTTTTGCATCTGGGGGTGAATGTGACTGGCGTCGCATCTGTTTGTCCGCCTTTGATTTACACGTACGGCGGTTTGTCTCTGACCCGGATCAGCCGGCTGACAACCACGGATGTCCGCAAGAAGATTTAGAAAACGATTAAATCAATCAATTTATTTAGGCGTAGAGTCACGACCAGCTTCCCCACAGGCAGCTGGAGACCGGTGACTAGCAAAGGAAGAGAGCATGCCACAAGGTGTTGCGGCAAAAAATGAAAGCGAGCAGCTCGTGCTCGACTTTATCCATGCCTTTTACGGGCAGCACATCGACATCGACGCGGCGACCGCACTAATGGCGGATGACTTCGTTTGGCAACTCCATGTCCCGCTCTCACCAGTGGTCGTCGGACGCGACGCGGCGCGCGCCGAGCTGGAGAAGCACAACAGCCTCTCGACCGGAATGGTCGAGGGGAGCGAGATCCGCACAATTGTGTCAGACGGTGACATCGTGGTGGTCGAGCGAGTTGACGTCAATACCATGAATGATGTCGCGGTATCCTTTAGTGTCACAGCGATCTTCGAAGTCCGCGACGCCGCGATCACTCACTGGCGCGAGTATTGGGACACCAGTCACGTTGCCCGGCAACTCGGTATGGAACCGGCGCACATGTTCGACGCGCTCGCCTAGTCGGCGGGCAAGTCGCGGGAACGCTTGTTCACGTACATGTGCTCGTCCGCGAGTGGCATGACATCCTGCTCTGCGGAAGCGATCCCGGCGCTGAAGCCCACGGGATTGCCTGCTTCAGCCCAGCGATCGCGGAGCCGATCGAGGACTGGCTCGGCTTGGGCACGATCGGCGTTGACCAGCATGAGCAGGAACTCGTCGCCGCCGATACAGAAGGCCATGTCCTCCTTCCGGACTGACCAGCGGATCGCATCGGCGAAGGCGACCAACAGAGCGTCGCTGGCCTCATAGCAGCCGGGTGTGCCGTGGAACGCGAAAACCGGGTAGCCCGCGGGGTCGCCCATCTCCGCTCAGGCCAGCTTGCGCCCGTCGGTCAGCTGCATGCGCCGTACGTCCACAACTATGCCTCTAGGCATTCAGGCTGTATGTGGCTGAGCGACGAGGCTTTACACGACGTAGTGACAACCTTGCTTTTCAAAAGGCGTGAGAGAGTCGCCTCAGCTTGAGGCGCTGAGAATCTTGATCGCGAAGATGAGTGAGTCGCCCGGCCGGATTCCGGCGCTGGGCTGACCGTTGGGGTAGCCATCCGCGGAGGTCATTGCGACAGCGACCGTGGATCCGACGTTTTGTCCCGCGATGGCCTTCTGGAAGCCCGGCACAACTCCGTTAAGCGGGAAGTCAACCGGCGCGCCGCGCTCATAGCTGCTATCGAACACGGACCCGTCACGTCCATTGACGCCCATGTAGCAGACGGAAACCTTGGCGGTGGGCGAGACCACCGGTCCATCTCCGGCGTGCAGTGTATGCACTTGGGTCTGGGTCACGCTGAACGGTGCCGTCACAGTCACGCGCGGAGCTGTCGTGTCCGTGGATCCGGTGACCGCGACGCTGCCGGTGGTGCCGGCCAGCGTCCATTCCGGCGTTCCGCCGTTCTGCGGTGCCGCGGTTGGACACGAGCCCGCCGCGTTGGCCTTGCCCGATCCGTCGAGCGTCAGAACGAGTGCCGCGACACAGGCCGCGAGCGCGACAGGGGAATACAGCCAGCAGGACTTCACCGCCGTCACGCTACAGCCAGCTATTGCGTCCCTTACCGGTAGCCCAGCGCTGGGTGACCGGGCGAAGCGATGCGGCTTCGGTGGATTGCCTGGAGCTCGACCACCCTAACGTCACTTTGACCGGTAATGAACGGCACGACCGCCACGAACGTGGAAGTGGATGTGGCTTTATGGGTTCTCAGCATTGCGTTGGGCCTGGCCTTCGCAGGCTCCGGCGCCATGAAGTTGGTCGTCTCCAAAAAACGTCTGGCACTGCGGGGCGCGAGTTGGGTCGACGACTTTAGCTCGGGAACAGTGATATTCGTGGGATTAACAGAGATCACGGGCGGTCTGGCAATTGTCCTGCCCGTGGTGCTGGATATTCCGTCCCGGTTGGCGGTAACGGCTGGGACAGCGGGCTTGATTCTTGTAATGCTAGGCGCGGCAGTGGTACACGCGCGTCGGCGTGAACCGGGAATGATTGTATTGAACTTGGCGCTGCTGGCTTTGACGGCCGCAGCGATCTGGGACCGACCTCGGTACTAGTACCGAGGAGATGCGCCTGCCACACCGCCAACCGAGAAGCGCCCCATAGGCGACGAAATACGTTGAGGCGCAACATGAGGCAGCGTACTTGACCCGTAGAGCTGCATATTCGTTTTCGCGGTACTGGATACGTCTGTGCGAGTTCGCGATGGGGTTGTCGGCGTTGTTGCCTACGGTGCGCGGGGTGTTGGACAGAGGGCACGAAATTTGAAGTCCGGCTACTTCGCTGCGACTACGTCGCGCTGAACTGCCAGATTGGGCGGCCACACTGCGCTGGATCAACCGATCGGGATCGGGCCAGGAGCGCTCCAGCCGCCTGACCGCTTGAGGTGGCCGACAGCAGGCGTCATCTGTTGTGCACTCGGTTCACTGTGCGTCGCGGGTGAGCACAATGCGCAAAACCCCGAAATCGTCGCTTACATCGACTATCGACTACAACAGCGACACAGGCATAAGCGGCATCGTAAGTTCGGTTTCAACGAAATATCCGATTAGGAAGCACGATCGCCGCGACAAGGAATGCACGCTTGCGCGAAATTTATTCGCGCATAGCCGGTTCCACAATTCACGTGCGGCGAAAGCAACGTCGACATTGCAAATACAAGGAGGGGAAAGATGGTTGCATTGGGCAGCATCAACGGATGGCAATCACCCGGGGGTCCGGTAACCACGTGGACGGCCTCACCCGCGGCACGTGAAGCGGCTCGGACGGCGCGGCGCGATGATCTACCTGCCAATTATCAGCAGGCTCAACACGTGCGGGTTGCTTACTACGCCAAGGCGATGGGCAGGCAGCTGCCTCGTCTGATGGTCGTCGCCTGGGATATTCCGGGTGTGTGTGACATTCCGGCAATGACAGCCGCGATCAATGCGCATGTCCGTCGTCACGACACCTACCGCAACTGGTTCGAATTCGAGAATGACGATATTGTCCGGCGTGCCATCGACGACCCGGAAGTCATCGATTTTGTTCCTGTGGAGTTCGGAAATATGAGCGCCGCGCAAATACGTACACACGCATTGACGACGACGCCGGAGACACTCGAGTGGGATTGCTTCACATTCGGCGTTATCCAGCACGCCGAATATTTCACGTTCTACGCCAGCGTCGACCATCTCCACATCGACGGCATATCCGCCGGCCTGATTTTCCTCGACGTTCACCTCATGTACCAGAGTCTGCGGGGCGCCACACCCACCACGCTTCCGCAAGTTGGGAGCTATTGCGACTACACCGCGCGGCAACGCGATCAATTGGACGGCCTGACCCTGTCGTCCCCGCAGATCGAGGGGTGGATCAAATTCGCGCACGACAACAACGGTGACTGGCCGAGCTTCCCGTTGCCGCTCGGCGACACGTGGGGCAGCAACAAAGGCGAGTTTCTGACCATCGACTTGTTGGACGCAGCCCAGACGGAGTCTTTCGACACCGTCTGCCGTGCGGCCGGCGCCCGGTTCAGCGGGGGAGTTCTCGCCTGCGCGGCTCTGGCCGAAAACGAATTTACCGGCGCCGAGACCTACCACGGATTCACGCCCTACGACACGCGGACCCCTGGCGTCGACACGATGAGTGTCGGGTGGTTCGCCAGCCTGATTCCAGTCACCGTGCCGACCGGTGCCGGCTCGTTTTTCGAGTCAGCACCGGCAGCGCAGAAGTCGTTTGACGCTGCCAAACACCTTGCGGGCGTGCCGTTTGAACGTGTCCTGGAGTTGGCGACCCCGGACCAACTGGGCCTCAAACTGCCCACGCGTCCGGCAATGATGGTGTCTTTCCTCGATTTCCGCAAGATACCCGTTGCCGCATTGTGGGAAGAAACGAACTTCGGCGCCTACGGCGACAGTCTGTCGCACGGCGGGATCAACATGTGGATCAACCGGCACGCCGGAAGAACCACAGCGACCATCTCGTTCCCGGATAACCCGACCGCGCGTTACTCAGTACACCGCTACCTCACGGCGTTGACGGACGCGTTCACGCGTGTCGTCAAGAACGCCTCGGAGTGGACGGACGCGGTTGCAGACCACGCGAACTCGGAGCACGGCATACCTGTCGTCAGCCTGTAATACGAAGGGACTTGCACAATGAGCAACGTAATCGACCTGGTAGACCAGACCCATTTTCTCGGCGAGAAAGCCACTGGAACCAGCACCGTGCTGCAGTGCGTCTGGGTCTACAACCGCACCATCGACATCGAAGGTTTACGGCGGTTCCATCACCATCTTCAGCGAGGATGGCTGGCCCGCCGCATCGAACAGTCACCAATGCCCTTCGGCCGACATCGCTGGGTCTCGCCCCACCGCTCATCCGACATCGAGGTCGTCGAGTGCGCCCGTCCCCGTGGAGAATTCGACGCCTGGCTGGACGACCAGGCCAACACCCCCCTGGATTCCGAGCACGGACCCGAATGGCACCTCGCCATTCTCCCGTTCACCGACGGCGGCACGGGGATCAGCTTCGTCATCTCACATTGCCTCACCGACGGCGTCGGGCTCTGCGAGGCGTTGGCCGACGCGGCTGTCGGTCGCGACGACGTAATCACCTGGCCCGCCGCGCTATCGCGCTCACGATGGCGGGCACTTCGCGAGGACGCCCGCCAAACCACACGCGACATCCCCGGTATCGGCCGCGGCGTCATTGCCACGGCAGGAACGCGAAGGCGCGGCCGACGCAGCGACGGATCTGGCACCCCGCCAGCCAGCGGGCCACACCTGCCCTTCGTCGGACCCGATGAACCCGTAACTCTGGCAACGACAACGATTTTTCTCGACGCCGCGGAGTGGGACATGCGCGCACAGGCGCTCAGGGGAACAAGCAACACGTTGCTCGCGGGATTGTCGGCCCGCGTCGCTCAGCGAATGGGGCGGGTCGCAGCAGACGGATCGGCCATCCTGGCAATACCCGTTAACGACCGTGCGCCCGGCGATACCCGCGCCAACGCAATCACAGGTATCGATATCACGGTCGACCCGGCGCCTGCGGTGACAGACCTCCGCGAGATCCGGGCTGCAACCAAACAAGCGTTGATCCGCCGCCAGGAGGTGCCCGACGAACGGTTCGCACTACTGCCGATCGTTCCCCTGCTACCAAAGTGGCTGGTAAGGCGAATGATAAGCATGGCCGTCGGTAGTGCGACCACTGCATCATCCAACCTCGGTGCCGTCAGCCCGGCCGCCAACCGGCCAGACGGCACAGACGCCGACTGGTTCGCCATCAAGATGCGTTACCCCAGCATGACCAAGGCGACGATGCACCATACCGGCGGACTGCTCAATTTGCTCTCCGGAAGAACGCACGGGCAGGTCTTCGTCTCGGTCGTGGCATATCGGCCGGACAACTCGAATGACCAACTGCAACAGATCATTTCGAACACTCTCGGCGACTTCTCGCTCACCTGCACGACGAACTGGCGACGCCTGAACCAGTGACCTCGCCCGATAGACGCCCGTAAGAGCCTGCCCCAAAAGCGGCTGTCCCGTTGACCGCTCACGCACACGAATGAAGGTTGGCCATGGCCACACAATCCATTACTTCGAGAATCCCGGCACGCATCGATGCCTTTTCGGTGCTGGGCCGCCTCATCGCCCGTGCACCGTGGCTCGTCATCGCCGCCTGGCTCGCAGCGGTCGGCGTGCTGGCTGTGGCCTTCCCGCCGTTGACGAAAGTGGTGGAAAGCCAGACAATGCAGGCACTCCCGGCCAAAGACATGGTGGCAGCCGACCAGATGGCCAAAGATTTCGGTGAATCTGCACAGAACATCCTGATCGTCGTGCTCACCGATAACAACGGCCTGCAACCCGCCGATGAGGCGGTCTATGGCAAGCTGGCCGCCACATTGCGCGCCGACACCCGCGATGTGGCCGGCGTGCAGGACATCGTCACCACACCCGCACTACGTCCCTCGATGGTCAGTGCTGACAGCAAGGCGTTCTACCTGGCGGTGGACCTCAAGGCGCCCGCCAACTCCCCGGAATCCTCGCAGGCCTATCAGCGGATCACAGAAGTCGCCAAACGTTCCATCGCGGGCTCCTCGTTGACCGCGGAGGTGACCGGACAGGCCGCCATCGTCGGAGACATGTCAATCGTCGGCGCCCACGACATGCACATGATCGAAATTGCTACCGCGATGTTGGTGCTCATCATCCTTTCGGTGATCTACCGACGACCGGTCACCGTGTTGCTGCCCTTGATCACTATCGGAGTTTCGGTAGCGTCGGCCCAGGGCATAGTGTCCGTGCTGAGTCAGTTCGGGTTGGGGGTATCCGCGCCAACCATTGCGTTGATGACCGCGATGATCGTCGGCGCCGGCACCGATTAC
>DASYJS010000320.1:0-1842 GCA_035996225.1 Mycobacterium sp. | reverse complement strand
CGCGCCAGCAGATTGGCCGACGCCACACCGTCGGCCAGCGCATGGTGAATCTTGCCCAGCACCGCGATGCGGCCGTTGGCCAGACCCTCGATGAAGTACATCTCCCACAGCGGCTTGCTGCGGTCCAGCGCGGTGCTGGCGATCCGACCGACCGCCTCGTCCAGCTGGCGGCGGCCGCCGGGGCTGTCGACGCGGTACGGCCGGACGTGGTAGTCGAGGTCGACCTCGCAGTTCTCCCGCCACATCGGGTGGTGCAGCTTGAGCGGAATATCGACAAGCTGATAGCAGAACGGCTCGAGCTTGGGCAGGCGGCCGCGGATGACCTCACGGAACTCCCCGATGCCGAATTTTCGGCCCTTCAGATCACCGATCTCGATGACCGCCAACTTGAGTGTGTGCATGTGCACAGTTGGCGTCTCGGAATACAGCAGTACCGCGTCCCAGCCGCTGAGCCTCTTCACCCCTGATACCTCCTACCGGAGGCGTCTATATAACCTCTTTGGCTTTCATCAGCGACCGGTTTCGATGAATATGGTTGAGGAACAAGCCGATTGCCGTAGCGACCGAACCCGTGCGGGCGCCGTCGGTCATGTCGAACCCGTGGCCTGCACCCGGCAACTCGATGTAGCTCACCACCGAACGGGATACTGCGCGCAACCGCTCGACGAAGCTACGCGCCTGAGCTACCGGGATGACCGAGTCGCCACTGCCGTGGATGACCAGGAACGGCGGGGCATCGGGATGGATGGCAGCGATCGGCGAGGCCTTCCGGAAGATCTCCGGGTGACGGTCGATCTTGCGCTGGACCACAACGCGCTCCAGGAAGTCGACGAAGCGGTCGCGCTCGGGGGTGGAACGGTCCTCCCAGTCGTAGCGGCCGTATATTCCGACGACGGCATCGACGGAGGTGTCAGAGCCCTCCGGGAGGTCAGCCTGCAGCTCGGGATCGTTGGGCGTCAGACCGGCCAGCGCCGAGAGGTGGCCACCCGCCGAACAACCCGCTATCGCGACGAAATTGCGGTCGCCGCCGAAGCGGTCGACGTTGGCGCGGGCCCACGCGATCGCGGTCTTCACGTCGGTGATGTGTGCGGGCCAGCGATGGTGCGGCGCCACCCGGTAGTTCACCGACAGGCATACCCAGCCCAGCTGGGCCAGATGCGACATCAGCGCATAGCCCTGCAGTTGCCGTCCGCCATGGATCCATGCGCCGCCGGGCACGAAGATCATCACCGGTGCCGGCTCGACGGGCAATTCCTTGACGCGCCACACATCCAGCAACTGCGACGGGTGATCGCCGTAGCGAACCGAGGCGCGGTGCAGGCTGCGGCGGTGCTGCCGCATCTTCAACACCGGCGCGTACCGCTCCGGCGCCGGCCAGTCGAAGGTCAGGTCGGCGGCGGACACGGTGCCCCGCAGCGCGGCATCGATCACGGCGTTGGTCGACTCGAGGTCTCGGTTGCGATTGTCCGTCTGGTCGGAGATATCCCGCGGCCGTGCGCTCTTTGAGAAGAGATCCGGTACGTGCTTGTATCCCCAGATGCCCATCGCGGTCGCAGCACCAAGGGGCTCAAGGCGTTTCCCGATAATGGGCAGTGACGCAGACGCGACACTCATCGCCAGCAGATAATCGCTGGGCCCTGCGCGGAGAAACCAGCGGGCGCGTTTCCGTAAAGCGGGCGCGGAGAACCGGCCGTCCGGGCTGACCGTCATTTCCAAAATGTACCCCGCAACGCATCCGCGAAACGACAACTTTCGAGGGTTGTCTACTTATCGCACGTTGTAAGGCAAAATGTGATCCACATCACAAATGCCGACCTGCCAGAATGCAGGTTGACTGCCTCT
>DASYJS010000319.1:0-7271 GCA_035996225.1 Mycobacterium sp. | reverse complement strand
CGGGTTGTTGATCAAGACGAGCGATATCAACGCGCCCGAAAACTTCACGGCGACACCGCCGATCAACAACCCGAACGGTCAGCCGGGGGTTACCACCACATTCAGCAACCAAGACCGCACGCACGTAATCGTCGACCGCATCCAGGTCTTTCCGGACGTTGCCGCCGCCGTCGGCGCGCTGGAATCCGCGAAGGCGACAACGGACGGGTATGTCCACGGCGTTCCCGATCCGATCGCGGTGGGAACTGGCGGCACAACGATTTCGGGACCCTCGCCGGATGCCTCCAAGGGTGTCACCGTGCTCTTGTTCACGGAGGGCAGGGCCTTCGTCGAACTCGAATTCGACGGGCCACCAGATGCACTCGTGCCGCCGGACTTCGTGACCGACGTCGGCCAAAAACAAGACGCGGCCGTCAAGAAGTGGCTTGTCGGCTAAGCGCGGAGGGAACGGGGCCGTGCGGCGGGTCCACAAGTCACCGGGCCGACTCCAATCCCCCGGCCGCAGTCGCTACGGGGATCGCATCTCCGGAAGCCCAATTAGGACCCGTTGGGTCGCTTTACGATTCGCTGATCATTCCCCATGCCACCACACCCGCTGTGAGCCGCCGTTAAATAAATGGCTTGATTTAATCTGCTGAGCAGTGTTCACTGGGGCGGTGAAAGCCGAGCCGACTGTGCGCTCCCACAGGTCGATGGGCACGCGAGAAGCGATCTTGGCGGCAGCCGAGTGGTTGTTTGCCGAGCGCGGAATGTATGCGGTGTCCAACCGGCAGATCAGCGAAGCGGCCGGACAAGGTAACAACGCCGCGGCCTGCTATCACTTCGGTACGCGGACCGAGTTGCTGCGCGCGATCGAGAGCAAGCACCGCGAGCCCATCGAAGAACTCCGTGCGCAGATGTTGCACGACATCGGCGATTCCACTGAGCTGCGGGACTGGGTGGGCACCTTGGTGCGGCCACTCACCGATCATCTGGCCGCACTGGGCAACCCGAGCTGGTACGCGCGTTTCGCCGCCCAGGCCATGGCCGACCCCACGTACCGCCACGTCGTCACCAAGGATGCGCTGGCGTCGCCCTTGCTGGCGCAGACGGTCGACGGCATCAATCGATGCCTTCCCGACCTGCCCAAGCGTGTGCGTTCCGAACGGGGCGTGATGGCCCGCAACCTGCTGATGCATACCTGCGCCGAGCACGAAGGCGCACTCGCCGAGCACGGGCCGCGATCACGGTCCAGTTGGCCGGTCGCTGGTGAAGGATTGATCGACGCAATTGTCGGGCTGTGGCGCGCGCCGGTTCATGTGAGTGCGGCGGGCGACTAACCACCCGAACAGCGAGGAGCACGATGACCGACATCTCCACCGATGCAGCCACCGATATCCCGGACTTCCCGATGACGCGGGCCGCAGGCTGTCCGTTCGCTCCACCCCCGGAGTCGTTGGCGCTCAACGACACCAAGCAGCTGAGCAGGGTGCGGATCTGGGACGGCAGCACACCGTGGTTGATCCACGGCTACGACGCGATACGGGCGCTGTTCACCGATTCGCGCGTCAGCGTCGACGACCGGCTGCCCGGATATCCGCACTGGAACGCGGGCATGCTGGCGACCGTGCACAAACGGCCCCGCTCGGTGTTCACCTCCGACGCCGAGGAGCACACCCGCTACCGCCGGATGCTGTCAAAACCGTTCACCTTCAAGCGCGTCGAAGCGCTGCGCCCGGCGGTGCAGAAAATCGCCGACGAGCGGGTCGATGCCCTGCTGGCCGGTCCCAAGCCGGGCGACGTCGTCAGCGCTTTGGCACTGCCCGTTCCATCCCTGGTCATCAGTGAGATGTTGGGCGTGCCCTACGAGGATGCCGATTTCTTCCAGGAACAAGCCCAACGCGGCACGGGGCGCTACGCAACCGAAGAGGACACCGCCCAGGGTGCCGCCTCGTTGGCGAAATACATCGCCAAGCTGATTCGGGCCAAGATGCCAAGTCCCTCCGAAGATTTGGTGTCCGATCTAGCCGAACGGGTCAACTCCGAAGAGCTCAGCGTGCGCGAGGCCACGCAACTGGCGCTCGGCGTGCTGATCGCGGGTCACGAGACCACCGCGAACATGATCAGTCTGAGCATCGCGGCTCTGCTCGAGCATCCCGATCAGCGGTCGGTGCTGTGCGGCGACGACGATCCCAAGCTGATCGCCAACGCGGTTGAGGAGCTGATGCGCTACCTGAGCATCATCCAAACCGGTCAACGTCGCATCGCCGTCGAGGACATCGAAGTCGGCGGCGAGACCATCCGCGCGGGCGAAGGCATCATTCTCGATGTCGCACCGGCCAACTGGGATACCCGCCGGTTCCCCAATGCCGACCGGCTGGACCTGACCCGCGACGAGGGCGCGCACGTCGGGTTCGGCTACGGTCGCCATCAATGCGTGGGACAGCAATTGGCCCGCATGGAATTACAGATCGTGCTGCCGACGCTGCTGCGTCGCGTACCGACATTGCGGCTGGCGGTGCCGGTCGATGAGCTTCCGTTCAAACACGACACGTTGGCTTACGGCGTCTACGAGCTTCCCGTGACATGGTGAAGCCAGATCTCACGCTGGCCGTGCCGGATCTGTCCGGCAAGCTCGCGGTCGTCACCGGGGCCAACAGTGGTCTGGGATTCGGTCTGGCGAAGCGACTGGCCGCCGCGGACGCCGACGTCGTGATGGCGATCCGGAGCAAGGCCAAGGGCGAGGCCGCGATCGCCGAGATCCGCCGCGAGGTTCCCGCCGCCAAGCTCAGCATCGAAGAACTGGATCTGGCGTCACTGGAAAGTGTTGCGGCACTGGGCGAAGAATTGGCAGCGCAGGGCCGGCCGATCGACGTCTTGATCAACAACGCCGGCGTTATGACCCCGCCGCAGCGGCAGGAAACCAGCGACGGCTTCGAGTTGCAGTTCGGAGCTAACCACCTGGGCCACTTTGCGCTGACCGGGCACCTGCTGCCGCTGCTGCGCGCGGCGAAATCGGCCCGCGTAGTGACCGTGAGCAGCATCTCCGCGACACAGGGCGGCCTCGATTTCGACGATGCCAACGCCCGGCAAGGCTACAAGCCCATGCGCTCCTACGGCGTCGCGAAGTTGGCGCAGCTGATGTTCGCGGTCGAGCTGGACCGGCGCAGCAGCCGCAGCGGCTGGGGCGTCATGTCCAACGCCGCGCACCCGGGGCTGAGCAAGACCAACCTGCTCAGCGGCGCGTCTTATGGCCGGGACAAACCGACACTGCAGGCGCGGCTGACCAAACTGACCTGGAGGCTGCTGCCGTTCATATGGCTCGACATCGACGAGGGCATCAAACCGACCCTCTACGCGGCGGTTTCGCCCGACGCCGAGGGGGGCCGCTACTACGGACCGCGAGGTTTCTACGAAACCGCCGGGGGCGGAGTCACATTCGCCGGCGTCCCGCTGCTCGCGCGCAGTGAAACCGATATGAAGCGGCTGTGGCAGCTCTCCGAAGAACTCACCGGCGTCACGTATCCGGACTGACAGGCGCATGGTTTTCTGACAGATGGAAGTGGTGAATTATGGCGTTCGTCGGCCGCAGTGACGTAAAGGATCCTGGTGCCCAGCAGGACCAGTGGGAACGGTTGGCACGCAGGCGAGAGCGGCTGTACGCCGACGATGCGCAATTCGGTGCCACCCGGCCCGATGAGCAGATCGCGGCCGCGGCGCGCGCACCCGGGCTGCGGATCGCCGAGATCATGGCAACCGTGTTGCACGGCTACGCCGACCGGCCGGCCCTGGGCCAGCGTGTCCGCGAAGTGGTTACCGATCCCGCGACCGGGCGCGCGACGCTGAACTTTCTACCGCGCTTTGAGACCGTCAGCTATGCGGATCTGTGGGCTCGTGTCCAAGCGGTGGCCGGTGATTGGCACTATCACGAGCAGCATCCGGTCCGGACCGGGGACTTCGTGTGTGTGCTGGGGTTCGCCAGCATCGACTACACCGCCCTCGAATGCGCCTGCATTCACCTCGGCGCGGTGGTGGTGCCGTTACAGACCAGCGCACCGGCGACCCAACACGCGCCAATCCTTGACGAGACCCAGCCGCGAATCTTCGCTGTGGGAATCGACAATCTCGAGATTGCCGTGGAGGCAGCCCTCACCGGCACCGCGCCACAGCGTCTCATCGTCTTCGACTATGAATCGCGCGACGACGATCAGCGCGCAAGCTATGAGGCGGCGCGCGCCCGACTCACAGCCGCGGGGAGTGCATTGGTCATCGAGACGATCGATGACATTGTGGCGCATGGCCTCTCACTGCCATCCCCGCCGCTGCACGTCGCATCGGGCGACGACGATCCGCTCGCGTGGGTGTTTTACACGTCCGGCAGCACCGGCACACCCAAGGGCGCGATGTTCACCGAGAGTCTGTGTATCGGTACCTGGCTCGCGCAGTCCGATCAGCCGATCATCACGTTGAGCTACATGCCCATGAGTCACCTCATTGGCTACGGTTACGTGATCTTGACGTTAGCCAACGGCGGGACAAGCTATTTCGCCGCCAAAAGCGACCTGTCGACCCTGTTCGACGACCTGGCGATGGTGCGACCCACGTCGTTGAGCCTGGTGCCGCGGGTTTGCGAGATGTTCTATCACCACTATCAGCGCGAGCTGGATCGGCGCGACCTGGGCGGAGCCGCGTCCGACGAGGCGGCCGAGGAACTCACCACCGCGATCCGTGAGCAGATTCTGGGCGGCCGCGTGCTGGCCGTGGGCTGTGGTTCGGCCGCCTTGTCCCCGGAGATCAAGGAGTTCATGGAAATCGTGCTGGACCAGCATCTGCTGATCGGCTATTCGTCCACCGAAATCGCGGGTGGGATGATCGTGGCCGACGAGCATGTGCTGCGCCCGCCGGTGATCGATTACAAGCTTCTCGACGTTCCCGAGCTCGGTTACTTCAATACCGACAAGCCATATCCCCGTGGGGAATTAGCGGTCAAGTCGGCTCGCTTCATGGCGGGCTACTACAACCGTCCCGATCTAACAGCCACGATGTTCGATGAGGACGGCTACTACAAGACCGGCGACATCATGGCCGAGGTCGGGGCGGACCGGTTGCGCTATGTCGATCGCCGCAACAATGTCATCAAGCTGGCGCAGGGTGAGTTTGTCGCCGTCTCGCGGCTAGAGGCGTTGTACTCGACGAGCCCGTTGATTCATCAAATCTATGTCTACGGCAACAGCGAACGTTCCTTCCTGCTTGCCGTGATCGTGCCCACCGAAGACGGTGCTGGCACGTCCATGATCGCCGACTCGCTACGGCACGTCGCGCGCGACAACCAACTCAACGGCTATGAAATTCCCCGCGATTTCGTGATCGAGACGGTGCCGTTCAGCCTGGCCAACGGGCTGCTCTCCGGTGTCGGGAAATTCCTGCGGCCCAAGCTCAAAGCCCGCTACGGCGAGCGCCTGGAGCAGCTCTACGCGGACATGGCCGACGATCAACTCCAGCAGCTGCGCGCATTGCGCACCGGCGGTGCCGACCAGCCAGTCCTGGCGACCGTCGTTAAGGCCGTGCAGGCCACCCTGGGCATGCCGGCGCCCGATGTCTCCCCGGAGGCCAGGTTCATCGAACTGGGCGGCGATTCGCTGTCTGCGCTGACCTTTTCGACGCTGCTCACCGACATCTACGGCGTCGACGTTCCGGTGGGCGTGGTGGTGGACCCGACCGGTGATCTGCTGCGCATCGCCGACCACATTGAACGCCAACGGAATTCCGACGCTGAGCGACCCAGCTACGCATCCGTGCACGGCACGGACAGCCACGAGGTGCGTGCCGGGGAGCTGCGCCTGGACAAGTTCGTCGACGATGACGTCCTCAAGACCGCGATGTTGTTGCCCGCCCCCACCAGTGCGATCCGCACCGTCCTGCTCACCGGCTCGACCGGCTTCCTGGGGCGCTTCCTCGGCCTGGAATGGCTGCAACAGCTTGCCGATTCGGGTGGCACCCTGGTGTGCCTGACGCGGGGCGCCGATGCCGCACACGCGCGCCGGCGCATCGAGGCGGCGTTGGATTCCGATGCCACGCTGCTCGAGCGGTTCCGGACCCTGGCCGACGGCCATCTCGAGGTCGTGGCCGGCGACATCGGTGAGCCCAATTTCGGGCTCGATAACACCACCTGGCAGCGTCTGGCCGAGACGGTGGACCTGATCGTGCACCCGGCGGCCCACGTCAACCACGTGCTGCCCTACCAGCAGTTGTTCGGTCCCAACGTCATGGGTACCGCGGAAGTGATCCGGCTGGCGATCACCGCCAAACTCAAACCGATCCACTACATCTCCACTATGGGCGTCAGTGCCGTCGCCCGTCAGCTCGTGGACGAAGAGTCCGACATCCGCCGCTCGGTCCCCGCCTGCGTTGTCGACGCCGGCTACGCCAACGGTTACGGGATCAGCAAGTGGGCCGGGGAGGTGTTGATGCGCGAGGCGCACGACCTGTGTGGAGTGCCGGTAGCGGTCTTCCGGCCGGGCATGATCCTCGCCGACGGCCGCTACGCGGGACAGCTCAATGTGCCGGACATCTTCACGCGCCTGCTGTTCAGTCTGGTGGCCACGGGTGTCGCTCCCCAGTCGTTCTACCGTGCTGGTGACCAAGGGAGTCGCCCGCACTACGAGGGCCTGCCCGTCGACTTCCTTGCCGAAGTGATCGCCGCGATCGGAACGCGGCACGGCAGCAGCTTCGACACGTACAACACCACCAACCCGCATGACGACGGCATCTCCATGGACACGTTCGTCGACTGGATCGTCACTGCCGGCTATCCGGTCGAAAAGATCGACGACTACCCGAGTTGGCTGACCCGGTTCGAAACGGCGATGCGCGCATTGCCGGAACGGCAGCGCGCCCAGTCGGTTCTTGCCGTCCTGGACGTCTACCGTGAACCCATGTTCGCTATCGCCGGCTCTCCGGTGCCCGGCGCGCGATTCCGGTCGGCGGTCGAACACTCGGGTCGCACCATTCCTCACGTGTCGCAGCAGCTGATCTCCAAGTACCTCGCCGACCTGGAACGGATCGGTGTGCTCAACAGGTGATGCCAACGAAGGGACGATGATGTCCAGCCCAGCCCCCACCCTGTACCCCGAAGGCGTAATCGGCGCACCCAAGCACCGCCGCGGCCACGCGGCGGAATTCAACAGCGGGCTGCTCCCCGGTACCGAGGTGTTCTCCGCCGACAACCACATCTCGGTGGCCGACGACATCTTCTACGAACGCTTTCCCGATGACCTCAAAGAACAGGCTCC
>DASYJS010000318.1:0-8382 GCA_035996225.1 Mycobacterium sp. | reverse complement strand
CCCTCGGTGTGGCAGGGGTCCACTCCGACCCCGATCGTCACCTCGGCGATGTCGGGGGCGGCAGTGCCCGGCGCCGTGGCGGAGCCGGTCGGATCCACCGGCAGCATGCCGGTTCCGGGGCGGGCGGGCTCCGGGAATGACAAACCGGCCGAAATGCTGGGTCGTGCCGGAGAAAGTCCGCCCCACGTGGTGCAGGGCCGGCCCAAGGTGGTGCCTCGGAAGGGCGCCTGAGGCGACCGGAGGCAATTTCCGATGCGGCCAAACGAATGAATCGGGCGCCTGGCGATATCCCACATGTTGCCGACTCGTATTAATCGGTTAACCGCTTAATCAAACTATTAGGTACGGTTTGGCACGGCGAATGATTGCGTCCCCAGTAATCTCGGCAGAACATGCGGACCGCGGGGAGTGACGTCCTGAGTACCGGTCCGGACGTAGGGTCCGGCGGGGTCCCACCAGTTGCCATCGCGCTGAGGCCGTGTGGCGAAGGTCCGCACGAATGCGGCCTGCTGGGGCGGGCCGCCGTTTGGCCGCAGAATCCTTGCCGAGCAACACTTTTCGCAATGACGCTGCGCGGCAAGTTCTGCACAGCGCGTCGCACAGGCCGTCGCGGTCTCGCCGGCGCCACGATCGACCGGCTCGACACCGGTCGCGCTTGCAGGGTTGCCACACATGACAAAATTTTCAGGATTGGCGGCGGAATCGGAAATCCCGACAATTTTTCCTGGATTTGATTTACGATGAAAAAACTCGGCGGTGAATTTGCGGCGTTGGGGTCTGTGTGAACAGAGTTTCGGGTGTGAAAGGGGGCCATTGTGCTATTGCCTCTTGGTCCACCCCTGCCGGACGATTCGGTCTCGGCGGTTCGGGGGGAATCGGGCATGCTCGGTCGCTTAACAGTCCCGCTCCGTTGGGGCGTGGCTGTTCCGCCGGACGACTATGACCATTGGGCACCGGAGCCCGAAGAGCGCGCCGATGCCGATGGCACGGCGACCGACGGGCCGGATTCAGAGGCGGCTGCCGAAGGCATGAGCGAAAAGAAGGAACGCGGGCAGTGGGACGACTGGGAAGGCGAAGCCGAACCTCGCTTCAAAGTGGCGCGATCCAACAGGGTTGTACCGCATTCTCCTGCGGCTGGTTGAGATCGAAAGACGGTCGGCCAATTGGTACGACACGTCCGTGCGTTAAGTCCGGGTAGCTAAAGAACAGTGGCCTAAACGATTTCGAGCGGAGGGGCGCACCGGATCATCGGTGCGCCCCTCCTGCTACCGCGGTCAGAAACGCCCGCCGCCACCCATGTAGCCGCCGCCGGAGCCGCCCGGCGACGAGTGCGCAGAGCCGCCGAACGAGGTGGGGCTCCAGCCGCCGAATCCGCCTCGCATCCCTCCGCTGAGGAGGTCGCCGATGATGATCCCGCCGAGCATTGCCCCGGAGTCGTTGCCCCCGCGGCGGGTGTAAGCGCGCTGAGCGGACACCACGTCGGCGTTGGCCAGTGCCTGCGCATTGGTCGCCAGCGTCGACGCCGCATTGGCGTGGGCAATCGCCTCGGTCGGATTGGTCGACTTCTTGTCGTGTGCGGCTTCAAGATTCCGTTCGGCCTCGGCGAGCCGAGTTCGTGCCTCGGGTCCGATCCCGCCGCGGCGCGTGTCGATGTACTCGGCGACACCGCGCACCCGAGCCTGGGCGGTGAACAACGCCTGTTCGAGCGAACGATTGAGTCGTTCGGCGTCCGCCTGTTCCTTGGCCAGAGTGGCCAACTGCCGGTTGAGATCGGCGTCGGCCTTGGCCACTTGTGCGAACGTGCCCAGCGGATCGGCGGATCCACCGCCTGCCGCGTCAACGGCTCGGGTGGCGGCGTCGCGGGCCGCGACCAGCTCGCGGGTATGCGCGGATTTGGTGTTCTCCCTTTGTAATTGCTCGGTGGCGTGCTGGATGCCCGCTCTGATGTCGGTCAGCACCGACGGCAACGTATCGACGGCATGCCGGATGTCACTGGCCGCGTTGTCCACCGCGTCGAGCAGCGCTTGAGCCTGTCCGAGCGCCGACTCGGCGGCACGCACGGCATCGACCAAACCGCCCTGCTGTCCGCTCACGGCGTTGTCGGCCAGCGCCCGGGCCGAGCTGATATGGCGGTCGGCGAAGGCCAGCCGCTCCTTGGTGGTTGCGATATTGCCCGACACCGAAGTCAGTGCCGCAGGGCCGAATTCCTTGTTCAGCTCCGCCAGCCGCTGTTTGGCCGGCTCGACGCGAGCGGTGAGTTCGACGACCTGCTGGGTCAAGGCGTCGAGCCGCGACGCGACGTTGACCACCAGATCCCGTAGCTTCTCGAACGCCTCGGTCTGTGCTTCCAGTTCGCGGTCGGCGCCGGCCGCCGACGCGATCACCTGGGTGAGCAGCTGGCGTTGCTGCGCCGGCGTCTCGGGTGTGGCGTCGTCGAGTTGTTGGCGCACCGTAAAGGCTTGTGACAGTGTTGCTTTGGCATTGTTGACGGCCTGAGTGAAGGGCTCGGTGCGCTGGGCGCCGAACTCGTCGATCGCCAGGGCGAGTTCGTTGGAGCTGGTGCGCACCGCGTTGTCGACCTCCACCACTATCGAGCGCGACAGGTCGTCGAGGGCTCCCAACGGCACGGCAGCCAGCGCGGTCGGGTCGGTGGGGTCGACTCGGCGGGCGGCTGACAATTCGGCGGCACGGCGTCGCCGGCGGCGATAACGCATGACGAGCCCCAGGGCCACCACCGCGATCACGATCCCGCCGAGGGCGGCCAGCAACCAGACTCGGCTCGACGAATTCGGCTTCGCATTGAGGCCGTTCGCCGCCGAAACTGCGGCACCACTCCAGTCACCGTCGCGCAGAGCGGGTTCGATCTGGTTATGGCGCAGGTCGTCCACCTGAGTTTGAGTCACGCCCTTCACTCCGGACGGCACCAGGAAGGCATATGCGCGTCCGGTGGTGCTGACGGCGAGCAGCGCGTCATACGTACCCAAGTCGCTGGCGTGGATGGTGCGCTGCGCCCAGGTCATTGCGCTCTGGCCGGAGAAATCGTCGACATAGACCACCCACAGCCGGATGTGGCGGTCGGCGTAGAGCTTGTCTATGGCGGCGCCCACGTCGGTGCGACCGGAGACCGACAATGCGCCCGCGTCGTCGGTGACATACCCCGGCAGCCGGAACGGGGGCTGCGCGCCGGCCGTCGGCGCCAGCAGCAGCCCGGTGATGAGCATTGTCAGGATCACGCCGAATAGGCGGCCAGTGCGCATACGTCAATTTAGCCTCGCGACAACGCCGGCCCGCACGGCGAGGCGGGGTCCCCGAGCCCGGATGCGGCGCGAGGCGGAGCGGGGCCACTTCCCGGCATTCCCTGGCAGACTGTGCGTCGGTGATCACGAACCCGCAAGACCCATACGACGACTTCGACCGTCAACGACGGGTAGCTGAAGCGCCGAAGACTGCGGGCTTGCCGGGCACGGAAAGTCAGTACCGCACCGACTTCGCCCGGGATCGGGCGCGGGTGTTGCACAGTGCCGCGTTGCGCCGGTTGGCGGACAAGACGCAAGTCGTCGGGCCTCGTGAAGGGGACACCCCGCGCACCCGGCTGACGCACTCGCTGGAGGTCGCACAGATCGGGCGCGGCATGGCCATCGGGCTGGGCTGCGATCTCGATCTCGTCGAGCTGGCCGGGTTGGCCCATGACATCGGGCATCCGCCCTACGGCCACAACGGCGAGCGCGCACTCAATGAGGTCGCTGACGAGTACGGCGGCTTCGAGGGCAATGCCCAGAATTTCCGGATCCTGACCAGCCTTGAGCCCAAAGTGCTTGACGAGCAAGGCAATAGCGCGGGACTGAACCTGACTCGCGCGTCGCTGGACGCGGTCACGAAATATCCGTGGACGCGTCGTGACGGGCCGGGAAACGGCAGACGCAAGTTCGGGTTCTACGAAGCGGACCGCGAGGCGGCGGACTGGATGCGCGCAGGTGCCCCGCAAGACCGCATGTGCCTGGAAGCACAGGTGATGGACTGGGCCGACGACGTCGCCTACTCGGTGCACGACGTCGAGGACGGCGTCGTCTCACAGCGCATCGATCTGCGGGTGCTGGCCGACGACGATGAGGCGGCGGCGCTGGCCAAGCTGGGGGAGAGTGAGTACTCCCGGGTGAGCGCCGACGATTTCATGGCCGCCGCGCGCCGGCTGTCGGGGCTTCCCGTGGTTGCCGCGGTCGGCAAGTACGACGCCACCCTGGTGGCGTCGGTCGCGCTCAAGCAGTTGACCAGTGAATTGGTCGGCAGGTTCGCCTCGGCCGCGATCGCGACCACGCGTGCGGCGGCCGGTCCCGGGCCGCTGGTGCGTTTCCACGCCGCTCTGCAGGTGCCGGATTTGGTGCGCGCCGAGGTCGCCTTGCTGAAAATTCTGGCGCTGCAGTTCATCATGTCCGACCCGCGGCATCTGGAAACTCAGGCGCGGCAGCGCGAGCGTATTCACCAGGTGGCGCAGTGGCTGTATGCCGGGGCGCCGCGAACGCTTGATCCGATGTTTGCCTCGACCTTCACCACCGCCGCCGACGACGGCGCCCGGTTGCGGGTCATCATCGACCAAATCGCCTCGTACACCGAAGGCCGGCTGGAGCGAATCGATGCCCGCCCGGCAAGCTCCTGACGACATTTTCCGGCGGGAGTCCACAGGTTAGGCTGCTGGCATGAGCAGAAACACCGCCGTTGCCGCCCTGTTGTCGTTTCCGATCGTGGCCATCAGCGCTTGCGGTTCGCCCCAGCACGCGAGCACCCAGTCCGGCACCACGCCCCCGGTCCACAACGAGCCGTTGCAATCGTCGGCGACATCCAGCCCGGCGCCCAGCGCTCAAGCCCTCTCCGCTTCGCTCAAAGCACCCGACGGTCGGCAGGTGGCCACGGCGACCTTCGACGTCACCAACGGCTACCTCACCGTCACCGTGAAGACGGACACCCCCGGCATCCTCGCGCCCGGTTTCCACGGCCTGCACGTCCATGAGGTCGGAAAATGTGAGCCCAACTCGGTCGCTCCGACCGGCGGCCCGCCCGGAAACTTCTTGTCCGCCGGCGGCCATTACCAGGCGCCCGGACATTCCGGAAAGCCCGAAAGCGGCGACCTGACGTCGCTCGAGGTCCGCCAGGACGGCTCGGCATACCTGGTGACCACCACCGACGCGTTCACCCGGGACGAGCTACTGGCTGGAAACAAGACGGCCCTGATGATCCACGGCCCGCAGGACAGCGATATGGCGATGGACCGCGTTGCCTGCGGCGTGATCGGCCCGGCCAGCTGAGCTGGTCGTCACCGCTGCAGGATCGGGCGTCCTAGACTGAGCCGATGGCTGGCCGGATCTCCGATCGTGATATCGCCGCCATCCGCGAACGTGCCCACATCGAGGAAGTCGTCGGCGACTACGTCCAGCTGAGACGCGCGGGCGCGGACTCGCTGAAGGGCTTGTGCCCCTTCCACAACGAGAAGTCCCCGTCGTTTCATGTCCGGCCCAACCACGGTCACTTCCACTGCTTCGGCTGCGGCGAAGGCGGTGACGTGTACGCGTTCATCCAGAAGATCGAACACGTCAGCTTTGTCGAAGCCGTCGAACTGCTCGCCGACCGGATCGGCCACACCATCAGCTACAGCGGCCCGGCCACCAGCGTGCAGCGCGATCGCGGCAGCCGCAGCCGGCTCGTCGCGGCGAACGCCGCCGCGGCCGAGTTCTATGCGGCGGCGTTGGAGTCCGAAGAGGCGGCACCGGCCCGCCAGTATCTGACGGAACGAAACTTCGACGCCGACGCCGCCCGGCACTTCGGCTGCGGATTCGCGCCGTCGGGGTGGGAGACGCTGACAAAACATCTGCAGCGCAAGGGTTTCGAGTTCAAAGAGCTCGAAGCCGCCGGCCTGTCCCGGGAGGGACGCCGCGGGCCGATGGACCGCTTTCACCGCAGGTTGCTGTGGCCCATCCGCACCTCGGCCGGTGAAGTGATCGGGTTCGGGGCCCGGCGGCTGTTCGACGACGACCCGATGGAAGCCAAGTACGTCAATACGCCCGAGACGCTGCTCTACAAGAAGTCGTCGGTGATGTTCGGCATCGACTTGGCCAAACGCGACATCGCCAGGGGACACCAGGCGGTCGTCGTCGAGGGCTACACCGACGTGATGGCGATGCATCTGGCCGGGGTGACCACCGCGGTCGCGTCGTGCGGCACCGCATTCGGCGACGAGCACCTGGCGATGCTGCGCCGGCTGATGATGGACGACAGCTTCTTTCGCGGCGAACTGATCTACGTGTTCGACGGCGACGCGGCGGGCCGCGCGGCCGCGATCAAGGCCTTCGGCGGCGAGCAGAATCTGGCGGGGCAGTCCTTTGTCGCGGTCGCCCCGGACGGCATGGATCCCTGCGACCTACGGCTCAAGTCCGGCGACACCGCGCTGCGCGACCTGGTGGCAAGACGAACGCCGTTGTTCGAGTTCGCGATTCGCACCGCGATGGCCGAGTTCGACCTGGACAATGCCGAAGGCAGGGTCACCGCGTTGCGCCGGTGCGTACCGATGGTGGCCCAGATCAAAGACCCGACGCTGCGCGACGAGTACGCCCGCCAGCTTGCCGGCTGGGTTGGCTGGGCCGACGTCGCGCAGATCATCGACCGGGTGCGGACCGATGCGAAAAAGTCCACGGCCCCCGCAGCCCGGGGCAGTTTCGCACCGAATCCCCGCCGTCGAGGCGCCGAGCAGCCGGCCGAAAGCACCCCGACCGAAACCGGCGCGCGCCCCGACCCGCGCGACCCGACACTGTGGCCGCAGCGCGAGGCGCTCAAGTCGGCGTTGCAGTACCCGGCGTTCGCCGGCCCGGTGTTCGACACGCTGACCGTCGAGAGCTTCACCCACCCCGGATATGCGGCCGTGCGCGCAGCCATCGACGCGGCCGGCGGCACGTCGACCGCTATCACCGGCGCACAGTGGATCGATGCGGTGCGCCAACAGACCACATCGACTCTGACCGCCGGCCTCATTCACGAGCTCGGGGTGGAGGTTGTCGCCGTCGATGACGAGAGATTGCCCCGCTACATCGCTGGGGTGCTGGCGCGTCTGCAGGAGGTCTGGATGGGCCGGCAGATCGCCGAGGTCAAGTCCAAGCTGCAGCGCATGTCACCCGTTGAGCAAGGCGACGAATATCACGCGCTGTTCGGCGATCTGGTCGCGATGGAGGCATACCGGCGCAGCCTGCTGGAGCAGGCTAGCGGCGACGATCTGACGGTGTAAGGGCCTCATCGGCGGGCCGCTCGACTTCGCGCTGCACCACGGCCGTCTCGTTGTCGATCTCGGCCACGGTGACGAACCCCGCGTCGGGTGAGATCCGATTCGCGATCTTGCGCCGCCCACCTTCGAGCATCGACTGGGCCATCGGACTACTGGTCAACGCGCGGTACGTAGCGGCGATCTGGTCGTATCGCCGGCGTCCGGCTTTCGAGCCGAGCACGTACCCCAGCCCGAGCACGACGACATATCGGATCAAAGCGTCCCTCCCACGGTGCGGATGCGTCCATCCTGCCTCACCCGGCTGGGTGCGTGCGCCCCCGATCGGTCTAGCTGGGCACGAAGGCCTGGCCCTGAACTTGGGCGACGGTGTGTCGGTACGCTAGAGTCGTCCAGCGATCCGCGCCAGAGTTCGCGTGGACACCGGTTATTCCCCTGTAGCTCAATTGGCAGAGCATTCGGCTGTTAACCGAAGGGTTGGTGGTTCGAGTCCACCCGGGGGAGCAAGGTCAGAAGGTTTTTTACCACCACCGGGCAATATCCGGGCTATAACGGCTCAGCCGAACGTCCGCGAGCAAAAGCCGCGCAACCATCGAGCAGTTCGTACCCAGAACTGCACGTGCCTGCGCAGCTTCGTCGGCGTACCTTCATCGCCCCGCCACTTTCAGCAGGATCTTGCCGCCACGGAGGAGATGCTGCACCGCGTCCTGGATATGCCCGAGGGGGTACACGCCCGCCACGGGGACAACAAGGGTGCCGTCGGCCACCAGCGGTGCCGCCTCACGAATGACAGGCACCACCTTGTCGCGGTAGTCGAAGTCGCCGACAAAGAAGCCGCGGACGGTGAGGTGCTTGCCGACCAGTGTCGAGGTGTCGACCCACATGGGTTCGTCCCTGGCCCACGAATAGCTGACCAACCATCCACCGTCGGACAGCAATTCGAGCAGCCGCGCCACCCCTGGACCACCGACGGCTTCCAGTGCCAGCGCCACTCGCGCGTCGCCGATCACTGCTCGAACATCGCCGACCGCATCGGGGTCATCGACGTGGACCACGTCGGCCCCGGCCTCTGTGAGCTCGGCGAACGTTGCGTCGTCACGGGCCAGGTTGATCGTCTTCAG
>DASYJS010000317.1:0-11897 GCA_035996225.1 Mycobacterium sp. | reverse complement strand
ACCCGCGAGCCAATCGCCGAGCCCGACCGCGTCCAGTGCTGCCACCAGTTCGTCGTCTCCGCAATCACCGCGGGCGACCAGTAGATTGTCCCGGACGGTGGTGGCAAAGACGTGTGCGTCCTCGGCGAAGAAGCTGACAGCGCTGTGCAATTGATGTTCATCGAACTGGCTCAGGTCGGTTTCGTTCAGCAGCACGTGGCCGTGTAACGGCGGCATCAGTCCGGCAAGTGTCATCAGCAGCGTCGTCTTGCCGGAACCGCTGGCGCCGGTGACGGCCAGCCGCGCGCCCGGCGCGAGGTCGAGCGTCACCTGATGAGAGTGCGCCTGCGCGTGACCGGAACACACGTCAGCAGACAACCGGGCGGTGCCGATCGGTGCCGGTGCCGGCGTTGCGGATTCAGCCGTCTGGACGTCCGGTGCCAGGTCGAGCAGACGGCCCGCGGCGATGCGTGAGCGCGTCAACTGGATGGCGGCGGCCGGCAATGGAGTCATCGCCTCGAACGCCGACAGTGGCAACAACATCAGGACCGCCAGCGTGGTGGGGGCGACCCCGGAGGCCAGCCCGATCCCGGCCACGACCGCGCCGAGCACACTGACACCGATGGCGGCGGTAGGCAAAGCCTCGGCCAGGGCGGCCGGTCTGGCGGCCGCGTCCAGCGCATCACTCCAATTGAGTTGGCGGCGGTGCGATTCGGCGATGACATCGGGAAGGGCGCCGGCCACGCGAAGTTCGGGAGCGTGTTCCAGGGCGATCATCGCCGCTGTGTCACGATCGGAATGATGTTGGCGGGCAATCTCTTCCTGAGTTGCCGCGGCCCTGCCGGCCAGCCGGGGCGCCACAACGCCGGTGATGACTAGACAGATCGCCAGGACCGCGCCTGCCGCGGGCGAAATGGCCGCGACAGCGATGGTCGCCGCCACCGCCAACACCGCCGCGACGCCGATCGGTATCAGGGCACGTACCAGCACGTCGGCCAATTCGTCGACGTCGGCACCCACGCGTGCCACCAGCTCACCGCTGTGCAGCCGGACGGCCACCGCGGCCGGTCCGTGGGCCAGCCGGCGGTAGATCTCCGCCCGACCAACACCGGCCGCACGCAGCGCGGTGTCGTGAGTGGCCAGTCGCCCGCAGTAGTGCAGCACGCCCCGCGCGATCGCGAACATGCGCACCGCGACAACCGCTACCGACAGGTCGAGGATGGGTGGCATCTGCCAGGCCCGCGTGATCAACCACGCCGACACTCCGGCCAAGGCCAGTGCGCTGCCCAGCGACAGCACTCCCAACGCGATGGCCGCCAGGATGCGGGGCACCCGCGGGCGCAACAGGCTGGATGCGACCAGCAGGGCTGTCTGGCGGCGACCCGCTGCACTCGGCGTCGTCGGGCTTGCGATCGCCGCGAGATCAGACCGGCGCATATCGCACCTCAGCGTCCGAAGCCACCTCGATGACGTGGTCCCCGATTGCCACGACCGGCCGCCGGTGGCCGACGACGACGACGGTCGCCCCCGCGCGTGCCCGCTCGACAATGGCTCGCAGCACTCGTTGTTCGGTGTCGGTGTCCAGGTGTGCGGTGGGTTCATCGAGCAGCAGCACCGGAGCCGACGACCCGAACGCTCGGGCCAGACCCAGCCGTTGTCGCTGTCCCAGTGACAGCCCGACGCCGCCGCGCCGGAGGGGGGTGTCCAGCCCGTCCGGCAGGTCGGCCAGCACCGCATCGAATCCAGAGGCAGCGCAGGCGCTTTCAATATCGTCCAGCTCGCCCAGCAGGCCCAGGTTGTCGCCGACGCTACCCGGGACCAGCACCGGGCGTTGCGGCAGCCAGGACAGCTGTGGCCACCACGCAGTCTGGTCCAGCTCGGTGACGTCAACTCCGTCGACGGTGACCCGGCCGGACGACGGGATGGTGAGGCCGGCGATTGCCTGCAGCGTCGTGGTCTTGCCGGCGCCGTTTCGGCCAGTCAGCACCGTCACGCGACCCGGTGGGATCACCGCGGTCAACTCGCTCGGTGAATTGCCGTCTCGTCCGGCTACGCTGAGCCTTTCCAGGCGGATCTCCGCGCCGTGCGCGCCCACCGTCCGGTTGTGCACCGCCGCGACCGTGGGCTCGCCGATCAACGCGAATGCCTTGTCGGCCGCAGTTCTACCGTCTTGGGCGGCATGGAATTCCACTCCGATGCGACGCAGCGGCCAGTACACGTCCGGGGCCAGTAGCAGCACCGTCAATCCGGTGGTCAGGCTCATCTCGCCGAACACCAGGCGCAGACCGATACCGACCGCGATCAGCGCGACACCCAACGTGGCCAGCAATTCCAGCACCAGCGCCGACAGGAACGCGATCCGCAACGTCGCAATCGCCGAGCGTCGATGGGCGGCAGCGAGTTCGGCGATCCTGTGTTCCGGACCCGAGGCGCGCCCCAGTGCCCGCAAGGTGGGGATACCGGCGATCAGGTCCAGCAGCCGGCCCTGCAGGGTCGTCATGGCGGCCAGCGCGGCCGCTGAGCGGTCGGCGGTTGCCAGCCCGATCAACACCATGAAAATCGGTATCAGCGGCAGTGTGATCACCACGATCACCGTCGATTTCAGGTCATAGAGGGCGATGACAGCCACGCTCGCCGGAGTCAGAATCGCGGCGAGCAGCAACGTGGGTATATAACGTGTGAAATAAGGGCGCAAGCCGTCGAGACCGCGGGTTACCACGACCGCTGCCGCATCCCGCTGCGCGGCAAGTTCATGCGGTTGCCGGGCGGTGACCGCCGCCAGTACCTGGCCGTTGAGATCGGCGATCACCGCGCTGGCACCACGCTGGCCCAAGCGCGCCTGCAGCCAATGCGTCACCGTGCGGACGACCCACAGCACCAACAGGATTGACAGCGGCCCCAGCCAGCCTCGCAGGCTACGGGCCGAAGGATCGGTGATAACCCGCGCGACGATGCCCGCCAGCACGATTGCCGACCCGATCGCGCAGCCGGAGATCACCACTCCGCAGCTCACCGTGGCGACCAGGTAGCGGCGCAAGGCGGTCGATGCCCGCCACAGACGTGGGTCCAGGGGCGCCCGGGAGTTCCGTGTGCTCAGGACGGACGCCTCGACAGGCCGATCGGCGGTGGTATCCGATCAGTTGAGATCCGTTGCCGGAACACCCAATACGTCCACGCCTGGTACACGACCGTCAACGGGGCGAAGAATGCGGTCATCCACGTCATGATCTTGAGCGTGTAGGGCGTCGACGACGCGTTGTAGATCGTCACGCTCCATTGCTGGTTCAGCGTCGAGGGCACCAAATCGGGATACAGCACACCGAACAACAGAATCACCACAGCCGCAACGACCAGCGCCGTGCACGCGAACGCCCAGCCGTCGGAGGCGCGGCGCCACACCAACGCCACCGCGGCGAGCTGTGCGACTACCGCAACCGCGAGCACCAGCCAGGTCCAGTTCTTGCCGTGCGCCAGCTGCGTCCAAAGCCCGAAGGCGGCAACCAGTCCCGTGACCGGCAGCGACAGCCACACCGCGAAGCGGCGCGCATCGTCTCGGATCGTGCCGGCAGTCTTCAACGCGACGAACACCGCGCCGTAGAGCAAAAACAGCCCGGCCGTGGCCAAGCCGCCCAGCAGCGTGTAGGCGTTGAGCACATCGCCGATCGAGAGATGGATGTGACCATTGGCGTCCACCGGCAGACCGCGCACCAGGGCGGCGAACGCCACACCCCACAGCACCGCGGGCAACCAGGACCCGGCCGCAATCCCGAAGTCGGCAAGCGCACGCCACTTTGTGTCGTCGATCTTGCCGCGCCATTCGATTGCCACGGCACGCACGATCATGCCGAACAGGATTGCCAACAGCGGTAGGTAGAGCGTGGAGAATACCGTTGCGTACCAGCCGGGAAACGCCGCGAACATCCCCGCGGCGGCGGTGATCAGCCAGACTTCGTTGCCGTCCCACACCGGGCCGATCGTGTTCAGCGCGGTGCGCCGCAGGGTTTCCGGATCGGCGTCGCCTGACCGGCTCAAGTGAGCGAACGGCTCCATCAGCATGCCCACGCCGAAGTCGAAGCCCTCCAGGATGAAGAAGCCAAGGAACAACGTCGCGATGACACCGAACCACAATTCTTGCAATGCCATTGGTCAGCTCCTTCCCGGTCGGTCTGCGTGTCAGTAGGCGAACGACAGCGGGGCCACCTCGTCATCGCCGGGTGCTTTCGGCGGTGCGGGTTCTGCGTCGTGTTCCAACGGTCCCTCGGCGATATAGCGCTTGAGCAGCCAGAACCAGATGACCGCGAGCACCGCGTAGACCAGGGTGAACGTCACCAGCGAGGTAATGACCATGCCGGGCGCGTGATCCGACACCCCTTGGCTGACGGTCAGCCGAACCTGCTGATCGCCGGTCGGGTTCGGCACGACAAGCCACGGCTGCCGCCCCATTTCGGTGAACACCCACCCGGCGCTGTTAGCCAGGAACGGAGTGGGAATGGTGAGCAGCGCGAACCAGGAGAACTTCGATTGGTTGGGGGAGCGACCGCGGCGCGTCAGCCACAAGGTGACAAGCGCGAACAGCACCGGAATCGTCAGCAGACCGATCATCATGCGAAACGACCAGTAGGTGACGAACAGGTTGGGCCGGTAGTCATTTGGCCCGAATCTGTGTTCATAGTCCTGCTGCATGTTGCGCACGCCCTGCAAGGTCACATCGCTGAATCGGCTCTCGGCGAGGAACGGCAAGACATAGGGCACCTCGATGACGTGGGTGACGCTGTCACAGTTGTTGTGCGTGCCGACCGTCAGGATGGAGAAATCCGGATCCGTCTCGGTGTTGCACAGCGATTCCGCCGATGCCATTTTCATCGGCTGCTGCTGGAACATCACCTTGCCCTGTTGGTCGCCGGTGAAGAACAGTCCGACGGTAGCCAGCAGCGCCACCCAACACCCCAGGATGGCCGCCGGGCGAAACATCCCGCCGAGGTCTGAATCGCAATTCTTGTTCGACCGGACCAGCCACCAGGCGCTGACCGCGGCGACGAAGGTGCCCGCCGTCAACAGCGAACCCGTCACCGCATGTGAAAAGGCCGCTCGCGCAGTGTTATTGCTGAGCAACGCGGCGATGCTGTCCAACTCGGCGCGCCGCGTCGCCGGGTTGTAATGCGCGCCGACCGGATGCTGCATGAACGAATTCGCCGAGATGATGAAGAACGCGGACACGTTGACCGTGATCGCGACGACCCACATACAGCCCAGGTGTACCAACCGCGGCAGCCTGCTCCAGCCGAAGATCCACAACCCGAGGAAGGTGGATTCGAAGAAGAAGGCGGCCAGGCCTTCCATCGCGAGCGGGGCGCCGAAGATGTCACCGACGAACCGCGAGTACTCGCTCCAGTTCATCCCGAACTGGAACTCCTGCACGATGCCGGTTGCCACCCCGATCGCGAAGTTGATCAGGAACAGCTTGCCGAAGAACTTGGTCAGGCGATACCAGGCGGTGTTGCCGGAAGCCACCCACATGGTCTGCATGAATGCGACCAGGGGAGCCAGGCCGATGGTGAGCGGCACAAAGATGAAGTGGTAGACGGTGGTGATACCGAACTGCCACCGCGATATGTCGACGACATTCATCTGCCATCTCCCGTGGTTGCAGCGTTCTACGACGCAGTGTAGTAGCTAAACGAGTTTGGCGCCATTCCCGAGTTCTTTGGAGGCTCTCCGGATCCCGAAGGACGCAACGATCTCGAAGATGCCGATGACGGCCAGCCAAACGCCGACGACGAGCGCCAGGGTAACGATCGAGGCGAACGGCGATGCCAGCACGACAATGCCGGCGATCAGAGTGATCACGCCGAGGAAAATCGACCATCCGCGTCCCGGCAGCGTGGGATCGCTGACCGCGGAAACCGTTGTGGCCACACCACGGAAGACGAATCCGATGCCAATCCAGATGGCCAGCAACAGCACGGCGTATCCCTGACCGAAATGACGAAATGCCAGCACGGCCAGGATCAACGACGCGGCGCCGCTGATGAACAACAGAATGCGGCTGCCCGCCGATACATGCAGGCTGAAGGCGAACACGACTTGCGCGACACCGGTGATCAGCAGGTAGACACCGAAGGCGATCGCGGCGGCCAGGACGGATATTCCCGGCCACGACAGCACCAGGACGCCGACGATCAGCGTCAGAATTCCCGATACCAGCGTGGATTTCCACAGATGCGGCAACATGCCTGGAAGAGGAGTGGGTTGCATGGCCTCACTGTGACACAACGGCAGTACCGGGGATAGGGCCTTTAGACCGTGGTGCCGATCAGACGTGCGCCGTGCGCGGTTCCTCGGCAATCACGTCGCCGGGTTCGGCCACTGCCGGCTTGCGGCCGATGATGTACCAGGTGCGCATCAGGCCTTTGCCTTTGACCTCGATGCGGCCGCGCTCATGCATGACGAATTCGTCCTTGAGGCGCTCGTAAACGTCCTCGGGCACCTGAATCCGTCCTACCGAGTCGGTCGATTCCATCCGGGCCGCGACATTGACCGCATCGCCCCACACGTCGTAGAAGAATCGCCGCGAACCCACGACACCTGCGACCACGGCGCCTGTCGCAAAGCCGACTCGTAGCGGCACCGAAAGCCCGTGCGGGTCCTCGAGTTTGGCGGCGACAGCGACCATGTCGATGGCAAAGTCTGCCAGCGCCTGCACATGGTCGGGCCGGGGCCGCGGCACGCCGCTGACCACCATGTAGGAGTCTCCGCTGACTTTGATTTTCTCCAGCCCGTGCTTGTCCACCAGTTCGTCGAAAGCGCTGTAAAGGCGGTCCAGGAACTTGACCAGGTCGCAGGGCGCGGTGGTGCTGGCGCGTTCGGTGAATCCGACCATGTCGGCGAACAGGACCGAGGCCTCTTCGTATCGGTCGGCGATGACGTCGCGCTCGGGTTCTTTGAGCCGGTCGGCGATGCTGGCCGGCAACATGTTGGCCAGCAGCGCTTCGGAGCGCTCGTATTCGGCTTCCATGACCGTCTCGGCCCGCTCGGTATCACGCATCGCGAACCACACCGTCACGACCACCATCGCGCACGCCGAGACGGTGGTAATGACAAAGCTCATCGTGATCGCCCACGGCGGTTCCAGCCCGGTGGAACGGGGGACGAGGAACTGCAGAGTGACGACCAGCGCGACGCCAAGGCTGGCCAGCAACGCCGCAAGGCCGATGCGCTCGATGCCCAGCTGCAACACCACGAGGCTCGCGGTCGTCACGAGGAAATACTGCACGCCCCCGCCGGTGCCCACCTCCCAGCACGTCACGACTACCGCGGTGTAGGCCGTGAAGATAAAGGTAAGTGGCGCAACCAATTCCCCGAAACGGTTGAGCCACGGGACCAACGCGAAGATTACCCCGGTAATGAGGTTGACCACCTGGATGGGGTAGGCCCCAGGCCCGGACCAAAAGCCGAGAACCGCGAAAACCAGGCATACCACCACGCCCATCAAGGCGTTGATGTTGAGGACCCTGATCCGGCGAGCGTGACTGTCGGCGTAGTGCTCGTTGCGGGCACGATTTTTCGCCCGCACCGCCGCTTTACAGTCCGGGCGCGCCGTGCCATCCGGCCGACTTGGTGGGGCACCGCATTTCTTAGCCACCGCGATCAAGCGTAACCGCTGAATCGGTATATACCCAGCGTGGCGGTGAAATGAGGGCCCGGACCGGCATCGGAGCCGGCTGTGCGGTCGCTTAGGGGGCGAAGGCTAAATCGCGCCGAGCGCGTCGCAGTTTCACGCCATAACCTCCCGCACCAGACATTGGCCGCGAGCGCCGTAATTCAGCGACGGGAATCCCGGTCTATCGAAATAGGCTGGTGTACAAGAGGTCTCGTAAATGGCAGCGGCCACAACTGGCCGCTGCCATTTACGGCTTCGTTTAGAGAACGATGCAGCTGGACGCTCCAGGAGTGCAGGCACTGCCGCATGCCGCTGTGGCGAGCGGGGTGAGCACGATAACGAGGGCGATGAAGATCTTGCTGGCACGCGACACGACGAACTCCACTCTGTGGGATCGGGCAAAGTGTGCTTACTGTACGCCTGTTGAATGGGCTATCGGCGTAGCGAATTCACACCGTGTCGCATCCGGGACTGCGGGGTCACCAAAATGCGATCTCCACCGCCCTACGCGGAACAGTGGGCCTTTCCCGCGCCGGACTTTTCTGCCTTGACCGATCCATTGACGCTGATTTTGCAAGCCACTTGGCCGCCTGCCGTTTCGCCGGTCACGTCTGCCAATCCGTCAGTGCCGCTTCTGGTAAACGTGAGGGACCACGGAGCAGTCTGATTGTCCAGTATCTGTAGGTTGCTGTTTGCGTCGAGGTACGACACGGACGTGAGCGGGCTGTCCGAACTCACTGTGTATACGTAGGTAGCGGCAGGGTCGGCTCCGGCGGCCGGCGCGGTGATCAGTGCAGCTCCCACTAACAGCGCAGCGGCTGCAGCAAACTGTGTCCTGTTCATCAGTGCTCCCTTGTTACCCGATAAGGCCCCCGCAGACGCGTACTCTCCGCCGATTTTGGCGTTTCTACAAGTTCGCTTGCGGCCCGCTGTCAGAGCCCAGCGGGCCGATAGCGGTACGCCGGCGATATCAGGCGGCCACAATGTTCTTGCCGTACACAGACTTCTGGGCGGGCAGCCAAAGTGGCATGACTGCGGTAACAACGCGATCCTGCACCGCCAATGTGTACAACCTGCTTCTAGTGCGGCGTGTCCAAAGTATTTTGACGGTGTGGTTTGCGATAAGCGGACCGCAACCCAGACTTCATGCTGATTGCCCAGTCAAATTCGAAGAGCCGCCAAAAGGGACTTCCACGCCTTTTTGAAATGACATAGCCATACTTTGAATGAGCAACGCGACAGTAAGCAGGACTACCCATAGCCAGGCTTCGCCTGGAGCGATATGTGTGGCTGGATTTGCATATCGTAATGCCACGACGGAGCGTACTACCACGGGGGCAACGACGGCGACAGTAACGTACGGGACGACCATTCGGAAGTGTTGTGCAATGGGGCCGGCAGGCGATTCCGAACCCCGCCTCTCAATTCCGATGTACCACGCGGCGGCGCATACGATTAAGACCGCCAGCGGTATCGGAATCGAGAGCCGGTTGGCCCAGTCCCACAGCGGTCGAAGCGGCCGGTGCGTTTCCGGGTCACCCAGCGAGAGCGCAAGATGCGTGAGCGTATCTTCAACGAAGAACACGACAATTGGAGGAACGAGTACCGCTACGAGAAATACGAGGTGTTTGGCGAGTACGCCCGCTGTACCCGAAAAAAACTGCACAATCGCGTAAAGCAACGTAAAGATGGAAGCCGCGAACGATACAGCGGTTAGCACTTCCGCAGACGCGGCTCGGCCGTCGGTGAGGGCGCACCCGCTCTCGCCGGCAAGCAAGCTATATCGCAGCGTTGTCAGAAACAGGCCCAGAAAGGCACACACCAGTGCAATTCCTACTAGGTTCTCATGCTCAACCTCACGCGGCTCCAGCGAACGACTTTCGGCGCGGCGGCGATAGGCGCGGTCGAGCACCAGATTCATGACGACAAAGGCAAAACCGGCGAGGAGGCCGGTGAACTGCGCGTAGCTCCTGGCCACGACCGATATGTCGAAGCCAGTCCAAGTTACGCAATGGTCAGCAATCTGTCCTACGGCCATTGTCGAATGGTAGCCGCACCGACCACGGCACCAGTGTTTCGACCCGCACCGTGTTCGCCGTCACTAGTGACATTGCAGCCCTGTCCACGCGGCGCTGTGTAGTCCCGGTGCGAGCCACCCGGTGCCAACCATCGGTTGGCGTGTCATTTCACCTTTCTTTTTTCTGTTGAGTCATTTGACTCAGGTGATGTGGCCCCAAAGTTCTTCTCATGTCTCATGTCTCACCCCCTATGCGTTCAGTCCACCGAATGTGATCAACCGCCGGATGCCGCTTTTGGTGGCCGGCGTACTGGTGAGCCTGGCCGAGCTGGAATTGGAATTTGGTCGGGAATGCCGCGCTGCGGCAAGGGAAGCCCGGCGGGCACGTGGTCAGGCGATCGGGCGGCCTAAGGTGAGTCGCGCCACGGTGTACCGCGTGCGGGCCGAGCTGATTGATGATGGGACTAACCGTCGCAGCCGTTGGCACTGCGGCCGCAACGCTCTACGGCCGTTCGGTGGCCGCGCGCATGACCTTCCCAGGTTGCGCATGACCTTCCCAGGTAAGGAATTGGACGACAAGCAGTGTTTCGGCATGCTGCTCCGGGTACCCGAGCCTGAGCGCCGCAATGTCGCGGACAGTCGAGGAGATACCGAAATGACCAATCAGAATGACGAACAGTCCGAAAATGCGCGCCCGGAACGCTTTGACAATCCAGGGTTGGGCAGTGGTGTGCGCGACACGGGAGAAGACACTCCCGAACCCCAACCAGCGGGCCGCCCAGTCGGAACCGTAGACGAAGACGCCAATCCTCCGATGAGTGATCCGAGTGCGTCGGATACCTACGGGGGAACCGGTGAGTTGCCACCACAAGACACCGGTCGGGCTATCCCGCCATATGACGGACGAAAAGAGTCCAGCGCGGTCCCGCCTGCAAGCACCGAAGGCGCAGGTGGCGCAAACGTCGGCGGCGGGAGAGGCCCCGTCACTGATTCCGGTTACAAGTCTCCTAGCCCGTCGGACACGCCAGGGGGCCGGAGCAAGTCTCCAGCCGATGAGCAACCCGCTTCGCAGATGCCGGAGTCAGACCGCGACGACGACCGTGTCGGGCCGGCGCACGTGCCGGGTGTCGGTCGCGGCGAGTCCAAGGGCTAACGTCGGCGCCGACGCAGCCCGCCCGTTACCCCTCAGCGCCAAGCGCACTCACTGCCCGGGCAGACGATCGCCGCGCTGTATGCACCCAGGCTTCGGCTTCGACTGCTGTGGGGAAGCGGTGGGTGCGCTGCTTGCCGTCATCACCGACATACCATCCGCGCCATCGTTGACCGACGCCTTGGGGTCGGCCCTCGCCATGTGCCCATCGGCCTGTCGCTACTTTGGTCGGTGGTGCCCTCGGTGAGATTCGAACTCACACTGGACGGGTTTTGAATCCGTCGTGCAGCGGTATGGCCAGATGATGGCATACGTTGGTGGGTGTCTGGATAGGAGCTATGAGCTGGGAATATTTGCTCAGATCGCGATTGTCTACGTTGTCAGACGACGGCTCGAATGGGCAGGTTTCTGTGTATCTTGCGGTATCATTGCGGTACGCAAGGTCTGTGGGCTAGGGCTCAACTCTGCCGTATCTGCTGCCTATCGAACCGTTGGCACATGTTGCTAATCGACGCGACGCCACGGCGATCGCCAACCTCGGCGCGGCAGATTGTTTCGCTGCTCAACTGTACGCGGTGCTTCCCTCGACGGGGTGAGTCGTGCTCACGATTTTGGCGGCGCAGTGGTTAGAGTCGAGACCCTGGTTTCTGCACCATGCCAGGGCGCCCGACGACTCGGGAAAGGTAATGCCGACAATGGTGACCCAGAAGTTTGGCGCGGAGAATGTCGACCAGTCGCCCGACCACAACAGTCTCACCCTCGGATATCGCTGGCGTAACTGACGGTGTTCCTGCAGGGTTCTTGCGTTATCCCATACGATGCCGTCGTCAACGACCCCTGGCCTTTTCGAGCTAAGTTGAGGGACCCACCAATTCGCAAGCTGCTCTGTAACGAAAGAACTGTCTGAGCTCGCAAGCTGCTGCAGTTCCTGGAGGCTCGCCGCCTCCGGATCTATGGCTTTCGTGGCAACGCTAGGCGACGAAAGGGTTGGCGGCCCTGGTGAGTCCGGCGATCTCCCCAAGTCGCGATCCAAAACCTTCAGGGCGTCACCCATGTAAGTGTTCGCCTCGCGCATCAGGGCGCCCCCCTGT
>DASYJS010000316.1:0-9477 GCA_035996225.1 Mycobacterium sp. | reverse complement strand
CACCCACTTTGGCGACCGTCGCGGTCATCCGGTGCATCAAACCGAGCGCGATCGTCGACTTGCCGGTCTCCGATTCGGGCGCCGCGATGTAGATGCTGGACGCGGGCCCCGCCTGCTTTTCAGCCAAGTTTGCGCAACCTGGGCGCCAGGTCCTTTTCAAACAGCTCCAAGAATCGGCGCTGGTCGTGCCCCGGAGCGTGGAACACCAGGTGGTTGAGGCCCCACCCGACGTATTGGCCAACCTTTTCCACAGCCTCGTCGGGGTCCGAGGCCACGATCCAGCGCTTGGCGACCTGCTCGATGGGCAGCTCGTCGGCGGCCTTCTCCATCTCGAGGGGGTCGTGAATGCTGGTCTTCTGCTCGGCGGTCAACGACAGCGGCGCCCAGAACCGGGTGTTCTCCAGGGCCAGGTCCGGGTCGGTGTCGTAGGAGATTTTGATTTCGATCATCCGGTCGATGTCGTCGGGATTCTTGCCCGCGGCCTCCGCGCCCTCCCTCATGGCGGGGATGAGCTTGTCCTTGTACAGCTCCTCGCCCTTGCCGGAGGTGCAGATGAAGCCGTCGCCCGCGCGGCCCGCATATTTGGCGACCTGGGGTCCGCCGGCGGCGATGTAGATCGGGATGCCGCCCTCGGGCACGTCGTAAATCGAGGCGCCCTTGGTGTGGTAGTACTCGCCCTGGAAGTCGACCCGGTCGCCCAGCCACAGCTCGCGCATCAGCCGCACCGATTCGCGCAGCCGGGCGTAGCGCTCCTTGAACTCCGGCCACTCGCCCTCGTATCCGGTGGCGATCTCGTTGAGCGACTCCCCGGTGCCGACGCCGAGAAAGATGCGATCCGGGTAGAGGCACCCCATCGTGGCAAACGCCTGTGCGATGACGGCGGGGTTGTATCTGAAGGTTGGGGTCAGCACCGAGGTACCCAGGATGAGCCGCTCGGTGCGTTCGCCGACCGCGGTCATCCAGGCCAGCGAGAACGGGGCGTGTCCACCCTCGTGCCGCCACGGCTGGAAGTGGTCACTGACGGTGGCGCTGTCCATGCCGTGTGCCTCGGCGGTGACAGCCAGTTCGACGAGTTCGCGCGGTGCGAATTGCTCGGCAGATGCTTTGTATCCAAGTTTGAGTTCAGCCACGAGTCTTTTCTACTCCTATCTACTCCTACGCTGACCGTCGCGACCCGCTGCGCCCGGCTACGCCGCGCTTGCGATCCCTCCTAGACTCGCGGGCATGGCAGCAGCGCCAACACTTGTTCAAGTCAGCGACACCGTGCACCTCGCCCAGGGTGAGGCCGTCAACTGGACAGTGGTCACCGACGGAACCGGCGTGCTGCTGATCGACGCCGGCTACCCGGGCGACCGCGAGGACGTGCTGGCGTCGCTGAACAAACTGGGCTACAAGGCCAGCGACGTGCGCGCCATCCTGTTGACGCACGCCCACATCGACCACTTGGGCTCGGCGATCTGGTTCGCCAGCGAGCACGGCACCCCTGTGTACTGCCACGCCGACGAAGTCGGTCACGCCAAGCGCGAGTACTTGGAGCAGGTGTCGATTCTCGATCTGGCGCTGCGTATCTGGCGGCCCACATGGGCGGTGTGGACCGCCCATGTGGTGCGCAGCGGCGGACTGATCCGCGATGGGATTCCGACGTCAAAGGCGCTGACGCCGGAAATCGCCGCGGGGCTGCCGGGCCACCCGAGGCCTGTTTTCAGCCCCGGCCACACCAACGGCCACTGCTCGTACCTGGTAGACGGTGTGCTGGCTAGCGGCGATGCGCTGGTCACCGGGCACCCGCTAATACGGCACGAGGGGCCACAACTGCTGCCGGCGATCTTCAGCTACAGCCAGGAGAACTGCATTCGAACCCTTTCGGCGCTGGCCCTGCTGGAGACCGAGGTCCTGGCACCGGGCCACGGCCCGCTGTGGCGCGGCCCAATCCGCGAAGCGACAGATGCGGCACTGGAAAAGGCGGGCGCTCGGTGACGGTTGCCAAGTCGATCGCGCTGTTCGTCCTGGCGGCGTTGTTCGAGATCGGCGGCGCCTGGTTGGTGTGGCAGGGAGTGCGCGAACATCGCGGCTGGATGTGGGTGGGCTGGGGCGTCATCGCGCTGGGCGCCTACGGTTTTGTCGCCACCCTGCAGCCCGACGCCCATTTCGGTCGCATCCTGGCCGCGTACGGTGGCATCTTCGTGGCCGGCTCGCTGTTGTGGGGCATGGGTTTCGACGGGTTTGCGCCCGATCGTTGGGATGTCACCGGAGCCGTGATCTGTCTACTCGGCGTGGCCGTCATCATGTACGCGCCGCGAACTCACTGAGTCCCAGATGATCTCGCAGCGTTTCGCCGGTGTATTCGGTGCGAAAGGCGTAGCGCTCCTGCAGTAGTGGCACCACCTCATCGACGAACTCGTCAAGACCATGTGGCGTCAGATGCGGCACCAGAATGAACCCGTCGCAGGCGTCAGCCTGGATGTATTCATCGATCTCGTCGGCGATGTGCGCCGCGGTGCCGACGAACTGCTGGCGGTTGGTGACGGCGATGACCAGTTCGCGGATCGACAGGTGCTCGGCTTCGGCGCGCTCGCGGTAACGGCGGGCAACCGCGATCGGGTCGACGTGGCGGACGCGGCCCTGGGTGATGTCGCTGTCGACGACCGGATCGAAAGCGGGCAGCGGCCCGTCCGGGTCGTAGTCCGTGAGGTCGCAGCCCCAGACCTGCTCCAGCATCGCGATCGCGGTCGCTCCGCTGACCTGCTGATGGCGGATGTGCCGCGCCTTGTCCACGGCGTCGGCGTCGCTGTCGCCGAGGACGAAGGTCGCCGCCGGAAAAACCTTGAGCTGGTTGGGGTCTCGGCCGGAGGACACGGCCCGACTCTTGACGTCGGCGTAGTAGCGCTGCCCGTCTTCCAGTGACGAGTGCAAGGTGAACAACGCGTCGCCATACCGGGCGCCGAACGCGCGGCCGTCGGCGGAGTCGCCCGCTTGCAGCAGGATCGGATGGCCTTGTGGCCCGACCGGCAGCGTCGGGAAGCCTCGGACATCAAACTGCGGTCCCAGGTGCTCGACCGCCCGAATGCCCGACGGGTCGAGGTAGGTCCCCGTTTCGACATCCGCCTGCACGGCACCGGCTTCCCAGCTGTCCCAGAATTGGCGTGCGACGGTGAGGAACTCCTCGGCCCGCCGATACCGATCGGTATGGTCCAGGAAGCCGCCGCGCCGGAAGTTGGCGCCGGTGAAGGCATCCGACGAGGTGACGATGTTCCAGCCGGCGCGGCCACCGGACAGCTGGTCAAGAGTGGCGAATTGCCTTGCCACCTCGAATGGTTCGTTGAAGGTGGTGTTGATCGTCCCGGTCAGCCCGATCCGGTCGGTGACACCCGCCAGGGCCGCCAGCACGGTGAAGGTATCCGGCCGCCCCACCACGTCGAGATCGTAGATCCGGCCCCGGTGCTCACGCAGCCGCAGCCCTTCGGCCAGGAAGAAGAAGTCGAACAGTCCTCGTTCGGCGGTTCGGGCGAGGTGCGTGAACGAGTCGAATTCGATCTGGCTGCCGGCGCCGGGATCGGTCCACACGGTGGTGTTGTTGACCCCCGGGAAGTGGGCTGCCAAGTGAATCGGCTTGCGGTTCTTACCCTCTCGGGTAGTCACTCGGTGATCCCCCAGCGTTTGGCGATCAGCTCGTGAGACCGCAGCCGGTCCTCCTGACGGTGAGTCACCGAGGTGACGACGAGCTCGTCGGCGCCGGTGACCCGCTGCAGTGCCTGTAACCGCTCGGCGACTTCGTCCGGATTCCCCACGAATTGCGTCGCCAACCGGTCCTTTACCACCGCCAGCTGGGCATCGGTCAGCGGTGGGCAGTCGTCGGAGTCGGGGTAGGGCATTGCGCCGACTCCGGTCCGGATCGAATACACCCAATGGCCATATCCGGAAGCCAAACGCCGGGCCGTAGCGCTGTCATCGGCAACCACGATGTCGGCTGACACCACCACATACGGCTTCGCCAAGGCCGCCGACGGCACGAAGGTGTCGCGGTACGCATCGATAGCTTCCAGCGCAGTGGCCGGCGTGATGTGATAGCTCGCGACGAACGGCAATCCCAAGGCTCCGGCAACCCGCGCGCTTTGTCCCCGGGTGCTGCCGAAGACCCACGGCCTCAACCCGCTTCGTTCGCCGGGCACTGCATGCACGTCGAACTTGCCGGCGTGGTAGGTGCCATCCAGCAGGGCGAGAATGTCGTCAACCTGCTCGGCGAAGTCCGGCGATACCGCCTCCGGCTGCTGCAGGATCTCCATGGTGGGCTGCAACCGTTCGAGATCGAGCAGTCCGCGCAGATCGAACGGGGTCGGAATGACCACGCCGTCCACCTCGTGCCACACGCGCGGCGGCCGGGGTTCTCTCGGCTTCTTGGGTTTGTGTTCTTCGGACCGACGCTGCCCGGACCGCCCAACACCGAGATCGATGCGCCCGGGATAGAAGGCCTCGAGCATGCCGAAACTCTCGACCACCGCGATGGCGGTGGTGTAGCCCAGCTGGACCGCAGCCGCGCCCACCCGAATTCTGTTGGTAGCGGCCGCGATCTGGCCGATCAGCACCGCCGGTGCGGAACTGGCCACGCCGACGAAGTGATGCTCGGCAACCCAGTACCTGCGAAACCCCCACTGTTCGGCGCGCTGAGCCAGTTCGATCGTGTTGCGCAACGCCGTCGCGGGATCGCTGCCGGCGCTGACCGGCGCGAGGTCCAGGATCGAAAGCGGGGTCATTGCTTGACCGCCGCGTACCGGTTAGGTGCCACCGGCAGTCCGAGCCGGGCGCGCAGCGTTTCGCCATCCCGATAGGCGGTGCGGAACCGGCCGGCCCGCTGCAAAAGCGGAACCACCTCGTCGACGATCACCGTAAGATCGGTGGCGTTGACGGCCGGACGCAATCGCACACCGTCAACGCCCATCCCCTGCCATTCCAGCAGCATATCCACCAATTCCGTTGCACTGCCGGTGAACACGAGCGCATCAGACTTGAAGTCGCCGGTCCCACCGAGCGACACCAGTACGTCGGCAAAGACTTTCAAATCTGCCCCGCCCGCAGCTGACACCTCGTCGAGAATGCCGCCCACCGAGGCGTCGTCGGTGGGGGTGATGAAGACGACATCGCCACTGGTGGCAGCGAATTCGTAGACGGGGCCGGAGTGTGCCAGCACTGCCACCACCGGCTGACCCTGCGGCGGGCGCGGCGTGATCGACGGCCCTCTCACCGAGAAATACTGTCCGGCGAAGTCGATGTAGTGCAGTTTGTCGATGTCTACGTAGCGGCCGGTCGTCACGTCACGGATGATCGCGTCGTCCTCCCAGCTGTCCCAGAGCCGGCGCACCACCTCGACGTAGTCGACGGCCTCTGGAAAGAGGTGCGACAAGCCGTCGAGGGATCCGTCCCGGCGGCCGAACAGCGCCGCTTCGTGCGTGGTCGAGCTGACTCGCGGCTGCCAACCCGCCCGGCCATGTGACACATAGTCAAGCGTGGCAATGGATTTGGAGACATGAAATGGCTCGGTATGCGTCACCGTCGCCACCGGAATCAGCCCGATGTGCCGTGTCGCCGGTGCGATGCGCGCAGCGACCAGCACGGCGTCGCCGCGGCCGGCCAACCGTTGCGGCGAGATTCGCTCACGGCGCCCGGGCTGCGGCATCAAGGTGTCGTCGATGGTGAGGAAGTCGAGCAGCCCACGCTCGGCGGTGGCGGCGAGGCCGGCCCAGTACCGACCGCTCAGCACCGGTGCCGTGTCGGGGTCGGACGCCAGGGTCGCCCGCCATGCTTGCGGGTCCCACCCGTATCCGTCCAGCGCGACGCCCAGATGCAGCTGCTGGGTCATGGGAGCAGCTTTTCGAATGCGACCGGGAAGACCGGACCTTGCGACGGCAACGGCCCGGCCAACCGGGTGTATCCGGTGGCCAGGTACAGCTCCTCGGCCTCGGGCTGGCGGTTGCCGGTCATCAGGTAAATCTTCCGGTAGCCGCGTGCGGCGATCTCGGACTCCAGCTCGGCCAGCAGCGCCATCGCGTATCCGCGGCGGCGATGCGCGGTGTCGGTCCAGATTCGCTTGAGTTCGGCCGTCTCGGGGTCGTATCGCCGAAACCCGCCGCCGGTCACCGGGCGGCCATCCAGCAGACCTATCAACATGCCCCCGTCCGGTGACGCGAACTCGTCGTCGGGGTTGTCCTTCAGCCACGCCAATACCGTTGCTGGTGTGCTGTCATACCGCTGCGCGTACTCGGCGGCCAGCTCCGCCAGCAACGGCTGCGCCAACGCGTCATCCAACGCGGCCGCCACAAACTGGAGCTGACTCACCTTCACCTCACCTCTAACGCCCATCGGGCGGATGCATTCCGGCCGTGACATATCGGGGCGTGATCGCATTGTCATCGGGGGTGCCACGCCACTGGGTGCCCATTCCAATCGCGGCGAACAAATCGGCGACATTTCTTTCGACGGTTTCCCAGCCATGGTCCGCCAGATACTGCGGGACAGCGCGGTATTCGCCCGGGTAAGTCAGCCCGGCCAGGTCGACGTCGAGACCGAATTGGCGCCAGGTGTCGACGAACGTCTGCCCTGCCTCCAGCTGGAATGAGGTCCAGGTGGGCAGGTGATCGCCGGCGAAACGGCTACCCGGTGCACTGGCCGCCGTGACATCGAGCAGTAACTGATCTTGCCCGTCGGGGGGCAAGAATCCGATGAGTAACGTCTCCGCGATCCACACCGTGGGCTGGGCGGCGTCGAAACCCACCCGCTGCAATGCCGTCAACCAATCTCGCCGAAGATCGGCGCCCACTGCACGCCGGTTCGCGTTCAGCTCGGCGCCCAGTCCGCGCAACACGGCGGTCTTGAAGTCGATCACGTCCGGCTGGTCGACTTCATACACCGTCGTGCCGGGCGGCCACCACAGCCGATACGGCCGAGTGTCGAGACCAGCGGCCAGGATCACCACTTGACGAATCCCCGCCCGCCCGGCGGCGGCCAGGAATTCGTCCAGGAACCGGGTGTGTGCCCCAAGCAGGGTGATGAGCCCGGTCATGACGGCGTTGTCGCCGCCGTCGTCCACATACCGCTGGTCGTCGACCATCCGGGTGAAGTACGGCACCCCCGCGGCGCGCACCAAATGCTCGGCGAACGGGTCGTCGATCAGACCCTTATTGGCCGCCAGCGCCCTCGCGACGGCCCCGAACGTCGCGGTCATGCCGACGCCGCTGCCGGGACCCCACGTGTCGTCGTCTGTCCGCGCCATCCGGGATCAGATGTCGGAGCGGTGCAGCAGGGTCAGCCCGACGGCCGCTCGCCAACCGAGCAATAAGACGGCGGTGACCGACGCCGCGACCACGACGAAACTCACAGCCACACCCGCGGAACTGGCCTTACGCAACACCATGCCGATCACCACGGTGCACAACCAGATCACCACCCCGGTGGGCACCAGTGCGGTGGGCCGCTGCCACGCACGGGCCGCCAGCCAACCGATCGCGGTCCCGGTGAGAAACGGCCAGGCCGTCGTCACGACCCCGGTGATATTGAGCCCTTCGTCGTGACTGCGGCGCCCCACGGCGCAGAACACCAGCACGCACAACACGTCTGCGAAAAGGTACGCCAGCCACCCCAGCCGCTGCATGCAGCGAGACTACCGCTGGGCCGACTCCTTGACCCCACCGCGGGGTGAACCTAGATTCGTCGAGAATGAATACCCATTCACAAAGCAGACTCGCCCTGGTGACCGGCGCCGGGTCGGGCATCGGCAAGGCGATAGCCCTGGCCTTCGCCGCCCAGGGTGACCGGGTCATCGCGGCCGATCTCGACGAAACCGCGGCCGCGGCTACCGCCAAAGAGCAGCCCGAGCTGATCACGGCACTGCCGGTCGACGTCGCCGACCCTGCCCAAGTCGACGCCCTGCGGAAAAGGACCCACACCGAGGCCGGCGTGCCCGACATCGTCGTCAACGCCGCCGGCTGGGACCGGACCGACCAATTCCTCAATGCCACACCGGAATTCGCCGCCAAGGTGGTCGCGATCAACTACCTGGGCCCGGTACACATCTGCGGCGCGTTCCTGCCGGGCATGATCGAGACGCACGGCGGCGGACGCGTGATCAACCTGGCCAGTGACGCCGGTCGAGTCGGCAGCGCGGGCGAATCGATCTATGCCGGCGCCAAAGGCGGAGTCATCGCACTCACCAAATCGCTGGCCCGGGAAATGGCCCGCCACCAGATCACGGTGAACTGCGTATGCCCCGGCCCGACCGATACGCCGCTGTTCCATGCGCAGCCCGAGAAGCTGAAAGAGGCGCTGGTCAAAGCGATCCCGTTTCGCCGCCTGGCCAGGCCCGACGAGGTCGCGGCACCAGTGCTGTTCTTCGCCTCCGACGCCGCGTCGTTCATCACCGGACAGGTGCTCAGCGTCAGCGGCGGCCTAACGATGGCAGGCTGACTCTATGAGCACTCAAACACCTCCGGCGTTCAATCGAGACGACCCCCTTGGCCTCGACGCATCGCTGTCCAGCGATGAGATCGCCGTGCGCGACACGGTCAGAAAGTTCTGTGCCGAGCATGTCGTCCCCTACATCGCCGAGTGGTTCGAGATCGGCGACCTGCCGGTCCGCCAACTCGGCAAGCAGTTCGGCCAGCTCGGGCTGCTCGGCATGCATCTGGAGGGCTACGGCTGCGGCGGAGCCTCGTCGGTGCACTACGGCCTGGCCTGTACCGAGCTCGAGGCCGCCGACTCCGGCATTCGGTCGATGGTCTCGGTGCAGGGATCGCTGGCGATGTTCGCGATCTGGCACTTCGGCTCCGAGGAACAAAAGCAGCAGTGGCTTCCCGGCATGGCCACCGGCGAACTGCTCGGCTGCTTCGGGCTCACCGAACCCGACGCCGGATCCGATCCCGCGGCGATGAAAACCCATGCGCGACGGGATGGTTCGGACTGGGTCCTCAATGGCCGCAAGATGTGGATCACCAACGGTTCGGTCGCCGATGTCGCGGTCGTGTGGGCCAACACCGACGACGGGATCCGCGGATTCATCGTCCCCACCCGCACCGCGGGCTTCACCGCCAACACGATTCACCACAAGCTGTCACTGCGGGCCTCGATCACCAGCGAGCTGGTCCTCGACGACGTGCGTCTGCCCGCCGACGCGATGCTGCCCGATGCCAAGGGTCTGCGCGGGCCGCTGTCGTGTCTGTCCGAGGCGCGCTACGGCATTATCTGGGGTTCGATGGGCGCGGCACGCACGGCGTGGCAGGCCGCACTCGACTACGCAATGCAACGCACCCAGTTCGGCCGGCCGATCGCGGGATTCCAGCTGACGCAGGCGAAACTCGTCGACATGGCGGTCGAATTACACAAGGGACAGCTGCTGTCGCTGCACCTCGGCCGTCTCAAGGACAGCGGCGGGCTGCGCCCCGAGCAGGTCAGCTTCGGCAAGCTCAACAACACCCGCGAGGCGATCAAGAT
>DASYJS010000315.1:0-16798 GCA_035996225.1 Mycobacterium sp. | reverse complement strand
TGTCGCGAACCCTATATCATGACAATCCAATGTGAGCGATTCCAGTATCTTACGTGTACTTTTATTGTTGACAAAATACCCTTAATCGCAGCAAAATTCCCTTAATCGCGGCGAAAAGAATCGGGTGAATGTCGAAAATTCTGCTCCCGGCACGATCCCCGCTTTCGGCTTCGGACGAGGACTGGGCCGAGGCGGTTCGGCGGGAGGCACTGATCCGGCCTCTCATCGGCTCGCCCCGCCTTAACGCCCAGATGATTGAGGAGGCCGCCCAAGGACTGGCTGTAAGCAACCGCCGCATTTACTCGCTCTTGCGGGCATTCCGTGACGGGCCTGTCACGGCCTCGCTCCTTCGTCGGACATCAGGTCGCAAAAACGGTTCCAGGCACCTTGATGAAGCCATCGAAGAGCAAATCGAGGCCGCGATAAAGACGGTCTACCTCACGCGAGAAAAGCCAACCCTCAGGAAGGTTCTGGGCGAGGTGGCGCGAAATTGCCGTGCCGCGGGCCTGAATCCACCATCACTGAATGCGCTGAGGGCTCGAGTATCGGCACGAACTCTCCGGGAGCGTGTGCGAGCACGCGAGGGTGCCGCGGCGGCCGGCGATCGCTTTCGGCAGGTAAAAATCGGGCTACGAACGGAACGGCCTCTCCAGATTGTTCAGATCGACCACACCGAGGTCGACATCATGCTGGTGGATGATGTCACGCGAGCCTGTATCGGCCGGCCGTGGCTGACGTTGGTGCTCGACGTACACACCCGCATGGTCGCCGGGCTCACGCTCTCGCTGGACCCACCGAGCGCGGCTGGCACGGCCCTGGCGGTCGCGCAGGCCGTTATGCCGAAGGCCGAGTGGCTGATGGACAGGGCCATTCATCTCCCCTGGATAGCGCAGGGGGTGCCCGACCTGATCCACGTCGATAATGGTGCCGAGTTTCACTCGCGCGCCTTCGAACGTGGATGCCAGCAACACGGTATCCGTCTCCAGTACCGCCCGCCCGCCACACCCCGCTTCGGTGGACACATCGAACGGCTGATGGGGACGTTGATGGGCCGGATTCACGCACTGCCAGGCACGACGTTCTCCGATGTCGGCGACCGCGGTGACTACGCTTCGGAAGCCCGCGCGGTGCTGACGTTTCGGGAGTTCGAAAGCGTTCTCGCGCTGGAGGTGCTCGGCCCCTACCATAACGAGATCCACACGGCGCTCGGCCGGACGCCCGCCGCCGCGTGGCGAGAGGGAACCGCTGATCTCGAGCTCCGTATGCCGGGGGACGCGGACGCGCTTTTCCTCGACTTCCTGCCCTTCGAGGAACGTGCCGTGCGGCGCGACGGAATCCGGCTGTTCAATGTGCTTTATCAGGACGGCGCCCTCGCCCATCTCGTGGCAAGCGGCGGCGGCAGGTTGCGGGTGAAATATGACCCGCGGGACCTTAGCGCCGTGTTCGTTGAGCTGCCGGCGGGAGACCATGTCCGCGTGCCGTATGCCGATATCAGCCGGCCGGCCGTGACGCTCTGGGAGCACCGCCTCGCGCGGAAGCGCCTACGCGAGGAAGGACGCCGCTCGGTTGACGAATACGCGATTTTCGCGGCCATCGAGGAACAGCGGCGTATCCTGGCTGAGGCCTATGACCGCAGCAAGAGCGCGCGCCGGGCCGTGGTCCGCGCCGCTCTCGCCGCTGACCAGATCGTCGGAGAGCGCGCGAAGACACCCAGGTCGGCGGGGGATTCTGGTGAGGATCCGGACGCCAAGGTCCCGATGCCGGAAGAGGGCGCCACCAGCGGCGTGGAGTTCTGGTAATGGCCGGAGAGGACGCGTTCGCTCATCTTCCCGCGGATATGCGTTCGGTCGCCCTGCTCGACGACGAGGCACGGATCGCCCACATCCGAGCCGAGCGCTGGATCCAGCATGCCGCCGCCGAACGCTTGCTCGGCTACCTACAGGAAGGTTTCGACCAGCCACCTCGTGAGCGGATGGAGAACCTCCTGCTGTTAGGCGAAAGCGGGATGGGCAAGACCATGCTGATCCGCAAGTTCGAGCGGCAGAATGCGGTCGGTTTCGATGAAGCGGCGGGTGTCCAGCGCCGACCAGTCGTGGTGATGCTGATGCCACCGCAGCCGACGGAGGTGGAATTCTTCAATAGCGTGCTGGAAGCGATTGACGCCCCCTCGGCGGGTTATTGGACCGGCGGCGGGCAGTTGCGCACAGCGGCGATCCGGCTACTGCGCGAGGTTGGCGTGCGTGTACTGGTGATTGATGAAATCAATTCAGTGCTTGTCGGTTCGCCCCGGCAACAGCGGTTGTTCCTTCAGTTGTTGCGGTTCCTGTCCAACGATCTCAGGCTGGCGCTGGTCGGCGTCGGTGTGCCCGAGGCCCGGCATGCGCTCCTGTCGGATGCGCAGTTGCACAGCCGCTTCAGCGACATCGAATTGCCACTTTGGACCCCGGGCGAGGATCTGCGGGACTTCGTCACGCGTCTCGTGTGGAGCCTCCCGCTGCGCCAGCCATCGCCGACCGATTCGGCGAAATTGCGCGCCTTGCTGGCCGAGCGATCGGGTGGCGTCACACTGGGCATTTGCAAAGCCGTGGAACGCGCGGCGATCGCCGCCATCCGCACCGGACGCGAGCGGATCGAGTTCGCCAGCTTCGAGGATCCGGAGATCTGGCGCGGCGTGGCGGCGCCGGGCAGGGGATCAAGGCTCCGGCCTCGGGTTGCGCCCCAGTCAAGACAGGGATGAGGCGGCCCAGGCCTCTTCCGTTGGCGCCAAGACCATTCCGGAATGAATCGGTTCGCTCCTGGATCGGGCGCGTCGCCGCGCGGTACGATCTCCGGCCGTCGGAACTGATCGCGGGCCTTCGGAATGGTGAAGAACTCCCTGGTTGGCGGCTTGCTTCGATAGACTGGAGGCCGGACGTCGAACTGGAACACCTTCTCGCCGGGGTGACGCGCCTTCATCATTCTCTGATCGGTGCGCTCCGGCTCCCGTTATCGGACCCGGCCGCCTGGCACCGGCGGTCTCTCGCGTGGTGCCCCACCTGCGTACGCGAGGACGTGGAGCGGCTTGGCGAGACCCACGAGCGTGCCGATTGGCGTCTCGGCTGTTACGTGGTCTGCCAGACCCACCGTCTGCGGCTGGAACATCTTTGTGCCGTCTGTCGTTTCGGTCGTTGCGGACTCGGGCCGGTCGCGGGACGGCAGCGGCTGGTCTGCGGTCTCTGCCGGTCGCTCGTCGACGCGTCGGAACCTTACTCACCGGGATCAAAAATCGCCGCGCTTCGGTGGAGCCGGTCCGGGCTGATGCCGGACACGGACCTCGCCCTTTTCGCTCTTGATCTCCAGTCGGACCTTCTCCGGGCGGTTCGCGGCACGACTCCGGCGGGGCCGTCATGGTTGGGCGTGCCGGCAAGCTGGCTCGCTCCCGTCGTACGAGACCTCGCCGGGGTTTTCGCGTGGCCGGCCTGGTTCCCCATCGCGACCAAGCAGAACTGGTCAGACCTTGCCGCCTCACCGGACATTCTGGCGGAAATGGATCCTCCGGCCGCGGCCAGAGCGCTCGGAGTCATTGGTTCGGTCCTCAGGGACATGGCGGACGGATGCCATGGTCGTCTCCGTTCGGCCGGCGTCCATGCGGAGCTGGCGTGGTTCGTTCGCGGATTACCCGATGACGTCAGACAATGGCTCCTCGTTCTGGCTCAGGGATGGGCGCCGGCTCTGGCGCGCCGCGTTGAGGAGGCGGTGGACGTTGAGGAGAGACGCATACACGAGACAAGGGCCATGCGTGACAAGGCCGATCGCGATGCCGCCTGGGCCCGAAAAGCCGCGCCGCGGTTACGGGCGGCCGCCATCCGACGGATCGCCGCGCGGGCGCATCGTCGGGCGGTGGCGCGGCGTGAACGGACAGAGCAGCGAGCAGATCGCCAGCGTCCGCCTCGCGGACAGGCGCGTAATTGTCATCATTAAAGGAATTTTTGTCGCGATTAAGGGAACATTTTGCAGCGATTAAAGGTACGAAAAAGGCCCCCAGAACCGCCGCGCCGGCGATTTTGCAGCGATTAAGGAAACGCGACAATCGCAGCCTGCACCGGCCATTGGCCCCGAATTGTCGCGCTCAAGGGCATTTTCCGGACCGAATTCCCCCAGACCATTGATTTTCTTATGTCTTTCCCCACCTAGGCGCGATAACCGCCGATATCGCGCCTGTTGTAATTAGTTCGGGGGTTCGGGTTCGGGGGTTCGGGTTGCCTTCGCCCGCCGGGGCGCCGACTCTGCGCCGCGATGACGGAAGCAGCCTCCGATTCCGTGACCGTCGAGACCGGCGCGCTTGTCGTCCGCGCCCGGAAGGCCGCGGCGTTTTACCCACCATCGATCGCCATGCTCACGTCAGAGGGCGCCGCCGCGCTCGCGGCCGCGGAGGAACTGGCCCGGAACGCCTCGGCGCCGGCGACCCTGCGCGCTTACAAGGCCGATTGGACGCACTTTGCCGACTGGTGCGCGGCGAAAGGTTTTATCCCGGTGCCGGCCGCGCCGGAGGTGGTCGGCGCCTACCTCGCCAGCCTGGCGGACACTCATAGCCCCGCGACGATCCGGCGGCGGCTGTCGGCGCTCGGCAAGATGCACCGCTATAACGATCTGCCGTGGAACGCCGCGCACGGCGCCATCCAGGGGCCGCTGCGAGGCCTGCTGCGCCGCCATGGCCGTCCGCCCCAAAAGGCCGCCGCCCTGCCGCTGGCGATGCTGCGCCAGCTGCTCGCCACCTGCGACCGCACCGCGCGCGGCAGGCGCGACCGCGCGCTGCTGCTGTTCGGTTTCGCCGGCGCGCTGCGCCGTTCCGAACTGGTGGCGCTCCGCGTCGAGGACGTGAAAGTGGATGCCGATGGGCTGCGTCTGCGCATTCTTCGCGGAAAGACCGACCAGGAAGGGCAGGGGGCGGAGATCGGCCTGCCGCGCGGCAAATACCTCGAAACCTGTCCGCTTCGCGCGTTCGAGGAGTGGCAATCGGTCGCGCAACGACACGCCGGCCCGCTGTTTCGAAGCATCAGCACGCGTGGGCGGGTCGGCGGCGCCGCGCTGCATCCGGACGCGGTGCGCCGGATCCTGCTCCATCGGCTCCGCATGGCCGGGCTGACGCCGGAGGGACACGGCCAGGGGTTCGACCGGCTGAGCGCGCACGCGCTGCGGGTGGGCTTCATCACCGAGGCCTATGCCAAGGGTGTCCGGGACGAAGACATCATGGCCCACACGCGGCATCGCGACCTGCGCACCATGCGCGGCTACGTGCGCCGCGCCGGTCTGGTGACCGAGAGCCCGGCCGGAATGCTCGATCTTTGACACTCGCGGTGCGCACCCCGTGGGAGAACACCCCCCGCGAACCCATCCCGGCTGCTATCGCGCCGACATCGGATAGCGCCATCACCACTTCGAAGCGGCGGGGTCGGCGGCCCGCGGCGACCAGGTCGGCCAACGCCGCGCCCGCCTGGCTCTGGCATCATCTGACGATCGCCGGCCCGGCGGCGGAGGTGGCGGCCTTCGCCGAAGCCGCGTGCGGACCCGGCGTCATTCCGTGGCATGTCGATTACGCCCAGGTGGAGGAAGACATCTTCCATCGCGCGGTGGCGGCGCGAGGCGGCCGGGACGGTCTATCGATCGCGGGCTGCCACATGCTCGCGCGGCAGTTCCGCCAACGGGTCGAGGCGCGCGAGGCAAAGGCCGCCGCGTTGATCGGGCAAAGCCGGGCCTGTTCCCTCGACCTTCATGTGCTTCTGCCGATCCCGGAGGAAGTCCTTCAACGCGGACCGACGGATCCCACGTCCCTGGCCTGGCTGGCGCGCCACTGGGGCACGCGCGATGAGCTCCGCAAGATCGTTGAGCGTCCGGACCCATCGCCCGGCCGGCGGCTGCCCGCGGGCCACACCGCCATCTCGTATGGGTTCTTCACCGCCGGCGAAACGCCGCGCGCGGCGATCGAGCAACTCGGCGCGCGCTGGCCGGCGCTCCGGTTCGTGCTGACGCCGCGCCCGGCCGGCTGACCAGGGCGGGTATGCCAGCCTCGGTTTCCGCGATGCCCGATGATGGGGAAGGGGAGGGCGTACGGACGCCGCTGCTAACCCTCAACGGCTACAATGGGCCCCTCGAGGAGTTGCTGACCCTCGCGAGGTCGCGGCGGATCGATCTGGGAAAAATTCCGCTGCTGGATCTGGTCGATCAATTGGCGGCGGCCGTGCGGGACGCGCCGCCGGCGACGCCCATGGGCCAGAAGGGCGACTGGGTGGTCATGGCGGCGTGGCTGGTGCAGTTGCGCTCGCTTCTGCTGCTGCCGGACGACGCGCCGGCGCGTCAGGCGGCCCAAGACGAAGTGGAAGGATTTCGCGATCGGCTATCCGAACTGGCGGAGATCCAGCTCCTCGCCACCTGGCTGGATGAGCGGCCGCGTCTCGGGCGCAATGTGTTTGTCCGGGGTCAGCCCTTCGAAGGCTCCGACCCGGCGGTCGAAGCGACATCGGAGATCGATGTCATCGAATTCCTCTGGGCCAGCATGGCGCTGTTCGATGATGGCACGCCTGGCCCGGACGTTTCGGACGTGTATCGCCCGCGATGGCGAGACCTTTATTCCATCGCCGCGTCGCGCGCACGAATTTTGAATCGTTTGGCGGAGACGCCAGACGGGCTATCGCTCGACCGGCTTCTGCCTGAGGAGGCAACGGCGGCCGACATTCTAGCCGAACCCATGTTGAAGACACGGGCGGCCTGGAGCAGCACCCTGATAGCCGGGCTCGAACTGGCGAAGCAGGGAAACGTGGGGTTGGCACAGGAGGATATCTTCGCGGCCATTCACGTCAGCCCGACGCACTTGCCCTGACCGATCGCGCCATGCGGGCGCTCCGGCCCAGAACAAACCGGAACGGTTCCGGCTGTACGCCATCGGCGAGGCCGAGTAGCGCATCGCGGACAACGGCCGGCGTGGCGAACGTCACGCGGCGACCGGTGTTCGGATCGGTCCAGCGGATCGTACCGAGGTCCAGGGCGATGTTGCCCGCGTCGGGCCGAGCGGCGCGGACCGCCTCCACGATGATGCGCTCGGCGGGGATTTGCCCATGCCTCATGGCGGCGATCGCCTCGGCGCTGATGCTGACGACGGTTAGTCGCGGCGGACGGGATCGCGGAACCGGCGACGGCGCGGCGGGGTCGAACAGCGTTCCCTGGAAGCCCTTCGCACGCCTCATGCGACGATTCTGGCGGTCTCGTGCGGGATCGGCAAGGCGGAACCGGCCTCGAGGGATGGCGCGATGCACGCTCGTGCCGTCGGCCACCGGCGGTGCCTGCCAACTGGACATGAGACGGGCACGACAGCGGCCGCCTCCACACCTGAACCAAATTGCTTGCCAGGCTCGCCCGAAGCCGGCGCGATTCCCGCGCTTACCCTCGCGGCTTCACGGCCTCCCTCAAATCGTCATTTGCCTGGAGGCACCGCATGTAAAGTGCGACAGTGGACAATGGAATACGCTTCACGGAGTTGCGGGCCGGCATCGGCAATCAAGGCCGCGACCGCAATCGCGATGTTACCCTGATTCGAGGTTCAGCGCGCGTCGGAAACCCCAGTCCCTCCGGGTTCCGTTACGGCAAAGCATTTGAATCGCCCTTTGCCCTCTCCGACGGAAACGGAGCGGATACGGGGTTCAGGCCTCGCATCCGCTCCGCTCGTTCCACGCCGAAAAGCCACGCCGACAAGACCTGGGGCGGCGATATCATCCCGCCGCCCGGTCGCCGGTTCAGTTGAACCTGAAGTCGGTGGCGGCCAAAGTCACGTTGCCGTTCAGCTTGAATGTATCTTGCGTGACCCCGCCAACCTGCACCGAATACGTCGTGGTGCCACCGCCGACAGCGCCTTTGACCAGTGTCGCGCCGGCGCCGTAATTGAAGAAGTTCATCAGGTCACTTCCGCGGGTGAAATCGGTGATCAGATCACCGTTGGCATCGCCCTTGAACTCATTGAAGAGGTCGTTGCCGCCGCCGCCGGTCAGAGTGTCGGCTCCGGCGCCGCCGATCAAGGTGTCATTGCCATTACCGCCGTTCAAAATATCGTTGGCGGAGCCACCGGTGAGAATGTTGGCGAGACCGTTGCCGGCGCCATTGAAGCTGACATTGCCACCGACGAAGGTAAGGTTTTCCAGGGTGTTGGTGGTATCCAAAGCGTAGGTCGCCAAAGTCGTATCAACCGTATCTATACCGGAGGTGTCGGTAATCTTGTCCCCGGCATTGTCGACGAAATAGGTGTCGTTGCCCGCCTTGCCGATCATCGTGTCGGCGCCGGTCCCACCATCCAGCGTGTCGTTGCCGGCACCTCCGGTGATCTGGTTCGCCAGCGCATTGCCGGTTCCGGTGAAGTTGACTGCCCCTGTATACGTCAGATTTTCAACGTTGGCTCCGTTGGTGGTGAGGAGGCTGTAGCTCGCCAAGGTCGTTTTGATCGTGTCGGTGCCCCCGCTCAGGTTCTCCGTCACGACGTCGCTGGTGCTATCGACAACGTAAGTGTCGTCGCCCGTCCCGCCGGTCATGGTGTCGTTGCCAGCGCCGCCGTCCAAAGTGTCGTTGCCGGCATCGCCGTTCAGCGTGTCGTTGCCGGCACCGCCGATCAGCGAGTCGTCACCGGCGCCGCCAATGAGAATGTTGGCCCCTGGGTTGCCTGTGATCGTGTCGTTGCCCGAACCGCCGGTCACGTTCTCGATCGAGTTCAGGGTATCCAGGCCCGTGTCGGCACTTGAGGCCACCGGGGTCGCTCCACTAAGGTTTACAGTCGCCGCCGCGGAAGTCCCCGACATGTCATAGGTGTCTGTCCCCACTCCTCCGATATAGATGTCGTTGCCATCTCCAACGGTGGCGACGATCGTGTTGTTGCCTGTGCGAGTACTAACGTAGTCGTTGCCTGCTCCGGGTGTGATCACATCGTCCCCCGGGCCGGCGAAGATGATGTCGGTGCCGGTGACCCCGGTCAGTGAATGGCCGGGGGTGCCAACCGCGGTGTCGTTGATGTAGTGCGTCGCCAGGGACGGCACATTCACTGTCACCCCATTATCCACGTAGCTCGCCGTCGCCCGGACGAACTCGCCCGTCACGCCCGTTAAGACGGGGCCGAATGTCACTCCGGGGGCGGCGGTCGTCCAGGTGATCCCGTTGGCCGAGGTTTCCCACTTGTAAGTGGCACCGGTCACCGCGAGCCCAGCCGAGGTGAACAGGTTGTTTGACGCCGTGACGTCGGTCCGGTTGGCCAGCACGGTTGGCTTGACGAAGACCTCGCCCACCGTGACTGTCGTCGCGTTCAGAACCGTCGCGAAGTTCTGCCCGTCGGTATACTTCGCCAACGCCGAGATCTTGTGCCCGACGTCGGCCTCGGTCAGCGTGTAGGTGGAGCCGGTAACTCCCGCGATAGCCGTGGTGTCACGCTGCCACGTGAACACCGGCGGGATGCCGATGCCCTCGGGGTCCACACCCAGCGTCGCGGTCAGAGTGCTTCCGGCCGCCGCGTTGCCGGAGAGCGTCAGGGGTGCCTTCCCATCATCAACCGGGGTTATGTTGACTGACACCGTCTTCGAAACAAGGCTGTCCTTGATGCCGTCGTTCAGTAAGTATTGGAACGTTCCCGGCCCACCGAAGATTGGATCGACGATCGGCGACCCGACCGTATTGGTCCCGTAGTTCGGCGTGGGCGTGAAGACATAGGCTCCCGTCGTGTTGGAGGTGACACTGGTAACGCCGTCGGCGGCCACGAGAGTCACGGTGCCGTTCGTCGCCGATCCGGCCACGATCTTGAAGATCAGCGGGACCGGTCCATCGACGTCGGACCCTGGCAGCAATGTGCCGCTGATCGTCGTGTCTTCAGATCCGGTCGCCACCTCAGCGAGTTGGGACGGCACCGGGGGTACGTCGAAAGCCAGGACATTGATCGTCGCGGTGGCGACGTTGCTGGTCGCCAGGCCGTTATCGGTATCCTGGTAGGTAAACGTATCCACGCCGGTAAAGGTGTTATTGGACGTGTAAACGAAAGTTCCGTCCGGGCTGAAGGCGAGTGTCCCGTGCGCCGGACCGGTCACCAACTTCGCGGTGAACGGATCGCCGTTCGGATCGGTGTCGTTGCGCAACACGCTTTGGGAGGGCAGCGTGGTAAACGCGACACTCTTGAGAACCGTATATGAGTCATCAAGGGCGATCGGACCGCTGTTCGCTGGCAGCACGTTGATGAAGAAGTTGTCGACCAGCGACAGCGGCACGCCGGGGCCGGTATCCGTAACAGTGACCCGGACCGCGATCTGGCCGGGAGTATCGAGGGTCCCGCTGATTTCGTCTCCCGTGCCGGCCACGCCATCGGGACCGAGCGGATCCGCGGGGAGAGTGAAGAACTCCCCGGCACCCGTCACGGGGTTGAAATTGAAGCCCAGACCCGCCAAGGCCAGGCTCGATCCATCTCCCAAGGTCGCGGAATAGTGCAGCGCGTTCGACGCCGTCTGCTCGTCGACGAAGATTATACCAACGCCGGCGGCGTCACTGAACGGAGAGAAATAGTCGAACGTTTTGCCCACGAGCGCGGACGTGTCGGAAATGCCGTTGAACTGCGTCGCGAAGGCGAAACGCGGCGCGGTGTTGCCGCCGCCAGGCAGAGTGATCACCGCGGTAGAGTCCGAGTAAACCGTTTCCGTGTAACCCTTGCCGTCCATAAAGCTCGCCTTCATCCGGAACCCCAACGCCCCGTCGAAGAATTTCGGGACGAGGTAGGTCGAGGTCGTCGCGCCGGCGATGGGGACCCACTCGCCGCGCAGCAGATCGTTTTCCTGCCACTGGTAGCTGACCTGGCCGACGATACCGTCAGCGTCCGTGACCCCGGCCATGCTGGCGGTCAGCGTTTGGCCGACGTTCACGGTCACCGCGGGATCCAGGCCACCCGACTCGGTGATCGTCGGCTTGCCCACCGCTACCGCGTCATAGTTGTTGTGCTCACTGAAGAAAATGTCTGTTGGTCGATCGGAATGGAACAGGCCATCTGACGAGGTGAGGACATTACCGAGAGAGTCGATGGAGACTGTTATGTCCGTGAACTGCAGTCGCTCGATATGGCGGACCTTATCGTTGCCGTCGTCCCCGCCGAGTAACCCTTGCGGGTTGCCGCCGACGATCGCGGCGCCAGCCCTTGCGTGATCGACGTGGATGAAGCCTTGCGCATCCGGGCCGAACAGCCCGATGTCGAAATCGGAGAAGACATCGTTATAAACAGCCGTATCGACGTTGCCGGCATGGGCGACGCCACTGGCCGGGACGAAAAGTCCGGAGGCCAGATCGAGATGCGCGGGGACGTACGTGTTCCCGTTCGGATCATACATGATCTGCCGGAGGATCGAGGCGCCAGCCGAATAGCCGGAGGTTCCGGCCGGGCTGCCGGGAGGGGCGACAAGCCCGACATGCAGCCATGCGTCGCCGTCGATGATGTCGGTGCCGCCACCGCCGATGATGGTGTCGTTGCCGGCCCCGCCAAGCATGATGTTGCCGCCGTCGAACGAAACGATGCCGGTCGGGAAGAAGCTCTGCAGTCCGCCGATGAGATTGACGTTGTCAAGCTCATCCTTCGTCGCCAGCAGCCTGGTGTCGTTGGTTCCCTTCAGGAGATCATCAAACGCCGAACCGCTGACGCCCTCGGTGTGTTGCCAGATGTCGCGGATTGCGTCTTCCGACCCGTTGGGGGCGATGAATTCCTTGCGGTTCATGTCGGCGTCGACGCCGTGGACGGCTATTTCGTACGATCCCCAATCGAAGCCGAGCATGCCGAGGAACTTGGTGAAGCTGCCACCGCCCACCATGATATCGTCACCGCTGAAGCCCTTCATGATGGCGCCGCCGGCCACTCCGCCGATCATCACGTCATTGGCGCTGTAAAGCGCCTGGCCGCCCGTCGGTGCGCCGGAGTCGCCGAACATCAACTGCCCTGAACCGCCGCGGCTTTCGATCCAGTCGTCACCCTCGCCGCCGGTCAGCTCGTCGGTGCCCTCGTTGCCGATGATGATGTCGTTACCCAGGCCGCCCAGGATGACGTCGTCACCCCGCCCGCCATCAATGTAGTCGTTGCCGTCGCCCCCGAAGATCGTGTCGATACCGTCGCCACCATAAATTGTATCGTTGCCGGTATCCCCGTGGATGGTGTCGTCGCCCTCGCCGCCAAACAGCGTGTCATTACCGGCACCGCCGAACAGGAAATCATTGCCGAAACCGCCGTCGATGATGTCGTTGCCGCCATCGCCCCAGACCGTGTCGTCGTCGGCCGCGCCGGCCGTCAGCTTGTCATTTCCCTCGGTGCCGCCCAACACAATGGTGTTGCCCAGGAAGTTGTCGTCGCCGATGAACTGCAGTGTCCCGTCCGGGTTGATGTTGACCAGCAACTTGCCGGTGACCGGATTGTGCAGCCAGTTCGTCGTATTGAAGCTGCCGTCCGGATTGAGGTTTTTGACGCTTCCGTCCGCGTTGAAATAGGTGCTCGCCTCCACGGTGTATTCCGGCGTCAGGAAGATGTTGCCGGGCAGATGTTTGATGTCGGTGTTCGCCCGGATCAACTGGGCGAGCGAACTGTCCTGCAGCGACTCCTCATAGTCCGTGCCTTCGATGCGCGGCAGGTAGTATAGCCGGTCCGCGTCCTGCAGCGCTTCCAGCTGGGTGCGGAAGACGTACTCGAACGTCGAGCCCAACACGCCACCGAACAGGCTGATCTTCTCGGCGAGGCCGCCGATCCACAAATCGACGTTGTCCAGGCCGGTGACCGACCCGGTGCTCCAGGTCGCCTCAGCGCCGGTGGAGTCGTGGATGGTCCGTGCGTCCGCCGTCCTGAGGACGCCGATCGGTGGGCTTGCGTATGAACCCTTGCTGTTGAGGAAGTTGTAGGCATCAAGGTTGAACGTCGCGCTGCCGAGCGTGCCGTTGTCGACCAGCCTTTGCGCCGCCGCTCTGCGCTCGAGCATCGTCGTGGGTCGGTCGAGACCCGTCGTGGCGTCCTTGATGGTACCGATACTGGGTTCCGTGCCGTACGCCGCGATGAAATTCACCAAAGACTCGGGGTGCTTGATCTGGCCGCCGAAATCCGCCCAGCTGGTGTAGGGCCTGAGCTGAGCGTCGCCGGTCTTGCTAAAGAGCTGGTTGCGCACCAGGTTCAGCGGAGCGACGCCGGTGTCCCGACCGCGGGCGATGTTCAGCGCGCCAAGGTCGAGCGGCAGGCCGAGCAGATTGTTTTGCAGCGATCCGGTGACGAACTCATCGATCGATGCGCTGACCTGGTTGACGGTGCCGAGCACGATATCGGCCGTTGCATTGGCCGCGGTGTCGCCGCCAACGTTTTGGGCAAACAGTGTCGGGTTGGTGAAGGCCTGGATCAGGCCTTCCTGTGTCATGACCGGCTGGCCGTTGGCGCCTATCACCGGCTTACCGTCGGCGCCGAGCTGGTAGATGTTGATGTTCTCGTCCAGCATCGAGTGGCCGAAGCGATAGACGACGTTGGCGAACTCAGAGGTGATCGCCGGGTCGATATGCACGTTGGTGGCGCCGGCGACATGGATCGAGGGCGCGACGTAACGGGCGAACTCGTCGAATACGATATGCTGGTATTCGGTCTCGGTGCCGAACTTCGCCGCCTGGAACAGCCGTTCGCCGTTCCATTCGTTGGGCTGGATGATATGAATTGCCGTTATGGTGCCGTCACCGGCGACAGCGACGTCAGGGACTCCGTTGGTCGCGGTCTGGGTCGTGAGATTGACCCCCGGCAGCACCCAGTCGGTCGCGAAGGAGACATCGCCAGCGCTGAGACCGGCCTGTATCGTGGTCTTGATCTGGGCAAGCAGGCGATCGTGCTCGGAATGGAAAAGGTCCTGAATGGCGGTCAGGCCAACATTCTCGTTCACACGGCCATCGCCAGCGACGTAGTGCGCGTTGAGCAGTTCGTCATCGTAGGCCAGGTTGGCGCCGGTGAGCGGATTGAAAGGTTCGGGGTTTCCCACCAGAATGTCGCCGTCCGCCACGATCGGATTGCCAAAATCGTCGACCGGTGACGCATTGTGCGCCATGTCGTTGATGAAGGCATTGCCGGTGCGAACCGTGTTCGCGGGAAGCGCGATCGCCTGCGCGGGGCTTCCCATGGGCCCGGCGTCGACCAGACCGGTTTGAGTGACGATCTGAACCCTTCCGGTAAGCGGGTTCAAAATGAGATTGCCGTAAGGATCGGTCGCCAGCAGCGGCACGTTGCCCACGTCGAGGTCGGTGATCCTGATGCCCAGGAACTGCGCGGCGTTGGCCTTCAGATCGCCCCACGTCGCCATGCTGTATCTGTCGTCGGCCGTGCCCAGCTTCCCGTCCAGTCCGGGTTTAACGGCCCCCCCCAGCAAAGCGCCGGTGGAGTGCAGCTTACCGTCGACGCCGACCATGTACTCGCGCAGGAACACCTGGTGCGACGGGTCGGACGCATAGGTCTGGCTCTGGTCGACGAAGGGCGAGGTCTGGTTGATGTGCGAATGAACGTCGTCCGCGGTGCCCACGATGCCGTCCGGACCGGGCTGGTCAGTGGCGCGGGTCAACACCATGAAGTTGGAATGACCACCCACCACGTACAGCGGATCGTCCTTGCTCAGCGGAATGTATACTATATCGTTGCCGCCCTTGCTGATCATGTCGAGACCATGGTCGAAGAACTGGCCGAAGAACGTGAAGAAGCTGTTCGCTGGCGCCGAGAGGCCGTTGTCGGGCGTGATGTTGGGAATAAAGAGGCTTTGCGCCAGGCCCGGAATGGTCGATCCGCTGCTGGACCTGTCGGTCGGCGTCGCGAGGTTGCCGGCCAGGATGTCGTCGCTCAGAACATCGTCGGCGGTGTTGATAATGCCGTCCGCGCCGTTCGAGAACGTATGAAGAGAAAGGGAAGCGCGCGTGCCGACGATGTCGTCGCCGCCGCCGGGTTTCCCGTCCGCGCCATACGAGATCGCGGTGTCATCGTCGGTGCCGTAGGCCGCGTCCGCGCCGGCCGAGGTGACAACGTAGGTGCCGCCGAAAAGCCCGTCCGCCCCTGGGGTGGTGAGGTTCAGATAGCCGTCGCCGAGTTGGCCTAATTGCTCCAGCTGCGCGGCGATCGCCGCCGGGTTGGCCGTGGTCTGGCTGGCGATGAGCTGGCTGATCAGGCGCGGTTGCGCGTCGTAGACCATGCCGCTCGTCTGCGAATAAGACGTGCCGAATTGCGCGTTCTGGAAAATCGGATCAGTGATGGTCGGGAACACCTGACCGGACGCGCCGAAGGTGCTCTGGCCCGGCACGCCATTGTTGTTCGTGCCGGCGACTTCGCGCAGGCCGAATGCCAACAAGGGATTGACCGGCGGCTGGCCGGCTTCCGACAATTCGATTTGCGACAGGATGTAATCGAGATCCAGGCGGGTGATCTTGATTGTCATGATGGCGGACCCCTGGGTTATTATGAATAAGGAACAGAAACGCGCGAACGACCGCTCGCGAACCGCATGGACGCAAGCTGGTGGGCGAAGCTCTTTAGGTTAGTTAACCGGAACGAATGAGTATGACGACAATAAACGTCACCTAGTGACGAAACGAGAGAAAGGCAATCTTTTAGTGCGTTCTCTTTTATAATCTTTTGAGAGCACTAAATATCTCATTAGTCCAATTGTCACCCGATAAGACATTAACAGCTATATTAATGCCCGATGCGGCGTGGGACGGACATCCGCCGGAGCGGCAGGCGGTTTGATTATTCCAGAAAGCCTACAACGTATATAAATCGAATCGAATATCGCGCCGCCGGGCGAGCAACCAAACGAGGCGGGCTCGCCCGCGGGCCTCCTCTGTCCGCGCGGCGTTTCGCGGCGTCAGGTGAACTTCGGAACTACCCGATTCACGGCGCGCACCAAAGCCTCGGGGTTCAGCAGAGCCGGGCTCATGGCCCACCGGTGCATCGGTTCGTTGGCGATGCGCACAGTGCCGATATGCTCTTCCAGATTGGCGTCCGCGACCGGATCGATGTCGACGAAACCCAGCCGCTGGCGCAACAGTTCGATCTCGTTCTTTTTGCCGGTGAGAAACCACCAGCCCGGTCCAACACCGTGGTCTTTGGCGTACGCCGCCATGACCTCGGGCGTATCATGTTCTGGCTGCAACGAAATCGAGACCATGCGAATTTCCGGGCCGACACGATCGCCCAGCATTTCCTGCAACCGCACCAGGTTGTCCGTCGCGACCGGACACAGATTATCGCAACTTGTGAAAAAGAAATTGATGAGGAGAATCTTGCCCTTCATCACATCGTCATAAAAACGCAACGTCCGGCCGTCGTGGGTTTGCACTTCGACGTTGGTGAAATAGTCCACCCCGTCATAAGGCAGCGTTCCGGCTCGGGCGCTCTGGCCCAGGGCAAAAGGCACGAGAGCGGCTGCCGTGACGCCGAAGAATAAATTTCGCCTGTTCATGATGCCGATCCTCCTTTGCTTGAGAAAGGCGTGCCGTCGCCCTGAACGATCAGGACGGCGGCCAGCCGATGCCGGAAGTTAAACGATGTCCCAGCGCACCATCATCGCGTGATCCTCATGCACCACGTTGTGGCAGTGCATGACGTAGCGGCCCTTCATGTCGCGGAAGCGCATGAAGATTCGGGTTTCATCGTTGGTCTGCAGGTTGAGGACGTCGCGTCTTGAGTAGTCGATCGCGCCGTTGAGTTGGGCATTCGGCACCACCGGCGCGCCATTGCGCGTGAGCATCCGATGCTCTTCGAAATGGATGTGCACCGGAT
>DASYJS010000314.1:0-8921 GCA_035996225.1 Mycobacterium sp. | reverse complement strand
TACATTCCCGCCTTCAAGCTGACCCGCAGTTCGGCCGCGTACTGGCGCGGAAACCAGGACAACGCCAGTCTGCAGCGCATCTACGGCACGGCGTGGGAGTCGCAGGAGGCACTCGAGAAACACCTGGAACTCCTCGAGGAGGCGCAGCGCCGGGACCATCGCAAGCTCGGCACCGAACTGGACCTGTTCAGCTTCCCCGATGAACTGGGTTCCGGGTTGCCCGTCTTCCACCCGAAGGGCGGCGTCATCCGCAAGGAGTTGGAGGATTACTCGCGGCGCAAACACCTAGAGGCGGGCTACGAGTTCGTCAACACTCCGCACATCACCAAGGAACAGCTGTACATCACCTCCGGCCACCTGGAGTGGTACGCCGACGGCATGTTCCCGCCGATGCACATCGACGCGGAGTACAACCAGGACGGCACCGTGCGCAAGCCGGGCCAGGACTATTACCTCAAGCCGATGAACTGCCCGATGCACCACTTGATCTACCGGGCGCGGGGCCGCTCTTACCGCGAACTTCCGTTGCGGCTCTTCGAGTTTGGTACCGTGTACCGCTACGAGAAGTCCGGCGTGGTGCACGGGCTGACCCGGGCGCGCGGGTTCACGATGGACGACTCGCACATCTTCTGCACCCGCGAACAGCTGCACGGCGAGCTGGCGTCACTGCTGAGGTTTGTGCTCAACCTGCTCGCCGATTACGGACTGGAGGACTTCTATCTGGAGTTGTCCACCAAAGACCCGGAGAAGTTCGTCGGCTCCGACGAGATGTGGGAGCAGGCCACCAACGCGCTGGCCGAAGTGGCGGCGGAATCCGGCCTGGATTTGGTTCCCGATCCCGGCGGCGCGGCGTTCTACGGTCCGAAGATCTCGGTGCAGGCCCGCGACGCGCTGGGCCGCAGCTGGCAGATGTCGACCATCCAGGTGGATTTCAACTTCCCGGAGCGTTTCGAGCTCGAGTACACCGCCGCCGACGGCACCCGGCAGCGGCCGGTGATGATCCACCGCGCGCTGTTCGGGTCGATCGAGCGGTTCTTCGGCATTCTCACCGAGCACTACGCGGGGGCGTTCCCGGCATGGCTGTCGCCCGTTCAAGTGGTCGGCATCCCGGTGGCCGATGAGCACGTCGCCTACCTGGAACAGGTTGCAGCTCAACTGAAATCACGCGGGGTGCGGGTCGAGGTGGACGCCAGCGACGATCGGATGGCCAAGAAGATCGTCCATCAGACCGCCCAGAAGGTGCCGTTCATGTTGCTGGCCGGCGACCGCGACGTCGAGGCCGGGGCGGTCAGCTTCCGCTTCGGCGACCGCACCCAGATCAACGGCGTGGCTGTCAACGGTGCGGTCGATGCCATCGTCAAGTGGATCGCCGATCGCGAAAATTCCGCTCCCACAGCAGCTCTGGTGAAAGTAGCCGGCGGTGAGTGAGCAGGACAGCGCCGATCGGGGCGACGACACCATTTTCGACACAGGTGTCGGCGAGGGCGACCACCTGCAGCGGCTGTGGACACCGTACCGGATGACCTATCTGGCCGAAGCGCCGATGAAGCGCGACGACGGCAAATCCGAGGAGCCGTTCACCGACATTCCGCAACTGCCCGACGAGGACGGCCTGGTGGTCGCCCGCGGCGAACTCGTCTACGCCGTGCTCAACCTCTACCCGTACAACCCCGGGCACTTGATGGTGGTGCCCTATCGGCGGATTTCGGAACTCGAGGACCTGACCGACGCGGAAAGCGCGGAGCTAATGGCCTTCATCCAGAAGGCGATTCGCGTCATCAAGAACGTCTCGCGCCCGCACGGCTTCAATGTCGGCCTGAATTTGGGGGCGTCGGCGGGCGGGTCGCTGGCCGAACACCTGCACGTGCACGTGGTGCCGCGTTGGGGTGGTGACGCGAACTTCATCACCATCGTCGGCGGCTCCAAGGTGATCCCACAGTTGCTGCGGGATACCCGCCAGTTGCTGGCCACCGAATGGGTGAAACAGCAATGAGTCCCCCTTATGAGTAAGGCGTCCTTCCTGGCCCGGGCCGCGTTCGCCCGGCTCACCACTCCGACAGCCAGGGCGGCCCTGCGAATCGGTCTCACCCCGGATGCCGTCACCGTCCTGGGCACCATTGCCTCGGTCGCGGGGGCGCTCACGCTCTTCCCGATGGGCAAGCTGTTTCCCGGCGCCTGTGTGGTCTCGTTCTTCGCGGCGTTCGACATGCTCGACGGTGCGATGGCTCGGGAACGCGGCGGCGGGACCCGGTTAGGCGCGGTGCTGGACGCCACCTGCGACCGCATCAGCGACGGTGCGGTGTTCTGCGGGCTGCTGTGGTGGATTGTCTTTGGCCTGCACGACAAACCGCTGGCGGTGGCGACGCTGATCTGCCTGGTCACCTCTCAAGTGATCTCCTACATCAAAGCCCGGGCCGAAGCCAGTGGGCTGCGCGGCGACGGCGGCCTCATCGAACGACCGGAACGGTTGATCATCGTGTTGACCGGTGCGGGAGTGTCGGATTTTCCGTTCGTAGCCTGGCCGCCGGCGTTGCCGGTGGCCATGTGGCTGCTGGCGGCAGCCAGCGCGATCACCTGTGCCCAGCGGTTGCACAAGGTGCGGACCTCGTCCGGCGCGGCGGAGCCGCTGCCGCCCAGCCCGGGAAGCCCGGGAAGCCCGGGAACGAGCGTGCCGTGATCTCCACTCCGGCGGGCCTGAAGGCGCTCGCGGCCCCGCGCGATCTGGTGACCCGGACGGCGACCGACTGGGTGTACGCAACCGGCTGGATGGCGGTGCGAGCGGTGCCGGAATTCGCCGCGCGCAGCGTATTCGACACCGGAGCGCGCTACGCTGCCCGCGACGGCGGGCCGGACCAGCTGCGCAAGAACCTGGCCCGGGTCATCGGCGTAGCGGCCGCCGACGTTCCGGACGAGCTGATGCGGGCCTCGCTGGCGTCCTATGGCCGCTACTGGCGAGAGGCGTTTCGACTGCCCACGATGGACCATCGCGTGCTGACCCGTCAGATAGACGCGACGTTCCAGGGTGCCGACACTATCGACGCGGCATTAGCCCAAGGCCGCGGAGTTGTGCTCGCGCTTCCCCATAGCGGCAACTGGGACATGGCCGGCGTCTGGCTGGCCCAGACGCGGGGCACCTTCACCACTGTCGCGGAACGACTCAAACCCGAGTCGCTGTACCGGCGTTTCATCGCCTTCCGCGAAAGCCTCGGCTTTGAGGTGCTGCCGCTGTCCGGTGGCGCTCGACCACCCTTCGAGGTGTTGTGCGAGCGGCTGCGGGCCAACCGGGTGGTGTGCCTGATGGCCGAGCGCGATCTCACCCGTACTGGTGTCGAAGTCGATTTCTTCGGCGAACCCACCCGAATGCCGGCCGGGCCGGCGAAGCTCGCGATCCAAACCGGGGCGGCCCTCTGCCCGGCGCATTGCTGGAACGAGGAAAACGCCTGGCCCGTCTCGATACACCCCCCGCTGGACTGCTCCAGCGGGGACGTCAAAGCCATCACCCAGGCGCTGGCCGACCAATTCGCCACCAACATCGCCGCCCACCCCGAAGACTGGCACATGCTGCAGCCCCAGTGGCTGGCCGATCTGTCCGAGGCCCAGCGCGCCCGGTTACGGGAGTCCTGAATGCGGATCGGGATGGTATGTCCGTACTCGTTCGACGTCCCGGGCGGGGTGCAGTCTCATGTCCTGCAGCTGGCCGAGGTGTTGCGCGAGCGCGGGCACGAGGTCAGTGTGCTGGCCCCGGCGTCGCCGCACGTATCCCTGCCCGAGTATGTCGTCTCGGCCGGAAAGGCCTTTCCGATTCCCTACAACGGTTCGGTGGCGCGGCTGCAGTTCAGTCCCGCGGTCCACGGCCGGGTAAAAAGATGGCTCCTGCAGGGTGAGTTCGATGTCCTGCACTTGCATGAACCGAATGCCCCCAGCCTGTCCATGTGGGCCCTGCGGATTGCCGAGGGCCCGATCGTGGCCACCTTTCACACCTCGACCACCAAATCGCTGACGCTGTCGGTCTTCGGAAGCCTGCTGCGGCCCTGGCACGAGAAGATCGTCGGCCGCATCGCGGTGTCCGACGTCGCCCGGCGCTGGCAGATGGAGGCGCTCGGGACCGACGCGGTAGAGATCCCCAACGGGGTCGACGTCGCCTCACTGGCCTCGGCGCCGCGGCTGGACGGGTACCCGCGAGCGGGCAAGACCGTGCTGTTCTTGGGCCGCTACGACGAGCCGCGCAAGGGCATGGAGGTGCTGATCGAGGCGCTGCCGCGGGTGGTGGAACGCTTCCCGGATCTGCAGGTGCTGGTCGTCGGCCATGGCGATGAAGACGAATTGCGTACGCAGGCAGGCGAAATGGCGCGCTACCTCCGTTTTCTTGGCCTGGTCGACGACGCCGGGAAGGCGTCGGCGATGCGCAGTGCCGACGTCTACTGTGCGCCCAACATCGGCGGCGAAAGTTTCGGCATCGTCCTGGTAGAGGCGATGGCCGCGGGCGCGCCGGTGGTGGCCAGCGACCTGGATGCATTCCGGCGCGTGCTGCGCAACGGTGAGGTCGGGCGTCTGGTGCCGCCCGGCGATGCCGCCGGGCTGGCCGACGGACTCATCGAGACGCTGGAGAACGACGCGGTGCGCGAACGTTACGTGGCCGCCGGTTGCGAAGTGGTCGCCCGCTACGACTGGTCGGTGGTGGCCAGCCAGATCATGCGGGTATACGAGACAGTCGCCGGGTCCGGCGCCAAGGTTCAGGTGGCCAGCTGATGATCTGGCTGATTGCGGTCATCGTCGTGCTGCTGGTCGTGCTGGCGCTGATCGGCGTCTGGGCCATCCGCACAGCCAACCGGCTGGACCGGTTGAACGTCCGCTACGACCTGTCCTGGCAGGCCCTCGACGGTGCGCTGGCGCGGCGCGCGGTCGTCGCCCGTGCGGTCGCGATCGACGCTTACGGCGGTTCCGCGGAGGGCCACCGGCTGACCGTGCTGGCCGATGCCGCCGAGCGGGCGCCCCGGCACGCGCGGGAGACCGTCGAAAACGAGCTCTCGGCGGCGCTGGCGACGGTCGACCCGGCGGCGCTGCCGGCCGGGCTGATCGCCGAGTTGGCCGACGCCGAAGCACGGCTGCTGCTGGCCCGCCGATTCCACAACGACGCGGTCCGCGATACCCTCGCGCTGGCCGAGCGGCGCTCGGTGCGTGCCCTTCGGCTCGGTGGAACAGCCACGCCACCAAGCTATTTGGAGATCGTCGAGCGCCCGCATGCGCTGGCGTACAGCGGTCACGGGCTGCCCAAACACCGCACCTCGGCGCGGGTGGTGTTGCTCGATGAGACCGGCGCCGTCCTGTTGCTGTGCGGTTCGGATCCGGCGATCGCCGACGCGCCCCGGTGGTGGTTCACCGTCGGCGGCGAGGTGCGCCCGGGCGAGCGGTTGGCCGCGGCCGCCGCGCGAGAGTTGGCCGAAGAAACCGGTTTACAGGTCGCATCGACCGACATGATCGGACCCATCTGGCGGCGCGACGAGGTCTTCGAGTTCAACGGCGCGCTGATCGAGAGCGAGGAGTTCTTCTTCGTGCGCCGCACCCACCGCTTCGAGCCGTCCTGCACGGGCCGGACCGAACTGGAACGCCGCTACATCCACTGTCACCGCTGGTGCGACGCCAACGACATCACTGAACTGGTGACAACGGGCCAGACCGTGTACCCACGTCAGTTGTCCGAAGTGCTCGCCGACGCGATCGCGGTGGCCGACAACGATGCACCGGGCCAACTGCTCCAACTGCAGTCCATTCGCTGAGCTAGAACCCGCTCGCGACACTGTTGGAGACCAGCGGCGGTAATCCCGCCGCCAGCGGGCTGGCGATTCCGGCCGTGGCGCCCTGGCCCACGTACCCGGCAGCGCTGAGCGGGTTGAGGCCCGGGAGCAGCCCGGGCGCATAGCCGAGGTCGACGATCGGCTTGAGGAACGGCTGGAGCAAATCGGCCAACGGGTTCCCCAGGATAGGGAGCATCCGCAGCGGATCCAGCAGCGGCAATTGCGCGGTGGACATGAAGTAGTAGGTCAGGTTGTCTATCTGCTGTTGGATGGCGGAGGCAACCCGTCCCAGGCCGCCACCGCAGCCCACATCGATCCCGATCGCGGTCCCGCGTACATGCGCGCCGAATTGGTCTCCCGCGGCAGCAGCACGAAATCCGGCAACATCTCCGAACCTCTTCTCGGCCAACCGCCAAGGCCGGTGTGACCTGGGTTGCCACCCCACGATTCGCACCAGCAGCAACGGTCTGCGCAAACAGCTGCCGCAATATCTAACACAATGTGGCCGTCCCCGTAAACCGCCGGAAAATCCGTTTGTTTCCCACCACTAGAGTGGAAGCGCGATGGTTCAAGGAGAGAAGGGGCTAGTGGACAGCGGCGCACAGTCGAGCCAGGCAGTGACGGGAACGGCGCGGGTCAAACGCGGCATGGCCGAGATGCTCAAAGGCGGCGTGATCATGGACGTCGTCACCCCGGAGCAGGCCCGGATCGCGGAGGGCGCCGGCGCCGTCGCGGTGATGGCGCTGGAGCGAGTACCCGCCGACATCCGCGCCCAGGGCGGGGTGTCGCGGATGAGCGACCCCGACATGATCGAGAGCATCATCGCCGCGGTCACGATCCCGGTGATGGCCAAAGCGCGCATCGGGCATTTCGTTGAGGCGCAGATTCTGCAGAGCCTCGGTGTGGATTACGTCGACGAGTCGGAGGTGTTGACCCCCGCCGACTACGCCCACCACATCGACAAGTGGAAGTTCACCGTGCCGTTCGTGTGCGGGGCGACCAATCTCGGTGAGGCGTTGCGGCGCATCAGCGAGGGCGCGGCCATGATCCGGTCCAAGGGCGAAGCCGGCACCGGTGACGTGTCCAACGCGACCACACACATGCGCGCTATCGGTGGCGAGATGCGCCGCCTGGCGTCCTTGTCCGAGGACGAATTATTCGTTGCGGCAAAGGAATTGCAAGCGCCCTACGAGCTTGTCGTCGAGGTGGCCCGCGCCGGCAAGCTTCCAGTCACGCTGTTCACCGCGGGCGGTATCGCGACACCGGCCGACGCGGCGATGATGATGCAACTCGGAGCCGAGGGAGTCTTCGTGGGCTCGGGGATTTTCAAATCGGGCGACCCCGCGCAGCGCGCCGCCGCGATCGTCAAGGCCACCACGTTCTACGACGACCCGGATGTGCTGGCCAAGGTTTCTCGTGGCCTGGGCGAGGCGATGGTGGGCATCAATGTCGAGCAGCTCGCGCAGCCGCATCGCATGGCCGAGCGCGGCTGGTAATAATCTCCTGTGGCGATCGAAAAGATCCTTGATCTCGAGCAACTCGAGGTCAACATCTACCGGGGCAGCGTGTTCAGCCCGGAATCGGGCAACTTTCAGCGCACCTTTGGTGGTCAGGTGGCAGGTCAGTCGCTGGTTTCGGCGGTGCGCACGGTCGATCCGCATTTTCTGGTGCACTCGCTGCACGGGTACTTCATCCGACCCGGAGATTCCTCGGCGCCAACGATATTCATCGTCGAGCGGCTGCGCGACGGTGGTTCGTTCTGCACTCGCCGGGTCAACGCGATCCAGTACGGCCAGACGATCTTCTCCATGTCGGCGTCTTTTCAGACCGATCAGGAGGGCATCCACCACCAGGACGTGATGCCGTCGGCGCCGCTGCCCGATGACCTGCCGGGACTGAAGTCGGTCAAGGTGTTCGACGATGCCGGGTTCAAGCAATTCGAAGAGTGGGACATCCGCATCGTGCCCCGCGATCAACTGACCACATTGCCCGGCAAGGCATCTCAGCAGCAGGTGTGGTTTCGTCACCGTGATCCGCTGCCCGACGATCCGGTGCTGCACATCTGCGCGCTGGCCTACATGAGCGACCTGACGCTGCTGGGCTCGGCGCAGGTCACGCACCTGGACGTGCGGGAGCATCTGCAGGTGGCATCGCTGGACCACGCGATGTGGTTCATGCGGGCATTCCGCGCCGACGAGTGGTTGCTCTACGACCAGTCCTCGCCGTCGGCCAGCGGCGGTCGCGCACTGTGCCAGGGCAAGATCTTCACCCAGACCGGCGAGATGGTCGCGGCGGTAATGCAGGAGGGGCTGACCCGCTATAAGCGCGGATACCAGACGTGAGCCGCCCCCGGATCGGAGTGTTGGCGCTGCAGGGCGATACCCGCGAGCACCTGGCGGCGCTGCGTGACGCCGGAGCCGAGTCGATGCCGGTGCGCCGCCGCAGCGAGATCGAGACGATCGACGGGCTGATCATTCCGGGCGGGGAATCCACCACGATGAGCCACCTGCTGCTCGACCTGGACCTGCTCGAACCGTTGCGGGCGCGGCTGGCTGACGGGTTGCCGGCCTACGGTGCGTGCGCCGGCATGATCATGCTGGCCAGCGAGATTCTCGATGCGGGCGCCAACGGCCGGCAGGCACTGCCGCTACGCGCGATCGATATGACCGTGCGGCGCAACGCGTTTGGACGTCAGGTCGATTCCTTCGAAGGCGATGTCGAGTTCGCGGGTCTGCAGGGGCCGGTGCGGGCGGTGTTCATTCGGGCGCCGTGGGTCGAGCGAGTCGGGGACGGCGTGCAGGTGCTGGCCAGCGCCTCGGGACACGCCGTCGCGGTCCGGCAGGGGCCGATGCTGGCGACGGCATTTCACCCGGAGATGACCGGAGACCGCCGCATCCACCAGCTGTTCGTCGACATCGTCAGGGGCCGGGTCTAGCGCGTGCTCTCATCGGCGACGTCGCGGTGGGACTGGTGCAGACCTGGCGCGTCGGGGTCATCGTCGGAGTGCTCCAGTTGTTCCTGCAGCTCACGCTGCTCCTCGGTCGACTTCCTCGCGTCCTCGGGCTCTTTCGGTTGACTCACGCCAAATCTCCTTCGGGGTGTCGGCATGGTGCTTCGTTCAGGTTC
>DASYJS010000313.1:0-2011 GCA_035996225.1 Mycobacterium sp. | reverse complement strand
GCGAAGTTTGCTTTGCCTGTGCTGGTGTGGAATTCGCGTGCGTCGCGGGGCGGGTGTGGAAGCTGAAATCCGTCGGGCTGGCGCACCTTGCGGTTGTAGTCGGTGCAGCCGGGGACCACCGCGGCGATCGCGTCGCGGATGGCGTCGTAGTCGGCCGCGAAGCGCTCCCACGGCACCGGGTGCTTCGCGCCAAGTGCGGTGCGGGCCAACGTGCAGACGATTTCCACCTCACTACGCACCTGGCCGCTGGGCGGCTGCAGGCTGCCGCGGGACAGATGCACCATCGACATCGAATCCTCAACCGAAACAACCTGTTTCCGTCCGCCGCGGATATCGCGGTCGGTGCGGCCCAGCGTCGGCAGGATCAGCGCCGTGGTCCCGTGCACGAGGTGGCTGCGGTTGAGTTTGGTGGAAATCTGCACGGTCAACGCACAACTGCGCAAGGCCGCCTCGGTGACGGCAGTATCGGGGGTGGCCGAGGCAAAGTTGCCGCCCATGCCCACGAACACCTTGGCCCGCCCGTCTCGCATGGCGCGGATCGCCGCCACGGTGTCGTAGCCGTGTGTGCGCGGACTGGTGATGCCGAACTCGCGATCCAGGGCCGCCAAGAACTCCTCGGGCATCTGCTCCCAGATGCCCATAGTGCGGTCGCCCTGCACGTTGGAATGCCCCCGCACCGGGCACACCCCCGCTCCCGGCTTGCCGATCATCCCGCGCAGCAGCAGCAGATTGGTGACCTCGCCGATGGTGGCCACGGCGTGCGTGTGCTGGGTCAAGCCCATCGCCCAGCACACGACCGTGCGCTCCGACGCCATCAACATCGCGGCGACGCGGTCGAGTTGGTCCCGCTGCAAGCCCGTGGCGGCCAACACCGTGTCGAAGTCGATCTCGGCGGTCCGACGCCGGTACTCGTCGAATCCGGCGCAATGCGCGTCGACGAATGCCTGGTCGATCACGCTGCCGGGGGCGCGGTCGTCGGCGTCGAGCAACAAGCGGCCCAGCCCGGCGAACAATGCCATGTCGCCGCCGAGGCGGATCTGCAAGAACTCGTCGGCGATCGAGACACCTTGCCCTACAACCCCGTTCACCTTTTGCGGATCCTTGAATCGGATCAGCCCCGCCTCGGGCAGTGGGTTCACCGCAATAATCTTGGCGCCGTTGGCCTTTGCCTTCTCCAGGACTGAAAGCATCCGCGGGTGATTGGTGCCAGGATTTTGTCCGGCGATGACGATCAGGTCGGCGTGCTCGACGTCGTCGACGGTGACCGAACCCTTTCCGATGCCGATCGACTCGGTCAGCGCCGAACCCGAAGACTCGTGGCACATGTTCGAGCAGTCGGGCAGGTTGTTCGTGCCCAACGAGCGGACGAGCAGCTGGTAGCAGAACGCGGCTTCGTTGCTGGTGCGACCCGATGTGTAGAAGACGGCCTGGTCGGGGCTGTCGAGGGCGTTGAGGTGTTCGGCGATCAACTGGTAGGCGGCATCCCAGCTGATCGGCCGGTAGTGGTCCCCGTCTGCTGAGCCGGATTGCAACACCACCGGGTAGGTGAGGCGGCCCTGCTGGGATAGCCAGTGCTCGGGCTTCGCCGACAGCTCGGCCACCGAGTGCCGGGCAAAGAAGTCCGGCGTGACAGTGCGTTTGGTGGCTTCCTCGGCGACGGCCTTCGCGCCGTTCTCGCAGAATTCGGCCAACTTGCGTCCGCCGCGCTCCTCCGGCCACGCGCAGCCCGGGCAGTCGAAGCCGTTGCGCTGATTCAGCCGGGCCAACGCCGCCGCAGTGCGTAGCGCACCCATCTGCTCCAGCCCCCGGTGCAGCGACACCATCACCGCCCGTAGACCCGCCGCCTCGTGCTTTTGCGGCTCCACAGTTATCGCGTGCTCGTTGTAGTCGACGGGAATGTCGCGGGACACGGATGGGCGCGCAAGTCTCACGCACCCCAAATTACCTGGCTTCGCGTCCGCCCCCGCGTGAGATATGTCGCTGCCCCGTCCCCCCGCGGGCGGCCAAATCT
>DASYJS010000312.1:0-16443 GCA_035996225.1 Mycobacterium sp. | reverse complement strand
TGGGCGCCGGGACGTGGAAGGTCTCGTGCAGCTCCTTGGCCTCGGCGTCGTCGAGGTTGTTGGCCCAGCCGTATTTGAACTGATCGACGGTCAGCGCGATTGCCTTGCCGTAATTGGCGGGATTGCTCAAGACCGGGAACGACGACTTCAGCGACGAGACCGGTAGCGGCAGAATCCCTCTGAACGGGGCGTTGTCGATCGACACTGTTGCCACGGACGCGCCGGAGCCCGCGATTTTCTGCGCTATCAATCCGCCGAAGGAGTGACCGACGACCGCGGGTTTCTTCGCCAGCCGCCTGATGGCGTCCAGGTAGTGATCGGTGACGGCTTGAACCTTTTTGTGCGCGAACACTTCTGGATGGTCGAATGCCTCCCGGACAGTGGCCGGATCGTCGGGCCAGCCTGGAGCTATGGTCGTGTAACCGCTGGCTTCGAACAGGTCGCGCCAGCGTTGCCAGCTGCTGGAAAGCAGCCACAGACCATGCACAAACACCACCGGGGTTAGCCCAGAGGCATTGGCTCTTTCGATCTCCGCCTCTTCCCAGGCCGTGACGGTACTGGCGGTAATAGTGATTCCTTCCCGAGTGTCAGGCGCTGGCAAAACGGTATGCAACGAAACCCGTTGCCAGCCAGACTAAGAATCCCCTGGAAGCGAACTGAGCGCATTTGCGGCCAGACCCTTAATGCCGCGCAATACCCCATCTAGGACAATGGTGACGTGACAGGAGCAGTTTCGGCCGACGGGCTCGCGCCCGAGCTGGTGATCTTCGATCTCGACGGCACCCTGACCGATTCCGCGGAAGGGATCGTTACCAGCTTCCTGCACGCGCTCAGCCACATCGGTGCCCCGGTCCCCGAGGGCGACCTGGCCGCCCGGATCGTGGGCCCGCCGATGGACGAAACGTTCCACGCGATGGGCCTTGGCGATGATGCCGACACGGCGTTCACGGCGTTCCGGGCCGAGTACGGCACCCGGGGTTGGGCGATGAACAGCCTGTTCGACGGGATCGAGCCGCTGCTGGCCGATCTGCGCGCCGCCGGAGTCCGGCTGGCCGTGGCAACCTCGAAGTTGGAGCCGACGGCGCGGCGCATCCTCGCCCACTTCGGGCTCGACCAGCATTTCGAGGTCATCGCCGGCGCCTGCCCGGACGGCTCCCGCAGGAGTAAGGAAGAAGTGCTGGCTCACGCACTGACCCAGCTACAGCCGCTGCCCGAGCGGGTGCTCATGGTCGGCGACCGCAGCCACGACGTCGACGGGGCGGCCGCACACGGTATCGACACCATCGTGGTCGGCTGGGGTTACGGCAAGACCGATTTCGCCGACGGCTTCGGCACGACCGGCGTCACACACGCCGCGACCATGTCCGAGCTGCGGAGGGCGCTGGGTGTCTGACTCGACTGATCCACTCCACGTGACCTTCGTCTGTACCGGCAACATCTGCCGCTCGCCGATGGCCGAGAAAATGTTCGCCCACCAGCTGCGGCAGCGTGGACTTGGTGACGCGGTCCGCGTGACCAGTGCGGGCACCGGCAACTGGCATGTCGGCAATTGCGCCGACGAGCGGGCGGCCCGGGTCCTGCATGCCCACGGCTACTCCACGGACCACTGCGCCGCGCAGGTCGACGACGACCACCTGGGCGCCGACCTGGTGGTGGCCTTGGGCCGCAACCATCTTCGAATCTTGCAGCAGCTGGGTGTCGACGGCGATCGAATTAGGATGCTGCGCTCGTTCGACCCGCGCTCGGCCGCCTACGCCCTCGACGTCGAGGATCCCTACTACGGCGACCATGCCGACTTCGAAGAGGTCTTGGCCGTCATCGAGGCCGCTTTGCCCGGCCTGCACGACTGGGTCGACGAGCAACTAGCACAAAACGGACACCGTTGATGCCCCGTTTCCTGGCAAGGCTGGCGTTCCTGCTACGACCAGGCTGGATAGCGCTGATCCTGGTGGTCATCGCCTTCACGTACCTGTGTTTCATGGTGCTCGCGCCGTGGCAGCTGGGAAAGAACGCCCGCACGTCGCGGGAGAACCAGCAGATCGAGAACTCCCTCAACACCGCGCCGGTACCGTTGAAAACCTTGCTGCCGCAGCAGGATTCGTCGGCATCGAACGCGCAGTGGCGCAGGGTCACGGCAACCGGGCACTACCTGCCCGACGTCGAGGTGCTGGCCCGATTGCGAGTAGTCGAGGGAGATCAGGCCTTTGAGGTGCTGGTCCCGTTTGTCGTCGACGACGGGCCGACGGTCCTCGTCGACCGAGGTTACGTACGCCCGGAGCCCGGCTCTCACGTCCCGCCGCTCCCCCGCCCGCCGCAAGAAACGGTGACCCTCACGGCACGGCTGCGAGACTCCGAGCCAGCCATTCACGACAAGGAACCGTTCTACAGAGACGGTGTCCAGCAAGTGTATTCGATCAACACCGAACAGATATCGGTGCTGACCAAGGTCCCGCTGACCGGGTCCTATCTGCAACTGGTCGAAAACCAGCCGGGCGGGCTCGGCGTGATCGACGTGCCACACCTCGACGCCGGTCCGTTCCTGTCCTACGGCATCCAGTGGATTTCGTTCGGCATCCTGGCGCCGATCGGACTCGGCTATTTCGCCTACTCGGAGATCCGCGCCCGCCGTCAACACAAACAACAACAGGCGCCGTCGGCCGAAACCCCGATGACCGTCGAGGAGAAACTCTACGACCGCTACGGCCGGCGACGATAGGTGTGCCCCGAGGGCTTTCGGGGTGCACCGACGGCGGGAAAACGGCGATTATCGCGCCCTACCTGCACTCTCAACGCCGCCAGCGCACACCCGATAACGCGGCCAGCAGCGCCGCGGCCGCCAGCTGCACCATCCGCGACAGGGCCACGGCGCGGCGCAGATCGCCAAGGGTGGGTTGCCGGCCGTCGCCGAGAGTAGGGCGAATTTGCAGCTCGTGCTGATATTGCGTGGGCCCGCCCAGTCGCACGCCCAGCGCCCCGGCGAAGGCCGCCTCGACGACCCCGGCGTTGGGACTGGGATGACGGACCGCGTCGCGGCGCCAGGCGCCCGCCGCACCCGACGGCGATCCGCCGACCAGCGGTGCGCACAAAACCACCAGCGCCGCGGTCACCCGGGCAGCGACATAGTTGGCCAGATCGTCCAATCGTGCTGCAGCCCAACCGAATCGGATATAGCGCGGCGAGCGGTGGCCGATCATCGCGTCCAGTGTGTTGATGGCGCGGTACACCAGCACAGCGGGCACCCCGCCCGCGGTCGCCCACAGCAGCGGCGCCACCTGGGCGTCGGAGGTGTTCTCGGCGACGGATTCCAGCGCCGCCCGGGTCAGCCCCGAGCCGTCCAGCCGGGCCGGATCGCGTCCACACAGCGACGGCAGCAGTCGCCGCGCGGCCTCGATGTCGTCGCGGTCGAGCAGCTGCGCCATTTCCAGGCCGGTGCGCGCCAACGACGTTCCGCCCAGCGCCACCCAGGTGGCCGTGGCGGTGGCGGCGATCGACCAGAGCGGGCCCCCGCGGGCGGCGGCGCGCTGCACCGCCGTGCCGAGTACTCCCACCGTGCCCACCGCAAGGCTGACGTGCAGCGCACCGGCGATCTTGGCGTCGCGGTAGGTGAATCCCTCCAGCTCGGCGGCCGCTTGGCCGAATACCGCGACCGGATGCCCCCTGTCAGGGTCACTCAGCGCGAGGTCGGTCAGATAGCCGACGAGCACGCCAACGATCCGGGTCCGCCGTGGCGTCACAAACACCCCGGCAGCGTCTCATAAGTGGTCTACTCGATCCTATGGGGCAGGAGGCGGCAGCGAAGCGACCCGCAACCCGGGTCGCGGACCTGCTCAACGCGGCGGCGCTGCTCCTGCCCGCCGCGAACGTGATCATGCAGCTGTCCTTGCCGGGCGTCGGTTACGGCGTGCTGGAAAGCCCCGTCGATAGCGGCAACGTCTACAAGCACCCGTTCAAACGGGCCCGCACCACCGGCACCTACCTCGCGGTGGCGACCATCGGGACCGAGTCCGACCGGGCGCTGATCCGCGATGCCGTCGACGTCGCGCACCGCCAGGTCCGGTCCACGTCGTCCAGCCCGGTCTCCTACAACGCCTTCGACCCCACGTTGCAGCTGTGGGTGGCCGCCTGCCTGTATCGCTACTTCGTCGACCAGCGCGAGTTCCTGCATGGCCCGCTCGATGAGGCCAGCGCCGACGCGGTCTATCGCGACGCCAAGCGGCTGGGCACCACGCTGCAGGTGCCCGAGCGCCTGTGGCCGCGGGACCGGGTCGCATTCGACGAATACTGGAAGCGTTCGCTCGACGAGTTGCACATCGACCCGCCGGTGCGCGAGCACCTGCGCGGCGTGGCTGCCCTGGTGTTTCTGCCGGGGCCGTTGCGAGCGCTCGCGGGTCCGCTCAACCTGTTCGCAACGACGGGTTTCTTGGCCCCGGAGTTTCGGTCGATGATGCAGCTGGACTGGTCGGAGCGTCAGCAGCGCCGATTCGAATGGCTGGTGTCGGCCCTGCGGCTGGCCGATCTGGTGATTCCGCACCGCGCGTGGATCTTCGGTTATCAGCTTTACCTGTGGGACATGCGATTTCGAGCGCGCCGCGGCTGGCGCATCATCTAGGGATAGAGTCGGCACATGTCCTTCCCTACACTCAACCACGTCGCAGTCACGGTGCGTGACATCGACATCAGCAGTCCCTGGTACCGCCGCCTGCTCGGCGCCGACCCCCTCACCGACGAGCACGACGACGCCGGCTACCGGCATCAGGTGTGGCTGCTCGATGGCGGCACCGTGTTCGGCATTCATCAGCATGATCACCAGGCCCCCGACGAGAAATTCAGCGAACACCGAGTTGGTCTGGACCATGTCGGCTTCGGCTGCGCCAACCGGGCCGAGCTGGAGAGCTGGGTCACCCGGCTGGGCGAGCTCGGCATCGAGCACGGCGGCATCGTGGACGCGCCGTACGGGTCGGGATTGAGTTTTCGCGACCCCGACGGCATCGCGTTGGAGTTCTTCGCACCACCCGGCTGACCGACTTAACGCGCGGTCGCAAAAAACGCGCGCAGATCCTCGACGAACAACTCGGGCTGTTCAAATGCGGCGAAGTGACCACCGCGCGGCATGTCGGTCCAGTGCGTGATGTTGTAGTTCGGCTCGCACCAGTTCCGCGGTGACTTCAGGAGCTCACCGGGGAAAGCTGCGACGCCGGTAGGCAATTCGACACGACTGCCCCCACGCCAGACCCGGAAGCTCTCCCAGTACAAGCGAGCCGACGACGCGGCGGTGCCGGTCACCCAGTACACCATCACGTTGTCGAGGAGCTCGTCTCGGCTGACCGCGTTCTCGGGGTGCCCATCGCAATCCGCCCACGCCCAAAACTTCTCGACGATCCAAGCCAGTTGTCCCACTGGGGAATCGGCCAGACCATAGCCGAGCGTCTGGGGTCGGGTGGACTGCTGCTTGGAATAGCCGGTGCCCCACTTGCGGTGGTTGGCCAGCGCGGCCAGGGCCACCTTCTCCTGCTCGGTCGGGTTGTCGAGGTTCCCCGGAGCCCCGATCGGCATGTTCAGATGAATGGCCGCGCAATGGTTGCCGGAAGGGCCGCCGTTTCGGCCGATCTGTGTGGTGACCGCTGCACCCCAGTCGCCGCCCTGGGCGCCATAGCGTTCGTAGCCAAGACGAAGCATGAGCTGCTCCCAGGCCTCGGCGATCTTTTCCACTCCCCACCCGGTGTGAGCGGGTTTGCCGGAGAAGCCGTAACCGGGAAGCGATGGACACACGACGTGGAAGGCGTCCTCGGCGCGGCCGGAGGCCGGATTGGTCAACGGCTCAATCACCTTGTGGAACTCCACAATTGAGCCCGGCCAGCCGTGCGTGATCACCAGCGGGAACGCGTCCTCATGCGGGGATCGCTGGTGAATGAAATGAATGTCCAGCCCGTCTATTTCGGTGATGAATTGGTCGAAACGGTTGAGCGCGGCCTCACGAGACCGCCAGTCGTATTCGTTGGCCCAGTAGTCGACCAGCTCGCGGGTGTAAGCCAGTGGAATGCCCTGACTCCAGTCGTCCACGCATTCGGCTTCCGGCCATCGGGTGCGCGCTAGACGCGACCGCAGATCATCGAGTACGTCGTCGGGAACGTCGATTCGAAATGGCTTCACCCGTTCATAGTGCCGCCGTGCATGAAGCCGCCGTTAGCCGCCCCATCGGCAATTGCACCCCGCCCGTCGCCCTTACCGTTCTCTTAATATTTGGTAGCGTGTCCGCCATGACCGAAGCGCTACCGACCGGCGCCAGGCGCCAGCTACGCTCCGGCGCCGACGCCGCCGCGGCCTACCGGACGGTCCAGCGCCGCGTCGACGCATTGGTCCGGGGCCGCACCGACGTGTGCGAGCGCAACGTGCCGGCGTGCCCCGAATGGTCGGTTCGCCAGACCGTGAGTCACCTGGCCGGTACCGCCCAGGACATGGTCTCGCTCAACCTCGACACTGCGGGCACCATGAGTGGACCCAGGCCCAGCTGGATCGTCTTGCCGACCACAGCCTCGACGAGGTGCTCGATCTGTGGGCGAGGGCCACCGAGCCAGTCACCGAATTCTTGGCGCAAAGCCCGAAACTTGTTGGCGGCCAAGCAGTTTTCGATGCCCTCACTCATGAACACGATATCCGCGGCGCGCTCGGCGAACCCGGTTCTCGGACAGCGGATCCGGCGTTTGCGGTGGCCGCCGGATTCTTGACGACCATGGCCGACCGGACCATCCGGCGAAATGGGCATCCATGTCTGACGCTGACGACTCCCACGACTGGCACCATTGCGCTCGGCGATCCCGCCAAGGCTCCTGGCCAAATCACCGTTGAGCTAAGCGATTTCGAGGCGCTACGCGCCTTCGGCGGACGGCGCAGTCGCCGTCAGCTGTCGGCCCTACCTTGGCAAGGAGACGCTGCTGCCCTATTGCCGATCTTCCAAAGAGCCGGCGTGCAACCGCCAGCCGACGATCTCTCCGAGTGAGACCGCGTCACCACACATCGTCGACGTTCAGCGCTCTCCAACTAATAGTTGTTGTATTCGGAGAAGACAACCGCGTTGCCTTCGCTATCGGTCGCGAGCAGAGTCGAGTAGTTTCCCTCATCGTCGGTTCCACCCCTCGAATTAATGGACGGGATCACCGGAAAAGTCGATCCCATCGACTCGAGCTGGGCGTGCGTGTCTTCGACCGAGTCAACGACCAAGCTGGCAGAGCTGTTGGCGCGCCCGGCCTGAACGCCCTCCGCGGGATCCGCAGCATAGATGCCGAATACGGATTTGATACTCCAGAAGCCGTACCAAGATTCGTCGGAGTACGGCTTCCCGAAGCTCATCGTGTCGCCGTAGAAGCTCCTTGCGGCTTGGAGATTCGGCTCTGGTGTTTCGACGTAGTCCAAGTTCTGTACCTCGCCCGTGGGTCGGTGCATCTTGGTGATGAACGTTTCGGAGAGTTGCATGCCGCCCCCGGCGCCCTTCTCGAAGACGTGTGTCACGACGGCGACTTGCTTGAAGGGATGCTCACCCTGACCCGAAAGCTCTCGCTCGTAGGTCACGATCGCGCCTGCGCCAAACCGCTTGGCGCGCAGGGATCGGATGGTCATGCTTGCGGCCAGACCGGACTTCGAGCGATCGTACTGATTCCAGTTCGCGGCAAGACCGTCGCGGATGCCGTTCGGGCCGCGATCGATGCCGCGGTTGTTGAGCCGACTGCTATCGAACCACCGGCTGTCGTTCCCTATGCCCGCGGCCATGATGCCGCGCTCATCGGTTTGCAGCCAGGCGCTCGCGAGCTGTTGGACCACGGCGACGACGCCCGCAGGCGTGCCGTACTCCGCCTCCACGGAGGGTATGCCCGGCGCGGGATGGTCACCGACGGGGTAGACCCGTTCCATGAGTACGAAGACGTTTCCGGCGGGGTCGCTTCCAATCGTGTAAAGGTCGGAGCCTCGATGGCGTATGCCGGTGAGGAACTTGGTGCCAGCGACCTCAAGGTGCGCAACGGTTTTGGCGAGATCGTCCACATAAATCGTGTTGTATCCGTTCGGGAGGCCCGGCCGGACCGGCGCGAATCCGTCGAGCCCGGTGTTATCGAGGACCAGCCGCGGGCCGCCCATGTCGAATGCGGCGTATGTCGGAGTCTGGACCTCCGGTTCCCCAACGAACGTTGAGTAGAAGCGGACAGCGCGCGCGAGATCTTTTACCGGATAGGTGAAGTCGTAGCGGAAGCTCGCCGTGCCCGACGTCGCCGGCATCTTGGCAACCGGGTCGTAGGCGAGCCACCAAGAGTCCGACTCGTGCGAGAGCTTCCAGCAACCGCCCTCTTTCACGAACGCCTGCAGGATCAGGCCGCGGTTGCCGTAGGCCCAATTGCTGACATGGTTGGCGATGCTCGTCGTCTCACCGGAGACTAAATCGGTCCAATAGAGCGCCTTGGCGGTTTGGCCTTGGACGGACACTTCGGCGCGGCGGATGGTCATGTTCGCGGAGCGGGTGTGACCGTCGGGGGCAAGTTCGAGGAAGCCCCACTCGTCGGGCAGCCTGCGCGCCACTTCCTCCGGGCCGGACTGGACACCTCCGGACCACGACGTCGAGCGCGTCACGTCCGAGGTGACTCGATCCACGTATGCGGCCGCATCAGCGCCGATCCAGGACTGGTGCAATGCCACGATGGTGTCCATGACGTGCCGAACGTCGGGGTTCGAAGCGTCTCCGGCGACGAGCTCGGATGGGTCGAACGTGACCTTGCCTGCCGCGCCCGGCGGCGGCGCCACTGTCGGGCAGGATCCAGACTCAGCCGGCTTGAGCTGCTGCCACCATGGCCGGGAGGCGGAACATCCGACGAGCGTGGTCGCGAGGACGAGCGCTGCCACGAGCACGGGACGTAACACGCGTTTTGACATGGCATTACCTCGTAGTTGCCGGCAGGCAGTCCAGCAGCGCCCGGTCCGGCCTCTGCACACCCTGCACAAACCCATTTTGGCAGTTCAGACGGATGTTCCAGGGAGGCGCCCCGACTACTCGGCGTTGGTGGGCGCGGACGGTATCGAACCGCCGACCGCTGGTGTGTAAAACCAGAGCTCTACCACTGAGCTACGCGCCCTATGCCGGAGGCAGGTTACACGCCTGCAGGGCAGGTACTCAAAACGTCAGGGCCGCAAAGCCGCCAGGGCATCGGACCACAAGTGCTGATCGCGCGCTTCGCCGGGCTCTTTCATCTCGGCAAATTGAATGATCCCGGTGCGGTCGACGACGAAGGTGCCGCGATTGGAATAGCCGGCCTGGTCGTTGAACACGCCATAAGCCTGGCTGACCTCGCCGTGCGGCCAGAAATCCGACAGCACCGGGAAGGTGAACCCGCTTTCGATGGCCCAAATCTTGTGCGTGGGCGGCGGCCCCACCGAGATCGCCAGCGCCACGCTGTCGTCGTTGTCGAATTCGGGCAGGTGATCGCGCAGCCGGTCCAGCTCACCCTGGCAGATCCCGGTGAATGCCAACGGGAAGAACACCAGCAGGACGTTCTTGTCGCCGCGGTAGCTGCTCAGCGTGACGCGCTGCTGGTTTTGGTCGCGCAGTGTGAAATCCGGTGCCGTCGTCCCGACGGGCAGCATTAACGCTTCCCGGCGCGCGACTTCGGTTGCACCAGGCGGCTGGCGCTCCAGTCACCCAGGTTGACCGACGAGGTCGGCATCAGGCCGGCGGTCGGAGCCGCCTCGGCGATCTCGGCGGGCAGGACGTGGCCGGGCTTGCCGGTCTTGGGCGTCAACACCCAGATCACGCCATCCTCGGCCAGCGGAGTGATGGCGTCCATCAGGGTGTCCACCAGATCGCCGTCGCCATCTCGCCACCACAACAGCACGACGTCGACCACCTCGTCGGTGTCTTCATCCAGCAAATCGGAGCCGCAGGCTTCCTCGACCGCACCGCGGATGTCGTCGTCGGTGTCTTCGTCCCAGCCCCACTCCTGGACAACCTGGTCTCGTTGGACGCCCAGTTTGCGAGCATAGTTCGGGGCGTCGTCCGCCTCGACCACCGTGGAGCCTCCTTACAACACAAAAACCCTGCGCGCCATGCGACGGGGATTATCGTCGCACAGCCAGAACCTGGTCCCTAAGCCGCCTCAGTAGGACGAGAGGCAGAGTTTCAGCGCCTTGGTCTTGGTGTCGTTGAGCTGATCGACCCGCCGGTTGAATTCGCCGGTCGCCGCGTGGGTACCGATCGCGTTCGCCACCCCGTGGGCCGCGTCGATATAGGCGTTGAACGCGTCCTTCAGCTGCGACGACAGCGCATCGCTGAAACTGTTGCTCACCGTCGAGGCGCTGTTGTTGAGCGCAGCGACGGCCGGGCCCTCGAGCGGTCCGGTGCCGTGGCCCCCGTTGAACGCGCCGACGAAGGCGTTCACCTTGTCGATTGCGTCCTTGCTGGTGGTAGCCAGCGACTCGCACGAGCTGCGCACCGCCTTGGTCGTCAGCGACTGTTGCCGCTGGGACTCCCGGACGCTCGACGTCGCTATCGAGGCAGACACCGACGACGACACCGACTGCCGGTAGGCCGGAGCCATCTTCGTATCGGGCGTCGCTGTGCCGTTGGTGACGGTGGTACACCCCACGATGCCCATCAGCAGGGTCGCGATGCAGCCGAGCGCCAGCACGCCACGCCTGGGGAACTCTCCCCCATGCGTGCGAGGGACGACTTTCCATCCGATGAGCACGGTTTCTGACGTTACCGGGTGGCGATAGCTGGCGCCCCCGACGCACCGACCTTTGGTGCCCGCAGGTGAACCTTCGCCAGCGAAGGGGTCTGCGGCTACCTGCCCGAGGCGCCGGTACGGCACGATAGGGAGACAAACATGAATGCAGGTAACCGCCAACAGCAGGAGCGCAAGTGACGACCGAGTTCACGCGCCACGATCTGGCCAAAAACCCAAGCAACGGAAGCGAACCCGATCGCGTCCGGGTGATCCGGGAGGGTGTGGCGTCGTATCTGCCCGACATCGACCCCGAGGAGACGTCGGAGTGGCTGGAGTCCTTCGACGACCTGCTGGAGCGCTCGGGCCCAGCGCGGGCCCGCTACCTGATGTTGCGGTTGCTGGAACGAGCGGGCGAACAGCGAGTGGCCATCCCGGCACTGACGTCGACCGACTACGTCAACACCATCCCGACCGAGCTGGAACCGTGGTTCCCCGGCGACGAGGATGTGGAACGCCGCTACCGGGCCTGGATCCGATGGAACGCCGCCATCATGGTGCACCGCGCCCAGCGGCCGGGAATCGGTGTGGGCGGCCATATTTCGACCTATGCGTCGTCGGCGGCGCTCTATGAGATCGGCTTCAACCACTTCTTCCGCGGTAAAGCGCATTCCGGCGGCGGGGACCATGTGTTCATCCAGGGCCACGCGTCCCCGGGGATTTACGCGCGCGCCTTCCTAGAAGGCCGATTGACCGCCGACCAGCTCGACGGCTTCCGGCAGGAACACAGCCACCCCGGCGGCGGGTTGCCGTCCTACCCGCACCCGCGGTTGATGCCCGACTTCTGGGAGTTCCCGACGGTGTCGATGGGCCTGGGCCCGATGAACGCCATCTACCAAGCCCGCTTCAACCACTACCTGCACGACCGCGGCATCAAGGACACCTCCGATCAGCACGTGTGGGCGTTCCTCGGTGACGGCGAGATGGACGAGCCGGAGAGCCGCGGGCTGATCCAGGTGGGCGCCAACGAGGCGCTGGACAACTTGACCTTCGTCATCAACTGCAACCTGCAGCGCCTCGACGGCCCGGTACGCGGCAACGGCAAGATCATCCAGGAGCTCGAGTCGTTCTTCCGCGGTGCCGGCTGGAACGTCATCAAGGTGGTCTGGGGCCGCGAGTGGGACGCCCTGCTGCACGCCGACCGTGACGGTGCGCTGGTGAACCTGATGAACACCACACCCGACGGCGACTACCAGACCTATAAGGCCAACGACGGCGCCTACGTCCGCGACCACTTCTTCGGCCGCGACCCGCGCACCAAGGCGCTCGTCGAGAACATGACGGATTCCGAGATCTGGAATCTCAAGCGCGGTGGCCACGATTATCGCAAGGTCTACGCCGCCTACCGGGCCGCCGTCGATCACAAGGGACAGCCGACGGTGATCCTCGCCAAGACCATCAAGGGCTACTCGCTCGGCGCGCACTTCCAGGGCCGCAACGCCACCCACCAGATGAAAAAGCTTGCCCTGCAAGACCTCAAGGATTTCCGCGACGCCATCCGGATCCCGATCAACGACGACCAGCTGGACGAGGATCCCTATCTTCCGCCGTATTACCACCCCGGCCCCGACGCCCCGGAGATCCGCTACATGCTGGACCGGCGCCGCACGCTGGGCGGCTTCCTGCCGGAACGCCGGACCAAAGCCAAGGCCCTCAAGCAGCCTGGGCGCGACATCTACGCGCCGCTGAAGAAGGGATCGGGGCACCAGGAGGTCGCCACCACGATGGCGATCGTGCGCACATTCAAAGAAGTGATGCGGGACAAGGAAATTGGCCCGCGGATTGTGCCGATCATTCCCGACGAGGCCCGCACCTTCGGGATGGACTCCTGGTTCCCGTCGCTGAAGATCTACAACCGCCTGGGCCAGCTCTACACCGCCGTGGACGCCGATTTGATGTTGGCGTACAAGGAGAGTGAGATCGGCCAGATCTTGCACGAGGGCATCAACGAGGCGGGCTCGACGGCATCGTTCACCGCGGTCGGCACGTCCTATGCGACGCACAACGAGCCGATGATCCCGATCTACATCTTCTATTCGATGTTCGGGTTCCAGCGCACCGGCGACGGCCTGTGGGCCGCGGCCGACCAGATGGCGCGCGGCTTCGTGCTGGGGGCCACCGCGGGACGCACCACGCTGACGGGCGAGGGCCTGCAGCACGCCGACGGGCACTCATTGCTGTTGGCCGCCACCAATCCCGCGGTTGTCGCCTACGACCCGGCGTTCGCCTTCGAAATCGCCTACATCGTGGAGAGTGGGCTGGCCCGGATGTTCGGGCCGAACCCGGAGAACGTGTACTTCTACATCACCATCTACAACGAGCCGTATGTTCAGCCGCCGGAGCCGGAGAACTTCGATCCCGAAGGCGTGCTGCGCGGCCTGTACCGGTACTACACGGCCACCGAGCGGCGCACCAATAAGGCGCAGATTCTGGCTTCCGGGGTAGCCATGCCGTCGGCGCTCAAGGCCGCCGAGATGCTGGCCGCCGAGTGGGATGTCGCCGCCGACGTGTGGTCGGTGACCAGTTGGGGCGAACTGAACCGCGACGGAGTAGCCGTCCAGCGCGAGCAGCTCCGGCACCCCGACCGTCCGGCCGGCGTGCCCTATGTGGCCAAGGCGCTGTCCGGCATCACCGGGCCGGTCGTCGCGGTGTCGGACTGGATGCGCGGGGTCCCCGAGCAGATCCGCCCGTGGGTGCCCGGCACCTACGTCACGCTGGGCACCGACGGGTTCGGCTTTTCCGACACCCGTCCCGCGGCACGGCGCTTCTTCAACACCGATGCCGAGTCGCAGGTGGTCGCGGTGCTCGAGGCGCTGGCGCGCGACGGCGAAATCGACCCGTCGGTGCCGGTCGCGGCGGCCCGCCAGTACAAGATCGACGACGTGCTGGCCGCGCCAAAGCAGACGTCCGACCCCGGCGTCTCCTGACGCCCCGCTGCCCAGCCCCGCCCGCTTGTCCAACCCCGCCCGCGTGCCCAACCCACCCCGCCGAGTGTGCGGCCAGCTTCACATTCGGCAGGCGATCCCCTTGAGACACCACTAAGGCCCGGGACCTGCTTTGGGGAAAGTTCCAGAAACCAGGCGTAGGTTTTAGGGGTGAATGACAACCCCTTCGCTGGCCCATTCGCCAAGCCAAGGTCGCCGCTCGAGCTGCTGGACTCGGTTCCGGAGACGCTGCTGCGCCGGTTGAAGCAATATTCGGGCCGGCTGGCCACCGAGGCCGTCTCGGCCATGCAGGAACGGTTGCCCTTCTTCGCCGAGCTGGAAGCCTCCCAGCGGGCCAGCGTGTCGCTGGTGGTGCAGACCGCGGTGGTGAACTTCGTCGAGTGGATGAATGACCCGCACAGCAACGTCAGCTACACCGCGCAGGCATTCGAGCTGGTCCCCCAGGAGCTGACCCGACGAATTCCCCTGCGCCACAGCGTCGAGATGGTGCGCGTCGCGATGGAGTTCTTCGAAGAGGTCGTGCCGCTGGTGGCCCGCTCCGAAGAACAGCTGACCGCCCTCACGGTGGGCATTTTGAAGTACAGCCGCGACCTCGCGTTCACGCTGGCCTCGGCCCACGCCGAGGCTGCCGAAGCCCGCGGCACCTGGGACAGCCGGATGGAAGCCAGCGTCGTGGACGCCGTGGTGCGCGGCGACACCGGCCCCGAGCTGTTGTCCCGCGCGGCCGCGCTGAACTGGGACACCACCGCGCCGGCGACGGTCGTGGTCGGAATCCCGGCCCCGGGCCGCGACAACACAAATGGCGAAGGCGCCAGCGAGCGAGCCAGCCAAATCGTCCGCGACACCGCCGTTCGTCACGGGCGCGCGGCGCTCACCGACGTGCACGGCACCTGGTTAGTGGCAATCGTGTCGGGACAGTTGTCGCCGACCGACAAGTTTCTGGGCGATCTGCTGAGTGCGTTTTCCGAGGGCCCAGTGGTCATCGGGCCCACCGCGCCGATGCTGACCGCGGCCTATCACAGCGCCAGCGAGGCGATATCCGGGATGAACGCCGTGGCCGGCTGGGCCGGAGCGCCGCGGCCCGTGCTGGCACGAGAACTGTTGCCGGAACGCGCCCTCATGGGAGATGCGTCGGCCATCGTGGCGTTGCACACCGACGTGATGGGGCCGCTGGCCGATGCCGGGCCCACGCTTATTGAAACTCTTGATGCTTACTTAGATTGTGGCGGCGCGATTGAGGCCTGCTCCCGCAAGTTGTTCGTTCATCCAAACACCGTGCGATATCGCCTCAAGCGCATCACCGACTTCACCGGGCGCGATCCCACCCAACCGCGCGACGCCTACGTGTTGCGAGTGGCCGCAACGGTCGGCCAACTCAACTACCCCAACCACCCCTCTGGTGTTGGTAACAGCGCGATAACGGCGGTTCCGCTGCCGGTCAGAGGCGGTTCCGCGGCGCCATCTTTGCGATAGTGATCCAAGCAACAGATCGCGGCGCGGTATCAAATACGTAGCTTGTGGAGCGGTTTTGTAGACTACCTACAAAAACCTAAGACGAGGTTCATAATCTGTTACACCCGCCAAAACCGTTTCCACAGTGTTCTCTTAGACACGTGATCGCATTACTCGCGCCCGGACAGGGTTCGCAGACCGAGGGGATGCTCTCGCCGTGGCTGGAGTTGCCCGGCGCGAGCGAGCAGCTGACCCTGTGGGCGAAGGCCAGCGGCCTGGACCTGGTCCGCCTGGGCACCACCGCGTCGACCGAAGAGATCACCGACACGGCGGTCACCCAGCCACTGGTTGTCGCCGCCACCCTGCTCGCGCATCAGGAGCTGACCAAGCGCGGCGTGCTCGCCGGCGAAGACTTCATCGTGGCCGGCCACTCGGTCGGCGAGATCGCCGCCTACGCAATCGCCGGTGTGATGGCCGCCGATGACGCCGTCGCGCTGGCCGCCACCCGTGGCGCCGAGATGGCCAAGGCGTGCGCCGCCGAGCCGACCGGCATGTCCGCGGTGCTGGGCGGAGACGAGACCGAAGTCCTGGCCCGCCTCGAGCAGCTCGACCTGATCCCCGCCAACCGCAATGCTGCCGGCCAGATTGTCGCCGCCGGCCCGCTGACCGCGCTGGAAAAGCTCGCCGAAGACCCGCCGGCCAAGGCCCGGGTGCGCGCTCTCGGTGTGGCCGGAGCGTTCCACACGAAGTACATGGCGTCCGCGCTGGACGGTTACGCCGCCTCGGCGGCCGCCATCGCGACCGCCGAGCCCACTGCCACGCTGCTGTCCAACCGCGACGGAAAGCCGGTCACCACGGCGGCCGCGGCGATGGACACGCTGGTCGCCCAGCTGACCCAGCCGGTGCGCTGGGACCTATGCACCGCGACGCTGGCTGAACACGATGTCAAAGCGATTGTGGAATTCCCCCCCGCGGGCGCTCTCGCCGGCATCGCCAAACGCGAGCTTCGGGGGGTGACGGTACGTGCCGTCAAGTCACCCGCAGACCTGGACGCGCTAGCTGACATCTAACGCCAGTTAGCGGCCAGTACAACCGCATAAGAGCACATCAATCCGATTTGCACACAACACATTACGAAGGGAACAAAGGCTGTGTCTGTTAGTCAAGAAGAAATCATTGCCGGTATTGCCGAGATCATCGAAGAGGTCACCGGTATCGAGCCTTCCGAGGTCACCCCGGAGAAGTCGTTCGTCGACGACCTGGACATCGACTCGCTGTCGATGGTCGAG
>DASYJS010000311.1:0-16922 GCA_035996225.1 Mycobacterium sp. | reverse complement strand
CGGCGATCAGCGCCGCGAACGACATCGACATCACCAATGCAGCCGCGGTGATCACCCGGCCGGTGCGCGCCACGCCCCGCGCCACACTTTCGTCGTTGGCGGCGTGCGCTTGTTTTGCGCTCAGCTTTGCCGGTCGGGCCGCTCCAGAAACCAGCCAGTACTCACGGATCCTGGAGATCAAGAACACCTCGTAATCCATGGACAACCCAAATGCGATGCAGAACAACAACACCGGCATGTTCGCCACCAGCGTCCCGCTCGGCGTTGTTCCCAGAGCGCCGAGATGGCCGTCCTGGAAGATCCACACCAGCGCACCGAACGCCGCGGTCAGCGAGAGCACGTTGCATATCAGCGCCTTGACCGGCAGCACCAGGCTGCCGGTAAGCAGGAACAGCAACACGAAGGTGATCGCGGCCATCACGCCCAGCACCAGCGGGAGGCGATCCGTCACCGCATCGACACTGTCGCGGTTGATCTGCGCGCCGCCGGCCATCTCAACGGCGCGACCGGCGGGCCCGGGCACCTGGTGCAATCGGTTGAGCTGGGTGTTGTTCGCTTCCGAGAACAGCGGCGCCGTGCTGCTCACGGTCAGGAAAGCGCTGCCGTCGACAAGCCCGGTTGCCGCGGCCGGTGGTCCCACCCGGTCGCCGCCCACGAACGTCCCAGTCGGGTCGGTTACCGCCGACACGTCGGGAACCCGCGACAAGTCGGCGGCATATTTGTCAAGATCCGCCGGGCTCACGTCGCGCGCATCGGGGATGACGACGGGCACCACCGTCGCGGAATCGTTCGCGAAACCGGTGCGTAATCGGTCACCGACCTGATGCGACGACGCCGAAGGGGGCAGCACCCGGTCGTCCGGGAAGCCCCACTTCACCGAGAGGAACGGAAGCCCGAGCAGCAGCAGAACGGCGGCGACCGCCAGTCCGACCGGCAGCCAACGGCGCATGACGAACTTGCTCGACCGGTACCAGAACAGCTGCTCGATCGGCTTGTGCACCGGCTCGGGGCGGTGCAGCGCCCGACGCGCCAGCCGGCGCACGTCCCACGCATCCAGCCGGGGACCCAGCAGCACGATCGCGGCCGGGGTCAGCACGATGGACGCGGTCGCGACAAAGGCCACCGTGGCCACACCGGCGTAGGCGAATGACTTCAGGAAGTACATCGGGAACAGCGCCGTCGCCGACATCGACAAGGCGACGGTGACCGCGGAGAACAGCACCGTGCGCCCGGACGTGGCCATGGTCCGGATCAGTGCCTCGTCTCGGTCACAGCCCTCGGCCAACTCGTCGCGGTAGCGGCTGAGTATCAGCAACGTGTAGTCGATGGCCAAGGCCAGACCCAAGGCGGTGCTCAGGTTGAGCGCGAAGATCGACACTTCGGTGGTAAACGTGACGAGCCGCAGCACCGTCATGGAGCCGACGACGGCCATGGCGCCCAGCGCCATCGGCAACGCCGCCGCAAGCACCCCGCCGAACACCCAGACCAGCACCAGGAAGCTGAGCGGGATCGCGATGATCTCCATCAACAAGAGGTCTTCTTGGTTCTGCGTGTTGATCTGTGCGTACTCCATCGCCGAGCCGCCGGCGCGGACGGTGACGCCGTCACGATCGTGGACGAATTGATCCGACAGCGTTTTGGCGTTTTTCTGTGCGTCGTTTTCCCCGCCCTTGAGGTTGACCACGATCAACCCGGACTTGCTGTCCTTGCTCATCAGATCCGCCGCCGCCTGCGGCGGCGCCGTCCAGGGTGAGGACACGTTGTAGACCAACGGCGACCGCTGCAGCTCGTCGACGAGATCGGTGCCCACCTTGCGGGCCGGTTCGCTGTTGGCGCCCGCGGGGGCGGTTACCAGAATCAGCATCTGCTGACCGCTCTGCCCGAACTTGTCGGCCAGCACCGCGATGGCGCGCGCGGACTCGGATTTCGGGTCCTGGAAACCGCCGGGGGCCAAGCTCTTGGCGACCGGGATGCCGAAGATCGCCGCGGCGATGAACACCAGGATCCCGACCGCGGTGATCCGGCGCGGCGCTGCGATGGCCAACCGAGCGATCCTAGGCAGCATCGGTGCTTCCTCCCAGGTGGCGGTCCCGCCGGGGCGCGCACCATATTCGCGGTAACCTAACCGCGGTAAGTGACAGGTGTCAAACAAGTCCTACCCGAGCCACGGGATAAGAGCCCGAATGGTTCGATGCGGTTTCAAACCCACGAACATTAAGAGTCTGGGTAGAGAAATGGACGCGAACTAAGCCGCTCACGGGCACAAATCCGGCGCCAGACGTCCGGCGAACCTACTGGCGAGTAAATTGCCAGAATTTTCCGAATCGTGACTCAATGATTCCTTAATGGTGGCTCTTAGGCTCAGTCTCATGTGGATCGACGACTTGAGCGCAGACGTCATCAAGGTTGACTTCGAGGCCCTCTACCACGGCGACGTCCTGGTGGAAGGTGAAACCTCCGAGCAGCTTGACGAATGGCACCCGCTACCGAACGCAAGCTGACCATCATGAGCTTGCTCGCGCGGCTACTTATGGCCGAACCCTCGGTCTCGCGTTGGTTCCGTCGATCTCATTGATCTTGTTGCCAACAAAAACCCCCGCCACGGCGGGGGTTTTTGTATGTCCGGGCCCGAAACCGGCCTCAGCGCGGTGCCATGCGGATGGCGCCATCGAGACGGATGACCTCGCCGTTGAGCATTGGGTTCTCCACGATGTGCACCGCTAGCGCGCCGTACTCGTCGGGATCGCCCAGCCGCGCTGGGTGCGGCACCTGCTTGCCCAGCGACTGCTGCGCCTCCTCGGGCAGCGAACCCAACAGCGGGGTCTTGAACAACCCCGGCGCGATGGTCACAACGCGGATGAGCTCGCGCGACAGGTCGCGCGCGATCGGCAGCGTCATGCCGACCACACCGCCCTTGGACGCCGAGTAGGCCGCCTGGCCGATCTGGCCCTCGAACGCGGCGACCGAGGCGGTGTTGATGATGACGCCACGCTCCTGTTTATCTGGGGGGCCGAGCGGTTCGGTCTTGGCGATGCGCTCGGCGGCCAGCCGCAGCACGTTGAACGTGCCGATCAGGTTGATCCCGACCACCTTCTTGAACGCGTCCAGCGGGAACGGGCCGTCCTTGGACAGCGTCTTGATGGCGTTGCCGATGCCCGCACAGTTGACGTTGATACGCAGCGGGCCCAGCGACTCGGCCGTATCGAGCGCGTTGCCGACGGCGGCCTCATCGGTGACATCGGCCTCAACGAAGCGGGCGCGATCCCCCAGCTCGCGAACGGCATCTTCGCCCCGCAGGTCCAGCACGACCACTTGTGCGCCCGCGTCCAGCAGCCGTTTCGTGGTGGCCAGGCCCAGACCTGAAGCGCCCCCGGTGACGATGGCAACGGCGTCTTTGATCTCCATGCAAGTCCTTCCGTGCCGCGATCCTGCCGACCAACTTGTTGGTTGGGGACTATACCCAGTCGTCGAGTATCGCCCCGACGTCGGTCGCGGGCGCCGCGGGGCGCGGCGTCTCCGGCGCGGTGCGGGAGAACCGCGGCGCCGGCAGTGGCTGTAGACCGCCGTTGACTTCGTAGAAGGTGTTGCGCTCGGTGATGTGCGGCTCGGTCTGCACCTCGCCGAACGCCAGCACCGGCGTCACGCACGCGTCGGAGTCGGCGAACACCTTGGCCCAGTGGTCGCGGTCGCGGCTGGCGAACGTTTCGGTCAGCGCTGCCCGCAGTTCGGGCCAGCGACTGACGTCGTTCTGCGGCGGCAGGTCGGCGCTGTCCAGGCCGAGCCCGGTCAGCATGGCGGCGTAGAACTGCGGCTCGATGGCCCCGACCGCGACGTAGCGGCCGTCGGCGCACTCATAGGTGTCGTAGTAGGGCGCGCCGCCGTCCAGCATGTTGGTGCCGCGCGCGTCGGTCCACATTCCCGAGGCGCGCATCTGCCACATCATCTGGATCAGCACGCTGGAGCCATCCACCATCGCGGCGTCGACGACCTGACCCTTGCCGGAGCTCTGCCGCTCCCACAGCGCGGACAGGATGCCGAGCAGCAGGAACATCGAACCGCCGCCGAAGTCACCGACGAGGTTCAGCGGGGGCACCGGCCGTTCGTTCGCCCGGCCGATCGAGTGCAGGATGCCGTTCAGCGAGATGTAGTTGATGTCGTGGCCCGCCTGCTGGCTGCGCGGGCCCGTTTGACCCCAGCCGGTCATCCGGGCGTAGACCAGCCGGTCGTTGACCTTGGCGCAGTCTTGCGGGCCCAGACCGAGCCGTTCGGTGACGCCCGGGCGGTAACCCTCGATCAGCACATCGGCTTTGGCGATCAGTTTGAGGACGAGTTCGCGTCCCTCGTCGGACTTCAGATCGGCGGTCACCACCCGCCGGTTGCGCATCATGGCGTCCTTGGCCCCCCCGTCCGGGCCACCCGGACCGGATGACGGGCGATCGATGCGCACCACATCGGCACCCAGATCTCCCAGAATCATCGCGGCATGCGGGCCCGGCCCGATGCCAGCCAGCTCCACAACCCGTAGTCCATTGAGCGGTCCCGCCATGATCTACCGACCTTTCGTCTGCTCTGACGCGTGTCAACCCGGTCGTTGGAATCTTCGCAGTCGCGCTCGACGGCCGCGCAGCCCGGTCGCTTAGGGTGAGCCCATGCCGGAATCCGCGCTCGACACACAGACGTCCATCGCGGGTCTTGCCGTCACCCTGTCCGACGGCGTGCTGTCGGTGACGATCGATCGGCCGGACAGTCTCAACTCGGTGACCACGCCGGTGTTGACCGGGATCGCCGACGCGATGGAAAGCGCGGCCACCGATCCACGCGTACAGGTGGTGCGTTTCGGCGGTGCGGGTCGTGGCTTCTGCTCGGGAGCGAGCATGAGCGCCGACGACGTGGCCAACGGCGGTCCGGGCACCGAGATCATCGCCGAGGCCAACCGCGCCATTCGGGCCATCGTCGCGCTGCCGCGACCGGTCGTCGCTGTCGTTCATGGACCGGCGGCCGGCGTCGGCGTTTCCCTAGCCCTGGCCTGCGACCTCGTATTGGCTTCTGACAAAGCGTTTTTCATGCTTGCCTTCACTCAGGTCGGGTTGATGCCCGACGGCGGCGCCTCGGCGTTGGTCGCCGCATCGATCGGCCGGACCCGCGCGATGCGGATGGCGCTACTGGCGGAGCGGTTGCCGGCCGCCGAGGCGTTGTCGGCCGGGCTGGCCACCGCGGTCTATCCGGCCGAGAACTTCGACGCCGAGGTCGACAAGGTGATCGCGAAACTGGTGGCGGGCCCCGCCGTGGCCTACGCCAAGACCAAGGATTCGGTCAACGCGGCCACACTGACCGAATTGGACGCGGCCCTCGAGCGCGAATTCCATGGCCAGTCCACGCTGCTGCGATCCCACGACTTCGTCGAGGGCGCAACCGCATTCCAACAGCGCCGCGCTCCGAATTTCACCGACCGCTAGCGGGCTTAGCGCTCGCCGAACGGGCAATCCTTCCGTGCGTCAGTTCCGAATAACTGACGTGCAGGGAGGGAAACAATGGTGGGACAGCTGCGCTGTCTGGTGACCGGGGCGACCGGCTACATCGGCGCTCGATTGGTGCCTCGCTTGCTCGACGAAGACCACCGCGTGCGCGCGCTGGCCCGCAACCCGGGCAAGTTGGCGGACGTGCCGTGGCGCGAGCAGGTCGAGCCGCTGCCCAGCGACCCGGATTGGGCCGGCGAAATCGTCTACACCGACTTGCGCGCGGCATCGACAACCGCAGGGCCCGAAGAAGTCTGGACGGCAGCGGAAAAGGCCGCCACAAACCACACCCGGTGGACCGAGGCGGAGCGCGAACCCGGAACCACGCTGCGGCTGCGCTCCCCGATGCGCGGACAGGGGAACGGCGTGGCTGGAAATGACGGTCACGCCGCAAGACGGCGGCGGCAGCAGGTACTCGCAGCGGGCGACCTTTGTGCCGACCGGTATCCGGGGGCGTTTGTACTGGTTTCTTGCGCGGCCCCTGCATACCGTTGCGCTGGCTGCACTGGCGCGCAACATCATTGGCGCTACCGAGTAGCCGGCGCCTAGACGCCGAACATCGGCGGCAAAACGAGCACCATGATCAGACCCCAGAAAAAGTGGGTCAGCATCGGCGCCAGAATCCCGCCGCTGGCCCGGCGCTCCAAGGCGCATACGGTGCCGAGGATGATCGCGGCAAAGCCGAGCATCGGATTCCCACTGGCCAAGGTCACACAGAGGTACAAGAGAGTCGAAATCGCCACCGGCGCAAGGCGTCCCAGCGCCGTGTACAACGCGCCACGGAAGAACATCTCCTCGGCGACGCCGTTGATCAAGGTGATCAAAACGACCAGCCAAAACGATCCATGATGGGCAAATTGCAGGACTCGGGCGATCAGGGACGCAACGGCCGGAATCTCGCGGGCGACCAGCCCGCCGAGCACGAAGACGCCACCGAGGAGCAGGCCGATGATTGCGCCGCTGATGACGGGGCGCTGGTTACGGCCGCGCCAGCAGATACCGCCCAGATGCAGCGGGCCGGAGAGGAACGCACCCACAATCCACACGGCCGCCAACACCAGGGTCAGCCAGTAGAAACTCGACTCGCCCGGCGCACGCCGCAGCGAAAAGCCGAGCACCGCAGCGCCGATCACCAACGTGATCGCGACGACGACGCGACGCCGTCGTACCACCGAGGGCGATTCATGGTGCGGCACGGCGACATTGGTGACGGCGCGACGCAGCTCGGAGAACACGCTGGTGTGGTACGGGCTGGTGGACTGGGTCATGCCGGACGTACCTTCGGGGTCAACGCGATCAAGAGGTCGAGCCCGGTCCGCAGTGCCCCTGCGAGCGGGCCGGGTACCAAATTCACCAGTCCCAGGGTGGGCCGCGCGATGGGTAGGGTCACCGCCCGGGCGACCCGCCGGATTCGCAGCGCGTCACCGCCGGCCCACGCCGGATCGGTGTCGGCGAGGTCGTGGGGATCGGCCAGGGCGTTGACGGGCCCCGGCGCGCGCCTGGCCAGGCCCCGCAATGCCAGCTCGATGGCATCCTCGACACCCAGCAGTCCGCCGGGCGGGTCGGGCACCCGACTGCGCAGGTCGCTGGCGGAGGCCACCATCGGATGATCCAGCGACTCGACCAGGTCTGAAGCCAATCCTTGCGGCACCGGCAGGGCGAAGCCGGTGATCAACGACGCCAACGCCGGGTTGACCCACGGCACCCACACCGACGCATGCCACCTGCCGGCGATGCGCGCATACGTCTTGAGCAGATCCCGATACGACGTCGTGTCGGGCCCGTGGATGTCGTAGGCGCCGGCCGGGACCCGGTCCGGGTCGGCCGCGGCAACGAGGTAGTGCAGCACGTCGCGGATGGAGATCGGATCGATCGGGTTCTCCAGCCACTCCGGGATCGGAACGAACGGAAACCGGTCTCCGACGTAGCGCATCATCTCGAACGACGTCGACCCGGCGCCGATGATGATGGCCGCGCCCAGCCACACCAGTTCCGGACCGTCGGGGACGGTCAGGGCCTCAGCCACCTCGGCCCGGCTGGCCAGATGGTCGGACAGGGTCCCGTCAGCGGGCACGAACCCGCCGAGGTAGACGATGCGGCGCACCCCGGCGTCCCTGGCTGCGGCGGCGACATTGGCGGCCGCGGCCCGGTCGGCGTCGCGGAAGTCGGGCTGACCGATCGCGTGCACCAGGTAATAGATCACGTCGACCGGGCCCGCCGCGTCCATCGCCGCCTGCGCCGACGCGGGATCGGACGCATCCAGCCGGACCGGCGCGACATCGTCGCACCAGCCGAACCGCCTGAGTCGCTTCGGGTTTCGAGTGGCGGCGACCACCTGGTGTTGGTTCGCGAGCAGCGCCGTGACCAGCCGAGATCCCACGTAACCCGTCGCCCCGGTGACCAGAATCCGCATACTCCCGACCCTATCCCGGATGACGCGCTCGCCGTGGTTGGGGAACGGCCCCGGCCGCGCAGTGCAGGATGACCAGTGGTCATCGTCACAACTATGAAACCTGAACTGACGAACCTACGGCACCGTAACCCCATACATGGACAACATCACGGGGGGCAGTTCCGGACGCACCGGGCTGAAAACACCGACCACCAATACAGATCCGTCAATCGCAGCAGTTGCAGTGAAATTCCCGCAAAACAGGTACACCCAGACCGAAGCCATCGGCGCGCTGACCGACTTCGCCGGCCCGGAATTTCAGCGGTTCGCTCTCAGCAGTGGGGTTGAGCATCGCAACACCGCGCTGCCGCTGTCGCGATACCGCGAGCTCACCGGTTTCACCGAAGCAAACGCCGCCTACCTGGACGTCGCTCTTGACCTGGCCGAGCAAGCGCTGCGCTCGGCGCTGGACGAGGCCAACGTCGAGCCGTCGGAGGTGGACATCGTCTTTTCCACGACGGTGACCGGGCTCGCGGTACCAACGGTGGAGGCGCGCCTGGCGGCACGGGTCGGATTGCGCCAGGACGTCAAACGCATCCCGCTGTTCGGCCTGGGGTGTGTAGCGGGTGCGGCCGGGACGGCCCGCATGCACGACTACCTGCGCGCCTTCCCTGATCAGGTGGCTGTGCTGCTGGCCGTCGAACTGTGCTCGCTGACCATTCAGCGCGAAGACCATTCGGTGGCCAATCTGGTCGCCACCAGCCTGTTCGGCGACGGCGCCGCCGCCGTCGTCGCGAAGGGCGCCAACCGCGCGGCCCGGCCTGCCGGTCCTCGGGTGCTGGCCACCCGGAGCAGGCTCTACCCCGACACCGAAGAAGTCATGGGCTGGAAGATCGGAGCCGACGGCTTCCGGATCGTCTTGTCGGCCGATGTTGCGACGGTCACCGAGAAATACCTGGGCGACGATGTCCGCTGCTTCCTCGCCGACCATGGGCTGAAACCGCAGGATGTGTCGCGATGGGTCTGCCACCCCGGCGGGCCGCGGGTGATCGAGGCAGTGGAGGAAGTCTTGGGCCTGCCCGGGGACGCCCTTGATCACACGCGAAACTCGTTGCGCGACAACGGCAATTTGTCTTCGGTCTCGGTGCTGGATGTGCTTCGGGCCAACTTGGCGGATCCGCCACCAGCTGGTTCGATTGGGGTCATGATTGCGATGGGTCCGGCTTTCTGCTCCGAGCTCGTTCTGCTGGCCTGGTAGCGGCGGACACGGGATAGTGGTGACATGTATTACCTGCTGATCCTCGCGGTCGGGGTCGAACGCGTCGTGGAGCTGGTGCTGTCCAAGCGAAATGCGCAGTGGTCTTTGACCCAGGGCGCCAAGGAGTTTGGCAAACCGCACTACGTCGTGATGGTCGTGATTCACACCGCTCTGCTGGTCGGCTGCGTAGTCGAACCGTGGGCGCTGCACCGGCCGTTCATCGGATGGCTGGGCTGGCCGATGCTGGCCATCGCGGCGGCCAGTCAGGTCCTGCGCTGGTGGTGCATCGCCACGCTGGGCCGGCGGTGGAACACCAGGGTGATCGTGTTACCGGAGGCGCCCCTGGTGCAGCGGGGGCCCTACCGGTGGCTACACCACCCGAACTATGTTGCAGTGGTGGCCGAAGGGTTCGCATTACCGCTCGTGCACACGGCTTGGCTGACCGCCGCAACATTCACGGTCGCCAACGCGATTCTGCTCAGTGTGCGTATCCGGGTGGAGAACTCCGCATTGGGTTACAGATGAGCACCTATGACACCGACCTGCTCATCGTCGGCGGCGGCCCCGGTGGCCTCGCCACGGCGCTGCAGGCGCGTAGGCACGGACTTTCGGTCATCGTGGCCGAGCCGCGCGAGGATCCCATCGACAAGGCGTGCGGAGAGGGGCTGATGCCCGGCGGCCTTGCCGAACTGATGTCGCTCGGCGTCGACCCGGCCGGTATGCCGTTTCGCGGGATCGCCTATGTCAGCGAGCAGCGCCGCGCCGAAGCCCTGTTTCGCAACGGACCGGGCCGCGGCGTGCGGCGCACCACCCTGCACGCCGCCCTGGAGGCAAGGGCCAAAGAGCAAGACACCGAATGGATCCGGACCAAGGTGACAAGCGTCCAGCAGGACGCGCATGGCGTGACTGCCGCCGGCGTCCGCGCGAAGTGGTTGGTGGGAGCCGACGGACTGCACTCGACTGTCCGGCGCTCCGTCGGCATCAAAGCCACGGCGGGAACACCGCGACGCTACGGCGTGCGTTGGCATTTCACGGTGCCGGCATGGTCGGAGTTCGTCGAAGTGTATTGGTCCCGGTTGGGTGAGGCGTATGTGACTCCGGTGGAACCGGATCTGGTCGGCGTGGCGATCCTGTCTCGGGGACAGCCCGACCTGGCATGGTTCCCGCGGCTGGCCCGGCAGCTCGCGGGCGCCAGCCGCGGGCAGGCACGCGGCTGCGGCCCGTTACGACAGGTCGTCTCCCGCCGCGTCGCCGGACGGGTGCTGTTGGTCGGCGACGCGGCCGGCTACGAGGACGCGCTGACCGGCGAGGGCGTCAGCCTGGCCGTCAAGCAAGCCGCTGCGGCGGTCGACGCCATCGTCAACGAGACACCGGCGTCCTACGAGGCTTCGTGGCACCGCATTACCCGCAACTACCGGCTACTCACCCGTGCGGTGGTGCTGGCCAGCACGCCACGACTGACGCGCCCGGCGGTCGTGCCGGCGTGTCAGGGGCTGCCAGGGGTGTTTCGCTTCGGGATCAACATCCTGGCGCACTAGTTGGATGGTGGCGACCCTTCGCCCGGCTACGCCGCGCTCGCGATCGCCACTAGCGCGCCTTCCAGACCGGCTCCCGCTTCTCGGCAAATGCCAACGGCCCTTCCGTGGCATCCTCGGAACGGATCAGGGTGCGCATCTCGGACACGGTGCGCTCCCAGCCCACTTCGTCGTCGGTGATGACGCCGTCGTCGACACCGTAGGCGATGCGCTTGCTGGCCTGCACCGACAGTGGCGCGTTCACGGTGACGCGCGCCGCCATCGCCAGTGCCGCGTCGAGCACCGAGCCTTCCTTGACGACCTGGTTGACCAGGCCCCATTCCCAGGCGTCGGACGCCGTCATCGGTTCACCCGTCAACAGCAGTTCCATCGCGACTTTGCGGGGCAGCTGGTCGACGATGCGGAAGACGCCACCGGCCGCGGCGATCAGTCCGCGTTTGACCTCGGGCAGGCCGAACTGGGCGAGCTCATGGGCGACAACCAGGTCGCTGGCCAGCGCCAGCTCGGTACCGCCGCCCAGCGCGGTGCCGTTGACCGCGGCAATGGTGGGCTTGTCGATGAAGTGATGCACGTAGCCGGCGAAGCCCCATTCGGCGTGGTCGGGGTGATACAGGTTCTCGCGGCGCGCGATCGCCTTGAGATCGGCTCCGGCACAAAATGATTTGTCGCCGGCACCGGTGATCACCACGGCCCGCACATCGGGATCGTGCTGGGCTTCTTCTAGCGCATCCCCGACGCCGATGCTGACCGCGGCGTTGATCGCGTTACGCGCCTCGGGCCGGTTGATCGTAATGACCAACACATTGCCGCGGTGCTCAACCAGCACTGCCGGTTGAGCGCCGTCAGCGTCGGTCATAGCAGCTCCACAATGGTGGCGGTGGCCTGGCCACCACCCTCACACATCGTCTGCAGGCCATAGCGAATTCCCTTGTCCCGCATGTGGTAGAGCAGTGTCGTCATGATCCGCGCTCCGGAGCCGCCGAGCGGGTGGCCGAGCGCGATCGCGCCGCCGTTGGGGTTGAGCTTCTTCTCGTCGGCGCCGATGTCCTTCAGCCACGCGAGCGGAACCGGCGCGAACGCCTCGTTGACTTCGTATGCCCCGATGTCGCCGATGCTCAGCCCGGAGCGCTTCAGCACCTTCTGGGTTGCCGGGATCGGCGCGGTCAGCATGATGACCGGGTCGGCTCCGGCCAGTGTGGCGGTGTGCACCTTGGCAATTGGCTTGAGCCCGAGGTCCTTGGCCTTTTCCGCGGACATGAACAGCAACGCGGCCGCGCCGTCGGAGATCTGCGAGGAGTTGCCGGCGTGGATCACGCCGTCCTCCTTGAACGCCGGCTTCAGCGAAGCCATCTTTTCCATCGGCGTGCCGCGGCGGATGCCTTCGTCCTTGAGTACGATGTTGCCGTCCTGGTCCTTGATGCCGACGATCTGGTCGTCAAACGCACCGGAATCCTGTGCGGCGGCGGCCTTTTCGTGTGATCCAAGGGAGAACTCATCGAGCGCGATGCGGTCGAATCCCCACTGCTCGGCGATCATCTCGGCGCCGAGGCCCTGATTGGGGATCCTGCCGTCGTAGCGCGAGATGAAGTTCTCCGGGTACGGCCGCCCGCCATTGGCCAGCGATGCCCCCATTGGCGTCCGCGACATGGACTCCACACCACCCGCGACGACGACGTCGTAGTGTCCGGCCACCACACCAGCCGCGGCGAAGTGGATGGACTGCTGGCTTGATCCGCACTGGCGGTCGACGGTCACGCCCGGGACGGTCTCCGGCCAGCCCGCGGTCAACAATGCGGTGCGGCCGATGTCGAGGGCTTGTTCGCCGGCCTGCATCACACAGCCCCAGATAACGTCGTCAACGATTCCGGGGTCGATGCCGGCCCTGGTGGCCAGTCCGTTGAGTACCTGCGCGGACAGCTCGGCGGGGTGGACCCCGGAAAGTCCCCCGTTGCGCTTGCCGACGGGTGAGCGCACGGCCTCGACGATGACAGCTTCAGGCATGGTTATGTCTCCTTTGACTGGGTCTTGCGTCGATTGTCAACCAAGGGGTTGGGCGACCGGGTGGCGGGGTGGCTCTGGCCCGGGGTGCGTCGGCGAAAAGGCGCGAACCGGCAGCCACACTGACCACATCAGTACAGCGCGGCAGACCACCAAGTAATCCGCGACTTCGATATCACGCGTGATATCGCTTTTGAAAGTCGCTCTATGGTCGGGCTTTCGGTCAAGTCCCGGCGCGCCGCTGCCCGATGTGTGACGAATATCGTTAGCGCACAAGCTAATTCCGCGCAGGCGCCGAGAGGTATGAAGCCGAACGGCCGACGGCGGCGCGGGATTAGCTACCTAGACGGCGGGATAGGCCACCGATTTGATCTCGGTGTACTGGTCGAATCCGGCGATGCCGTTCTGGCGTCCCACGCCGCTCTCCTTGTAACCCCCGAACGGTGTGTCGGCACCGTACGGGGCACCGCCGTTGACACCCATGAAGCCGGCCTTGATCCGGCGGGTCACCGACAGCGCACGCTCGAGGGAGCCCGAAAAGACGTTGCCGGCCAGCCCGTACACGCTGTCGTTGGCGATCCGGATCGCGTCCTCCTCGTCGTCGAACGGAATGACCGAGAGCACCGGCCCGAAGATCTCCTCCTGAGCAATGGTCATCTTGTTGTCGACGTTGATGAAAAGCGTTGGCCGGACGTAATATCCCTTGTCGAAACCGGTGGCCGCACCGGGGCCGCCGACCAGCGCCGTGGCGCCCTCGTCCACGCCCTTCTGGATGTAGCCCGTCACCCGCTCGAACTGTCGCTCCGAGATCACCGGGCCGCACAGCGTCCCGGGGTCCTGCGGGTCGCCACACGTGACGTTCTCGTAGATGTTCTTGAGGATCTCGACGCCCTCGTCGTAGCGGGACCGCGGCAGCAGCAGGCGGGTCGGGTTGGCGCAACCTTGACCGGCGTGCATGCACGGCGCGATGCCGACCATGCATGCCGTGCCGAAGTCGGCGTCCTCCAGCACGATGGTGGCCGACTTGCCACCGAGCTCCAGGAACAGCCGCTTCATGGTGGCCGCGCCCTTTTCCATGATCCGCTTGCCGACCACCGTCGAGCCGGTGAACGAGATCAGGTCGACCTTGGGCGACAGCGTCAGTTCCTCACCCACGAAGTGATCGGATGCGGTGACCACGTTGACCACACCGGCCGGGATGTCGGTCTTTTCGGCGATCAGCCGGCCCAGCCGGTTCGCGTTGAACGGGGTGTTCGGCGCCGGCTTGAGCACCACGGTGTTGCCGGTGCCCAGCGCCTGGCCGAGCTTGTTGAGGGTGACCTCGAACGGGAAGTTCCACGGCACGATCGCGCCAACCACGCCGACCGGCTCGCGCCAGACCTTGCGGGTGGTCAGGGTGCCGGTCAGGCTGATCACCTTGTCACCCAGGTCGGTCTCCCAGGCGTATTCGTCGATCAGTCGTGCCGGGTACTTCAGCCCGTCTTCCAGTGGGGCATCCAGCTGGGGCCCGAACGTGATGGCCCGCGGCGAGCCGACCTCGAGGATCAGCTCCTCGCGCAGCTCGTCGATCTCGGACTCGATGGCCTCGTGCAGCTGCAGCAGGCAGCGCTTGCGCAGCTCCTTGTTGGTCGACCAGTCGGTCTCGTCGAAGGCACGGCGGGCGGCGTCGATGGCCCGGTGCATGTCCTCTTTCGACGCGTCGGACACTTCGCCGAGCGATTCCTCCGTCGCCGGGTTGATGTTGGTGAAGGACCCGGCCTGGCCGTCGACGAGCTTGCCGTCGATCATCATCTTCGGCTCGAACCGGACCTTTACAGTGTCAGCCATATTTGTTCAGCTCTCTTTCGACGAGGCGCAGGTTAGAGCGCCGGGACGTAAAAATGCCACTGCCGGGCGGGTCACCCTATAGTGAGCCTTACTGGAAACTAGCCGATTGGCAACCCGCACCTGCGGGCGCCCCGCTACTGGGCATCGAACAGCACCGGCACCGACGTCGGCGACCGGAAAACCTGCCCGCGGATGTGCGGGTCGTCGCCGTCGGGATCCAGCCGAAGATTCGGCAGCCGGTCCAGCAACAAGTTGATCGCGGTGCGCATCTCGAGGCGCGCCAAGTGCATGCCGAGGCAGACGTGCACGCCGTGGCCCCAGCCCAGATTTGCCTTGGGCTGACGGTGGATATTGAACGTGTTCGGATCGGGGTAGCGATCTTCTTGCCGGTTCGCCGAACCCAGCATTGGCATCACCGTCGCCCCCGCCGGGATCGATACGCCGCCGAGCTCGGTGTCGCGGGTGGCCACCCGGGTGATGGTCAGCAACGGTGATTCCCACCGCACGCCCTCTTCAATGGCCGCCGGAAGCAGCGACCGGTCGGCGCGGATCGCGTCCAATTGCGCCGGATCCGACAACAGCGCCAACAGCAGGCTGCCCAGCGACCGGTAGGTGGTCTCCACGCCGGCGGGCAGCAGCAGCCGAAGGAACGAGAAGATCTCTTCGTCCGCGAGCTTTTCCCCGTCGATCTCGGCCGCACCGAGCGCGCTGATCAGGTCGTCCTTCGGCTCGGCCCGGCGAGCCGCCAGGATCGGCGCGAAGTAGTCGCACAGCGCCGCTGAGGCCGCGAGCCCGCGTTCGGGGTTCATCAGCCAACTCAGCAGCGAAATCGACCACCGCTGGAACTGTGGGTAATCCTTTTCCGGCAAGCCCAGCAGGCCCGCGATGATCTGGCTCGGATAGTCGAAGGTGAACTCCTTCACCAGATCTGCCTTGCCATTGGGCGCAAACTTGTCGATCAGGCTGTTTGCGACGCGGCCGACCAACTCGTCCTGCCAGCGCGCCAATGACTTCTGCGTGAACGCCTTCGATACCAATGAACGCAGCCGGCCGTGGATGGGCTCGTCCATGCCGAGCATCACGCCTTCACCCAGCACCGGACCGAACGCGGCGATCACAGCCGCCGACGAAAACGTCTCGTTGTCGCGCAACATCTGCTGGACGTCCTCGTGGCGATACACGATGAACATCGGCAGCGATTCCTCATGCGGAAGCGCCCCCGACGTCTCTAGCCGCTGCACCGGCTCCTCGCGGCGCAGCCGCGCCAGTTCGGTGTACGGGTCTCGCACGTCACCGGAGATCGCGTCGTCGAAGGAGCCGAAATCATCCAAGTCGTCAAATAGCTGTTCCATACTTACCCCTCAGTCCCCTTCATTACCTTTTGGCGCCTTACTGCGCCGAGCCGCCAGCGACGCCAAGCGACTTAACACCGGCGCCGGAAGAACACGTGCGACAAGCACCATTGCCCGTTGGCCAGCTGTCAACGGCCAGGCCCCGCCGCGCATCGAGCCCTGCCTGGGTATGCCCAGCACGACGCGCGACATGTGGTGCATGCCCGACGCTGGAAGAATCCTGTTGGACACCAGCAGCATTGAGGCATCGGGACCCACGCCGCGGCGGCGGAACGGCTTCTGGTCGGCCAAGGCCTTGAGCAGTCCGTCGGTGAACAGCTCAGGTGGCCTGGCGAGCTTCATCGCGAACCTCCCCCGGGTGTTCATGGTGTTGTGCAGCCGGGCGTAGGGGCCGTCGAAGTTCCGATCGTCAATGGTGCCCGCGTCGGTGATGATGTCGGTGTCGTACGTGCCGCTCACCAAAACAGTGACACCGAGACCGAAGGGCGCGATCTCGCACGCCATGGATTCGCCCCACCGCTCCATGGCGCCTTTGGACGCCGAGTACGGCGCGGTGGCCGGCTGACCGCGCACCCCGGCTGTGCTGGCGACCAGCACGATGCGCCCCTCCCCCGCCGCCCGCATCGACGGCAACAGTGCCTGGGTAAGCGCGACGGGGCCCATGACATGAGTGGCAAACATCTTCTGCCACAACGCCATATCCGTCTCCTCCACCATCCCGGCGGCGGAGATCCCGGCGTTGTGCACCACGGCGTAGGGTGCGCCGACGGCTTCATCAATCGCCTTGGCCGCCGCGGCGATCGACGCGGGGTCGGTGAGGTCGAGCTGCACGCCGATCAGCCGATCGTCTTCTGCAGCTGCCCCTGCCGCCTCTCGCAGCAGCGGCATTGCCAGGTCGGGCGTGCGCATGGCCGCGACCACGCGCCACCCTTCGCGATAAAGGCGCACCGTCGAGGCGAATCCCAGTCCGCGGGATGCGCCGGTGATCACCACTGTGCGCGGCTCAGCCATTCTTGCTCGCGGTCGCACAGGCGCCTGCACCCG
>DASYJS010000310.1:0-21251 GCA_035996225.1 Mycobacterium sp. | reverse complement strand
GAACTTCGTGTTCCTCTCCGGTATCGGGTGCTCGAGTCGGTTTCCGTACTACGTGAACACCTACGGCTTCCACACGATCCACGGCCGCGCGCCTGCGATCGCAACGGGACTCAAGGCGACGCGTCCCGAGCTATCGGTGTGGGTGGTGGGCGGCGACGGCGACCTGCTGTCCATCGGCGGGAACCACCTGCTGCACGTGCTGCGCCGCAACCTGGACGTGCAGATCCTGCTCTGCAACAACCGGATCTACGGGCTCACGAAGGGGCAGTACTCGCCGACCTCGGAGGTCGGGATGGTCACGAAGTCGACGCCGATGGGCTCGCTGGACCACCCGTTCAACCCGACCTCGTTGGCGCTGGGCGCCGAGGCGACCTTCGTCGGCCGCGCACTGGACTCCGACCGCGCCGGGTTGACCGAGGTATTGCGCGGTGCCGCCGAGCATCGTGGCGCCGCGGTGGTGGAAATCCTGCAGGACTGCCCGATTTTCAACGACGGCTCCTTCGACGCGCTGCGTAAGGAGGGCGCCGAGGACCGGGTGATCAATGTCCATCAGGGCGACCCGATTGTGTTCGGCGCCAACGGCGAATACTGCGTGGTGAAGTCCGGCTTCGGGCTAGAGGTGGCCAAGACCGCCGACGTGGCAGTCGAAGAGATCGTCGTGCACGATGCGCACGGCGACGATTCCGGCTATGCGTTTGCGCTGTCGCGGCTGTCGGACCAAAACCTCGACCACACGGTGCTGGGCATCTTTAGAAGCGTCAGCAGGCCCACCTACGATGATGCGGCCCGCTCTCAGGTCGCCGCGGCCCGGGCCGCAACGCCGTTCGACGCCGCCGCACTGCAATCACTCTTGCGTGGGCGCGACACCTGGACCGTCGACTAGGGGGCTGTGTCCGTGCCCGATGCAGTGTCATTGGCTGGAGTAGTACTCGCCGGAGGCGAATCGCGGCGCATGGGCCGCGACAAGGCCACCCTGCCGGCGCCCGGAGGAACCGGCACGCTGGCCGAGTACGTGACCGGCATCGTCGCTCAGCGCTGCGACCCGGTTTTCGTCGTAGCTGCCCCGGGCCAACCGTTACCCAAGCTCCAGGCGCATGTCATCCGTGACGAGATACAAGGACTGGGACCGCTGCCGGCGACCGCACTGGGCCTGCGCGCGGCCGGGGAGGCAGGCGCCCGCTACGCCTTCGTCTGCGCGGTCGACATGCCGCTGCTGACAGCCGAATTGATCGACGAGCTCCTGCAGCTCGCCACCAACACCGACGCCGAAGTGGTGATGCCGTGGGACGGTCGCAGCCACTACCTGGCCGCGGTGTACCGGACCGATCTGGCCGAGCGGATTGACGTGCTGGTGGCCGCGGGCGAGCGCAAAATGAGCGCCCTGATCGATGCTTCCGACGCCCAGCAGATCGTGCTGCCCGATTCGCGTCCGCTGACTAACGTCAACACCGACTCCGACTTCCGCGCCCTGGTCCAGCCCGGAGCCTGATCGGCCGCCGGCGAGTTTCGCCGCTCCTGCGATTATTTGTTTTGTTCGATCCATTTTCTACGTAAACACTTCGCTTAAATACGCGGCTAGTTAACCGATAATTCATTCGCGTTCGTTATTGGTATGCCGCGAATCGTCCGGCCATTGTGTGCTTGTTGGTGAATATCCTCCGATACGCGCAGGGGTCCTGGACCGGGTTACGTTGGGGCAGGGGGTCTTTCGAGCACGAGACGGCGCCGCCTCGGACTCGGTAGTAGCTGGCGCGGTGATTCTGGCCGGCGGGAGGGGCAATGAGAATTTTGTCAGCAAATTGTTTTGCGCAAATACGGCTGGTGCATGCCGCGCGGGCGTGTCCTTGGTGCCGGCCCGCGTCACATCGCGCGCTGTGCGGGTCTCCGACGCGGAAGGCCTCGCTAAAGCCCTTGGAGGACTGCGTAACTCGATCGAAACGGTTATCGAGACACGTTCACGCTTTGCTAACGCCCTTCGCCCAAGGGGTCTCGGACGGCTTCCGTCCTCATCGACGAATGACGTTGCCCAAAAGCAAGTTTGGGCTGGTAGTAGATGGTATCGGCAGCCGACTGAACCGATCAAGAGAACGTGTTTGGCCGGGTCGGCTGCCCCTTGGCCCGGCCTCGACGGAAAGCGAGCCCGGCGGCTGCTCCGCCCTATGGCAAATGCGTGGTCCAGCTCACAAAATATGCGTGATTAGAGTCACGATTCTGTCCCGATCTTGACTTGCGACTTTCGAAAGAAAAGGCGCTGTTGACCTGCATAAACATTTCTCTGTGCGCGCCGTAATCTGCTCGTTATTTGTTCCGAGGTTCGGCGTGTCGGAGATGACGAATGCGATCCGTTCTCATACGGTGCCTTCTAGCCCGAGAGGGGTTAATGACAATTTAATCCACGGACCCGTGCGTGAGCGGGGCTGCGGACGGCGATGGCCGCCCGGCAGCCAGCGGCTTATGACCCGCTGGGCAGATCATGCCCTCGCTGCCGTGCCGAAACGAGACGGCACGTTCCAGAGCACCTACTTCCACCTCACGAAGTACCTAAACCCGCAGCTGTGGGTTTGCTTTGGCGCGCGCGCACCGCGAAAGGAACACATTGAATAGCCTCCGTAAGACGCTCATCCTCGCTGCCATCACCGGTTCGCTGGTGACGGTGCCGTCCGCCTCCGCGTACGCGGAGGTGCCTCCGCCGCCGCCGGCTCCGGATGCTCCGGCTCCCGACGCGCCTCCGGTCGCAGCGCCTGCGGGCTTTGACCCGAACGTTCCCCCGCCGCCTCCGGCCCCGGATGCAGTGGCTCCTGTCGACATGCCCGCGGGCTTCGACCCGAACGTTCTCCCGCCACCTCCGGCGCCGGACGCGCCGCCGCCGCCCGCCCCGGTTGGCTTCGACCCGAACGTCCCGCCGCCCCCGGGCCCGGACGCCCCGCCTCCGCCCATCAAGGCGTACAGCGTGAACTGGGACGCCATTGCGCAGTGCGAGTCGGGCGGAAACTGGGGAATCAGCACCGGTAACGGCTTCGCCGGCGGCCTGCAGTTCACTCCCAGCACGTGGCGCTCCAACGGCGGGGCGGGTTCCCCGAACGGCGCCAGCCGTGATGAGCAGATTCGGGTCGCCGAGAATGTGCTGCACTCGCAGGGCATCCGCGCCTGGCCGGTCTGCGGCCGTCGCGGCTGACCGACAGCGATCACTGGCGGCCTTGCCGTCGCACCTAACAAGGAATGCTGGGCTTCGTGCCCGGCATTTCTTGTCTGCGCGATCCAGTGACGCAGTTGATCACCACGCGATGCGCTGACGGGTTAGGTTGACGACGAACGAAGCGCGGCGGGGAAAGGTGCTCTCAATGTCCAACCATTTCACCGGCCTCAGCCTCGGACCGCCGTTCGGCGATCAGCGCCTCGACCTATGCGATCTGTACGCGTTCCAATCGCCCACCGACAGTTCGCGGACCGTCCTGATCCTCAACGCCAATCCGAACGCCGACGCGCTGCACCCGGACGCCATCTATCGATTGGCCATCGACACCGACGGTGACCTGATCAACGACATCGCGTTCAGCTTCGTGTTCTCCACCCCGGTGGACGGCCGGCAGACTGTCAACGTGTTCGTGGCCCGCGGTGAACAGTCCCGTTCGCCCGAGCCGGTGGGCGAGCAGATCTTGGCCGACGTCGAGGTGTCGTTCGGAGCAAAGCCGAATGTGGCCACCGCCGGCGACATCACGTTCGCCGCCGGCGCTCGCAGCGATGCGTTCTTCTTCGACTTCGAAGGCATCAAGGACCTGTTCGACATCAGTGGCAAACGCAATTTCACCGCTCCTCATCTCGCCGAACTCGGCGGCAAATCGCCGTGGACGGGCCAGGATTCGAATACCGAGGCCAATGTCTGCTCGATGGCGATCGAGCTGCCCACCAGCGCGCTCGGTGCGACCGGGCCGATCCGGATCTGGGGCCGTTGCAGTCTGCGCGAGAACGGCACACTGAATCATGTGGACCGGGCCGGGCACCCGTCGGTGAGCAGTTTCTTCAATACCGACGACACCAAGCTGGAGTACAACGCCAGCGAGCCCCCGAACGACTGGAACCGATGGCTTGACCAGTTCGTCCACCTCATCGGTCACACCGGCGGCTACAACCGGGAGGAGGCGATCGCCGCGATCGAGAAAGAGGGCACGCTGCCCGACATGCTGACCTTCGACCCGGCCAAACCGGCCCAATACCCGAACGGCCGGGTGTTCACCGACGACGTCATCGACTACCGGCTGGCGTTCCTGACCAAGGGCGAGTGTCCGCCGTCGGGCCTCTCACCGCATACCGACACCCTGACCGTATTCCCCTATCTGGGTCCGCCCCACGCGCCCTGACCGAGCTGCGTTTGGGCTAGGCAGCCGCTACTCTCGGCTGCTCCCGCGCCCGCTGCTGGACCGCATCACACCCAAACCCGGCACCGGTCCGAGCCCGAACGTGCGGGACCGCGGTTATTACCGGCTGGAGACCTACACCACCACAACCAGCGGTGCGCGCTATGTGGCGAGGATGGAGCAGCGGGGAGACCCTGGCTACAAGGCGACCTCGGTGTTGCTGGGGGAGTGTGGCCTTGCGCTCGCCCTGGATCGTGACAAGCTCTCGGACTTGCGCGGCGTGCTGACCCCCGCGGCCGCAATGGGCGGCGTCTTGCTGACCCGACTGCCTGCCGCCGGCGTGTCGCTAGGAACCGAGCGGCTGGATTAAATCCGCTGCCGCAACGGCTTTCGGTCGGCATCGCACCGGAAGTAGCCAAGCGCCACGGTGTGTCTGGAGGGTTCGTCGTCGATTCCCGATGGTTTCGATTGGGTTGAGCGAGGTATGCCAAGCACGTCCGGCGCCGTCACGCCGGACCAGATGACGAGAGGGATATGGCATGTCAGACAGGCTTACTGAAGGACAGCAGCTCGAGCGGGGACAATCGCTCGCTTCGAACAACGGGGCTTACACCCTCACGCTGCAAGACGACGGCAACCTCGTGCTGGCCGCGCGGGGCGAGGCACTGTGGGCTAGCGCGACCAACGGCCAGGACGTGGTGCGCGCCGAAGTGCAGCGCGACGGCAACTTCGTCCTGTACACGTCGGACAAACCGGTCTGGCAGACCGAAACAATGGGCAAGAAGGACGTCAGGCTCGTCCTTCAGGATGATTGCAACCTGGTGCTCTACGCCGCTGACGGACCGGCGTGGTCCAGCCACACGAAGACCGATGGCCCGCCACCGCCACCACCGGCCGCCGAGCCGGGCGCCGCGGATGTGACGACGGCCATGGCCGAGCCCGCCCCGGAGCCCGTCGGGGAGGCCGCCCCGGAGCCCAGCCCGCGTACGTACACCGTCGTCTCCGGCGACACGATGTGGGCCATCGCGGAGCGCTTCTACGGTGATGGCAGCAAGTATCAGGTGATCGCCGACGCCAGCGCCGTCGACAATCCCGATCTGATCCATCCCGGTCAGGTGCTCACCATTCCCTGATCCAGGCGGCCGAACCGGGCCGACCGATCACCTGCGTGTTCGGGCGCTTACACGCGGGCCGGTCTCGGTTCCTAGAATTGACCGGTGACCGCCAGCCCCAGCTCCGCCGCCGACCTGCCCAAGTCGTGGGATCCCGGTGCGGTGGAGAGTGCGATCTACCAGAAGTGGCTGGATGCCGGCTACTTCAGGGCGGACCCGACTAGCTCCAAACCCGGGTACTCGATTGTGCTGCCGCCGCCGAATGTCACGGGCAGCCTGCACATGGGCCATGCGCTGGAACACACCATGATGGATGCCCTGACCCGCCGCAAGCGGATGCAGGGCTATGAGGTGCTGTGGCAGCCGGGGATGGATCACGCCGGTATTGCGACTCAGAGCGTGGTGGAAAAGCAGCTCGCGGTCGATGGCAAGACCAAGGAGGACTTTGGCCGAGAGCTGTTCGTCGAAAAGGTCTGGGATTGGAAGCGCGAGTCCGGCGGCGCGATCGGTGGCCAGATGCGGCGCCTCGGTGACGGGGTCGACTGGGACCGCGACCGGTTCACCATGGACGAGGGCCTGTCCCGCGCGGTGCGGACCATCTTCAAGCGGCTCTACGACGCCGGGCTGATTTATCAGGCCGAGCGACTGGTCAACTGGTCGCCGGTGCTGGAGACGGCCATTTCCGACCTCGAGGTCAACTACCTCGATGTCGAAGGCGAACTGGTGTCGTTCCGGTATGGCTCGCTGGACGACTCGCAACCCCACATCGTGGTCGCCACCACCCGGGTCGAGACGATGCTGGGTGACACCGCGGTCGCGGTGCACCCCGACGACGAGCGTTACCGCCACCTGGTCGGTACCACGCTGCCGCACCCGTTCATCGACCGGCAACTCATCATCGTCGCCGACGAGCACGTGGACCCCGAATTCGGTACCGGCGCGGTCAAAGTCACGCCCGCCCACGACCCGAACGACTTCGAGATCGGGCTGCGCCACGAGTTGCCGATGATCTCGATCCTCGACACCAAGGGCCGGATCGTGGACACCGGAACGCAATTCGACGGCATGGACCGCTTCGAGGCCCGCGTCGCGGTCCGTGAGGCGCTGGCGGCGCAAGGTCGCGTGGTCGAGGAGAAACGGCCCTACCTGCACAGCGTCGGACACTCGGAACGCAGCGGCGAACCGATCGAACCCCGGCTATCGCTGCAGTGGTGGGTCAGGGTGGAATCGCTGGCCAAAGCTGCCGGCGATGCGGTTCGTAACGGGGACACCGTGATTCACCCCGCCAGCCTGGAGCCGCGCTGGTTCGCCTGGGTGGACGACATGCACGACTGGTGCATTTCGCGACAGCTGTGGTGGGGCCACCGCATCCCGATCTGGTATAGCCCCAACGGCGAGCAGGTGTGCGTGGGCCCGGACGAGACGCCGCCGGAGGGCTGGGAGCAGGATTCCGACGTGCTGGACACCTGGTTTTCGTCGGCGCTCTGGCCGTTTTCCACCTTGGGCTGGCCGTCGCGGACTGCGGAACTGGAAAAGTTCTATCCGACAAGTGTTTTGGTGACCGGTTATGACATCCTGTTCTTCTGGGTGGCGCGGATGATGATGTTCGGCACCTTCGTCGGCGACGACGACGCGATCACGCTCAACGGCACTCGCGGCCCGCAGGTGCCGTTCACCGATGTCTTCCTGCACGGGCTGATCCGCGACGAATCGGGCCGCAAGATGAGCAAGTCCAAGGGCAACGTGATCGATCCGCTGGACTGGGTGGAGATATTCGGCGCCGACGCGCTGCGGTTCACCCTCGCCCGCGGCGCCAGTCCCGGCGGTGATCTGTCCGTGGGTGAGGATCACGTCCGGGCCTCGCGCAATTTCGGCACCAAGCTGTTCAACGCCACCCGATTCGCATTGCTCAACGGCGCGAAGCTGGCGCCGCTGCCGGCGCTCGCGGAGCTGACCGATGCCGATCGGTGGATCCTGGGGCGGTTGGAAGAGGTTCGCACCGAGGTTGATTCGACTTTCGACAGCTACGAATTCAGCCGGGCCTGCGAGGCGCTCTACCACTTTGCGTGGGACGAATTCTGCGACTGGTATGTGGAATTGGCCAAGACGCAGCTTGCCGAGGGGCTCACCCACACCACCGCGGTGCTCGCCGCGGCACTGGACACGCTGTTGCGGTTGCTGCATCCGGTCATCCCGTTCATCACCGAGGCGTTGTGGCAGGCGGTGACGGGGGAGGAGTCGCTGGTCATCGCCGAGTGGCCGAAGCCGTCCGGCATCATCCTGGATCCCGTTGCAGCGCAGCGTATTACCGATATGCAGCGGTTGGTGACCGAGGTTCGCAGGTTCCGTAGCGATCAGGGGCTGGCTGACCGGCAGAAGGTGCCGGCCCGGTTGGCCGGTGTTGACCACTGCGACCTGAGCACACAGGTGGCCGCGGTGACGTCGCTGGCGTGGCTCACCGTGCCGGGACCGGATTTCCGCGCCTCGGTGTCCTTAGAAGTTCGGCTGAGCCGCGGCACCGTCGTCGTCGAAATCGACACCTCGGGCACCATCGATGTCGCCGCCGAGCGCCGCCGCCTCGAAAAGGATCTGGCGGCAGCGCAGAAGGAACTGGCTTCCACCGCAGCCAAATTGGCCAACGCGGACTTTCTGGCCAAAGCGCCGGAGCAGGTCGTGACGAAGATCCGCGATCGTCAGCGGCTGGCCGAAGAGGAAACCGAGCGCATCAACGCCAGGCTGGTTGGGCTGCAATGACCGAGTCGCCCGACTGGCTCGACCATCCCGGGGCCACCAGTGAGGCCCCGACGCCAGACGAGATCGCGTCCCTGTTGCAGGTTGAGCATCTGCTGGACCAGCGCTGGCCCGAGACCAAAATCCAACCGAGCTTGACCCGCATCAACGCCCTGATGGACCTACTCGGCTCGCCCCAGCTCGGCTATCCGTCGATCCACGTCGCAGGCACCAACGGCAAAACCTCGGTGGTGCGGATGATCGACGCGCTGCTGACCGCGCTGCACCGGCGCACCGGGCGAACCACCAGCCCGCACCTGCAGTCGGCGGTCGAACGCATCGCTATCGACGGAAAGGCAATCAGCCCAGCGCAATACGTGGAGACCTACCGCGAGATCGAGCCGTTCGTGCAGATGATCGACGCCCAGTCGCAGGACGCGGGCGGTCCGGCGATGAGCAAGTTCGAGGTCCTCATCGCAATGGCGTTCGCGGCTTTCGCCGATGCACCCGTGGAGGTGGCGGTAGTCGAGGTCGGTTTGGGCGGTCGCTGGGATGCCACCAATGTGATCAACGCCCCGGTCGCGGTCATCACCCCGATCGGGATCGACCACGTCGAATATCTCGGTGACGACATCGCCGGAATCGCCGGCGAAAAGGCGGGCATCATCACCAAGGCCCCGGACGGCTCGCCCGACACTGTCGCCGTCATTGCACGGCAAGTGCCCGAGGCGATGGAAGTGCTGTTGATGCAATCGGTGCAGGCCGACGCCGCGGTGGCGCGCGAGGATTCCGAGTTCGCGGTGCTGGGCCGTCAGGTCGCGATCGGGGGGCAGGTGCTGCAGCTGCAGGGCCTCGGCGGGGTGTATTCCGACGTGTACCTGCCGCTGCACGGCGAACACCAGGCGCACAACGCGGTGCTGGCTCTTGCGGCGGTCGAGGCCTTCTTCGGGGCCGGTGCGCAACGCCAGCTCGACGTCGAGGCGGTCAAGGCCGGTTTCGCCGCCGTCACCAGCCCCGGCCGGCTCGAGCGCATGCGCAGTGCACCCACGGTGTTCATCGACGCCGCTCACAATCCGGCCGGAGCGGCCGCGCTGGCACAGACGCTGGACGGTGAATTCGACTTCCGATACCTGGTCGGGGTGGTCAGCGTGATGGCCGACAAGGACGTGGACGGCATCCTCGCCGCGCTGGAGCCGGCCTTCGATTCTCTGGTCGTGACACACAATGGGTCGCCGCGGGCCTTGGATGTCGAGTCATTGGCGCTGGTCGCTCACCAGCGGTTCGGGCCCGACCGGGTGCTGACCGCCGAAAACCTGCGCGACGCCATCGACGTCGCGACCGCGCTGGTCGACGACGCCGCGGTGGAGGGCGACGCGGAGGCGTTTTCCGGCACCGGAATCGTGATCACCGGCTCGGTCGTCACCGCCGGGGCCGCCCGGAGCTTGTTTGGTCGTGATCCGGAATGAGCGACAACGACCAGAATCCGCCGACGGCTGACCCCTGGAAGAGTTTCCGGGGGGTGATGGCCGCGACGCTGATCTTGGAGGCGATCGTGGTGCTGCTGGCGATACCGGTGGTGGGCGCGGTCGGCGGCGGCCTGACCGGGGCGTCGCTGGGCTATCTGATCGGGCTCGCCGCGCTGCTGATCCTGCTGGGCGGGGTGCAGGGCAGGCCCTGGGCGATTTGGGTGAACCTGGGCGTCCAGGTGGTTGTTCTCGCCGGATTCGTGGTCTACCCGGGTGTGGGGTTCATGGGTGTGCTGTTCACGGGGTTGTGGCTGCTGATCGCCTACTTCCGCGCCGAGGTCCGCCGGCGTCAGGAGTACGGGCAAACACCGCCGGGCTGAGCACCGATTGGTTCTGTACGCTGTCCGCCGTGACGGAACGGACCCTGGTACTGATCAAGCCCGACGGCGTCGAGCGTCGGCTGATCGGCGAGATCATCAGCCGCATCGAGCGAAAGGGCCTCGTCATCGCGGCGCTCGAGCTGCGCAGCGTCAGCAAAGAGCTGGCCACCCAGCATTACGCCGAGCATGAGGGCAAGCCGTTCTTTGAATCGTTGCTCGACTTCATCACGTCGGGACCGGTAGTGGCGGCGATCGTGCAGGGACCGCGAGCGATTACGGCGTTTCGGCAAATCGCGGGGGGTACCGACCCGGTGGAGAAGGCCACACCGGGCACCATCCGGGGCGATTTCGGGCTGGAAACGCAGTTGAATCTGGTGCATGGATCCGATTCGACCGATTCAGCAAAGCGCGAGATCGCGCTATGGTTTCCCGGCGCTTAGGCTCCTAGCTCCCGGTCGCGTCGCCAGGGTTCCAGGTCAGGGTCGTTTGGGCCGGCAGCGTGATGTGGGATACTGACAGCGGGTGAACGTCGCCGGACCGGCGTCAGACACCCGAATGAAGACTTAGACAAGCGCGACCATTGCCAGCTCGCGATGTAGCGCCGCATGTCAGGCCGACATTCAGCAAGGCGCCGAGTTGGTTCGAGCCGAGTCGCTCGGGGCAAGACCATCACAAGCCCGGGAGAAGTGACCCGGGCACATAGCGAAGCCCTCGCGTGGCCGCGTCGAAATGACGCGCCCGGGGGCTTGAGGAGAATACGTGATAGACGGTGACCAGACTTCAGAACCTTCAACACCGCCGGCCCAGGACGACCTGCCGGACCGATTGAGAGTCCATTCGCTGGCACGAGCGCTGGGGACCACTAGCAAGCGTGTGGTGGACGCACTGAGCGCACTGGATGGACGAATCCGCAGCGCACAGTCCGGCGTGGACTATGAGGATGCGGTCCGGGTGCGTGATCTGCTGTCGCCCCGGCCGCCGGAGAACCTCGTGGCCTTCAGTAATCCCGAAGTAGCCACGCCCGCGGAACCCGAGTCCCGGCTGATGCTGGAGACCGCGATAGAGCGACCGCACTACATGCCGCTATTCGTCGCGCCGCATCCACGCCAGGCCGATGACAACACCAGCCCCGACGTCGACGACGTCGACACCGACGATTCCGACGATGACGACGACGACGACGAGGAACAGGCCGATCGCCCGGCCAACCGGCGGCGGCGCCGGGGCCGGCGGGGACGTGGCCGTGGCCGCGGTGAACAGGGCGGACCCGACGGCGAGGACGACGACGGCGAGGCCGAGCAGCGAGGCTCGACATCCACCGACTCGGACGACTCTGACGACGCCGAGGACTCCGATGACGCCGATGACGACGACGACGGCTCGGACGGCGGCAATCGGCGTCGCCGCAGGCGCCGTCGGCGTAAATCGGGTGGTTCGAGTGACGACAACGACGAGAACCTCTCGCCCGACGATCCGCCGAACACCGTGGTGCACGAACGGGCACCGCGCGGCAAGTCCGGCTCCTCCGGTGGTGGCGGCAACAACGGCTCGAGCAATGCCGAGATCAAGGGCATTAGCGGCTCGACGCGGCTGGAGGCCAAGCGGCAGCGGCGCCGAGACGGGCGGGACGCGGGACGGCGCCGCCCACCGGTGCTGACCGAGGCCGAGTTCCTGGCGCGCCGCGAGGCCGTCGAACGGGTCATGGTGGTGCGCGACCGGGTCCGCACCGAGCCGCCGCACCCCGGCGCGCGCTACACGCAGATCGCCGTGCTCGAAGACGGCATTGTCGTCGAGCATTTCGTGACGTCGGCGGCGTCTGCGTCATTGGTGGGCAACATCTACCTCGGCATCGTGCAGAACGTGCTGCCCTCGATGGAGGCGGCCTTCGTCGACATCGGTCGCGGGCGCAACGGCGTGCTGTACGCCGGCGAGGTCAACTGGGAAGCGGCGGGACTCGGCGGCGCCGAGCGCAAGATCGAAAAGGCCCTCAAACCCGGCGACTACGTGGTCGTCCAGGTCAGCAAGGACCCGGTCGGGCACAAGGGCGCGCGGCTGACCACCCAGGTGTCATTGGCCGGCCGCTACCTGGTTTACGTTCCGGGTGCGTCGTCGACCGGGATCAGCCGCAAGCTGCCCGACACCGAACGCCAGCGTCTCAAGGAGATCCTGCGCGAGGTGGTGCCGTCGGACGCCGGGGTGATCATCCGGACCGCGTCCGAGGGCGTCAAAGAAGACGAGATCCGCGGCGACGTCACCCGCCTGCAGGAGCGCTGGGAACAAATCGATGCCAAGGCGGCCGAGACCAAGAAGAAGGCCGCCGGCGCGGCGGTGGCGCTCTACGAAGAGCCGGACGTGTTGGTCAAGGTCATCCGTGATTTGTTCAACGAGGACTTCGCCGGGCTCATCGTCTCTGGTGACGAGGCTTGGAACACCATCAATGAGTATGTGAATTCCGTTGCGCCCGACCTGGTTTCGAAGCTGACGAAGTACGAGCCCCCCGCCGGAGCGGAAGGGCAGGCCGGGCCGGACGTCTTTGCCGTGCATCGCATCGACGAGCAACTGGCCAAGGCGCTGGACCGCAAGGTGTGGCTGCCGTCGGGCGGCACGCTGGTCATCGACCGGACCGAGGCGATGACGGTGGTCGACGTCAACACCGGCAAGTTCACCGGGTCCGGCGGCAACCTCGAGCAGACGGTCACCAAGAACAACCTCGAGGCGGCCGAGGAGGTCGTGCGCCAGCTGCGGCTGCGTGACATCGGCGGCATCGTGGTCGTCGACTTCATCGACATGGTGCTCGAGTCCAACCGCGACCTGGTGCTGCGTCGGCTCACCGAGGCGCTGGCCCGCGACCGCACCCGTCACCAGGTGTCCGAGGTGACGTCACTGGGGCTGGTGCAATTGACCCGCAAACGGCTGGGAACCGGTCTGCTCGAGGCATTTTCGAGCTCGTGCCCGAACTGCGGCGGCCGCGGCATCCTTCTGCACGGCGACCCGGTCGACTCAGGCGCGGCGCCCGCGCGTAAGTCGGAATCCGGTGGCCGGCGAGGCAAGCGATCGAAGAAGGGCCGCTCCGAAGAGCCCGCCGACCAGCCCACGGTGGCCAAGGTCCCCGTGCACGCGCCGGGCGAGCATCCGATGTTCAAGGCGATGGCCGCCGGCTCGTCGGGTCCCCACGACAACGGCGAATCCGGCGAGGCCGACGAGGTCGACGAGGAAAACATTGCCGAGATCGACGAGCAGACCAAGGCCGCGGGGCTCGCTGACCTGGACGACACCGACACCGATGACTTCGAGGACTCCGAAGAGGACACTGACGACGTCGACGAAGACGACTCGGTAGACGACGAACTCGACGACGAGGATCTCGATGACGACGACGACGACGACGACGACGATGACGACGACGAGGACCTCGATGACGAGGATCTCGACGACGATGACGACGACGAGGACCTGGATGATGAGGACTCCGACGACGAGTCAGCTCTTGGACGACCGCGTCGGCGACGCGCGGCCGGCCGGCCGGCTGGGCCGCCCATCCACGCGGACTGATCCGCAGCCCGGCCGAAGTGCCGGTTTGACCCTGTAGCCGCTGGTCACGTACCCTTGGACAGTTGTCGTCAAGCCGGGGAACTAGACTTTGGCCGGCGACAGCGGGACTCCCGGGAGATCGGCGCAGGCCCGCACACCAGACCCACCACGTGCACCGCCGCTGGTTCGCGCGCCGAGCAGAGGCTAGAAGAGAGAGCAGGAGCAACGATGGCGACCTACGCAATCGTCAAGACGGGCGGCAAGCAGTACAAGGTCGCCGTCGGAGACGTGGTCAAGGTCGAGAAGCTCGAGTCCGAACCCGGAGCTAAGGTGTCGCTGCCGGTCGCGCTGGTAGTCGACGGTGCCAAGGTCACCTCCGACGCCGCGGCGCTGGCCAAGGTCGCGGTGACCGGCGAGGTGCTCGAGCACACCAAGGGCCCGAAGATCCGTATCCACAAGTTCAAGAACAAGACCGGCTACCACAAGCGTCAGGGACACCGTCAGCGGCTGACGGTCCTGAAGGTCACCGGAATCAAGTAGCGAAGGCGACAGACATGGCACACAAAAAGGGCGCTTCCAGCTCGCGCAACGGTCGTGATTCGAACGCTCAGCGGCTCGGCGTCAAGCGGTTCGGCGGCCAGGTCGTCAAGGCCGGCGAGATCATCGTCCGCCAGCGCGGCACCAAGTTTCATCCCGGCACCAATGTGGGGCGTGGTGGCGATGACACGCTGTTCGCCAAGGAAGCCGGCGCTGTCGAGTTCGGGGTCAAGCGCGGACGCAAGACGATCAGCATCGTCGCGGCCGGGCAGACCGCCGACTGAGCGTCGCGGGCGTGCCCGCACTGCGATGATCGACTTCCCAGTAGCGGCACGCTCGATGGGTGAGAGGACCCCCGATGCCTCGGTTTGTCGATCAAGTCGTCATCCACGCCCGTGCGGGTTCCGGCGGTAACGGCTGCGCTTCGGTCCACCGCGAGAAATTCAAGCCGCTCGGCGGCCCCGATGGCGGCAATGGCGGCCGCGGCGGCAGCATCGTCTTCGTCGTCGACCCCGCGGTACACACCCTGCTGGACTTCCATTTCCGTCCACATGTCACCGCGTCGGCCGGCAAGCAGGGGATGGGCAACAACCGTGACGGCGCCGCCGGTACCGACCTGGAAGTCAAGGTCCCCGACGGCACCGTTGTTCTGGACGAAAACGGCCGGCTGCTCGCCGATTTGGTCGGTGCGGGCACTCGCTTCGACGCCGCCGCCGGTGGCCGCGGCGGGCTGGGCAACGCGGCGCTCGCGTCCCGCGCCCGCAAGGCACCCGGCTTCGCCCTGCTGGGCGAGCCAGGCCAGGCGCGCGACCTCACCCTCGAGCTCAAAACCGTCGCCGATGCCGGGCTGGTCGGGTTTCCCTCGGCGGGAAAGTCATCGCTGGTATCGGTGATCTCGGCGGCCAAACCGAAGATCGCCGACTACCCGTTCACCACGCTGGTTCCCAATCTCGGCGTGGTCTCGGCCGGCGAGCAATCGTTCACCGTCGCCGACGTGCCCGGTTTGATCCCCGGCGCATCCGAGGGCCGCGGCCTGGGTCTGGATTTCCTGCGGCACATCGAGCGGTGCGCGGTGCTGGTGCATGTCGTCGACTGCGCCACCGCCGACCCGGGCCGTGACCCCATCTCGGACATCGACGCTCTGGAAGCCGAACTCGCCGCATACACGCCCACCCTGCAAGGGGATGTGGCGCTGGTCGATCTGGCCGAGCGGCCGCGAGCGGTGGTGCTCAACAAGATTGACGTGCCGGAGGCGCGTGAACTCGCCGAGTTCGTCCGCGACGAGGTCGCCGAGCGTGGCTGGCCGGTATTCCTGGTGTCGACGGCAACCCGGGAGGGGTTGCAGCCGTTTATCTTTGGGCTGTGGCAGATGATCGAGGCTTATAACGCCGCGCGGCCGAAAGCCGCACCTCGGCGGCCGGTGATTCGCCCGGTGGCCGTCGACGACAGCGGTTTCACCGTCAGGCCCGACGAGGAGGGCGGTTTCGTCGTCACCGGTGCACGCCCCCAGCGCTGGATCGGCCAGACCGATTTCAACAATGACGAGGCCGTTGGCTACCTCGCGGATCGCCTCGCCCGCCTTGGCGTCGAAGACGAGCTGCTACGGCTGGGCGCCAAAGCCGGGTGCGCGGTGACCATCGGTGACATGACGTTTGACTGGGAGCCGCAGACACCGGCGGGGGTCGACGTCACGATGACCGGCCGCGGTACCGACGTGCGGCTGGAACGCACCGACCGTATCGGCGCCGACGAGCGCAAGGCCGCCCGACGTCGGCGCCGCGAACACGGTGACGAGTCGTGAGCCTCCATCGCGAAGCCATCCGCACCGCACGCAGTCTGGTCGTCAAGATCGGAACCAATGCGCTGACCACACCGTCCGGGGTATTCGACGCCGGCGGGCTGGCCGGGCTGGCCGATGCGATCGAGACGCGGATGAAGGCGGGCACCGATGTCGTCATCGTGTCCTCGGGTGCGATCGCCGCCGGCATCGAGCCGCTCGGATTATCCCGTCGCCCAAAGGATCTGGCGACCAAGCAGGCCGCGGCCAGCGTGGGTCAGGTCGCGCTGGTGAACTCGTGGAGCGCGGCGTTCGCACCCTACGGGCGCACGGTCGGGCAGGTATTGCTGAGCGCGCATGACATTTCGATGCGGGCCCAGCACACCAACGCACAGCGCACCCTGGACCGGCTGCGCGCGCTGCACGCGGTGGCGATCGTCAACGAAAACGACACGGTGGCCACCAACGAGATTCGGTTCGGCGACAACGATCGCCTTTCGGCGCTGGTGGCCCACCTGGTCGGCGCCGAGGCCCTGGTGCTGCTCTCCGACATCGACGGGCTCTACGACACCGATCCACGAAAGACCAAGGGGGCGCGGTTCATTCCCGAGGTCGCCGCATCGTCGGATCTCGTCGGTGTGGAAGCCGGCCCGGGCAGCGCGCTGGGCACGGGGGGAATGGCGTCGAAGATGTCCTCGGCGCTACTGGCCGCCGACGCCGGGGTGCCGGTGCTGCTGGCCGCGGCTTCGGATGCCGCGACGGCGCTCACCGACGCGTCGTCGGGCACGGTCTTTGCCGCCCGGCCCGCGCGGATGTCGGCCCGCCGGTTCTGGGTGCGCTACGCCGCCGAGTCCAGCGGCACGCTGACCCTGGATGCGGGCGCGGTGCGCGCGGTAGTGCAGCAACGCCGCTCGCTGCTGGCCGCGGGCATCACCGCGGTATCGGGCCGGTTCTACGGCGGGGATGTCGTCGAATTACGCGCACCGGACGCGACCATGGTGGCCCGTGGCGTGGTCGCTTACGATGCTGCCGAACTCACGACCATGATGGGCCGGTCGACCTCGGAGCTGCCCGGCGAGCTGCGCCGGCCTGCGGTGCATGCCGACGACCTGGTCGCGGTATAACGTATCAGCGCCTCGGCTGTGCCTTGAGATACAAAGTGGCCCAGATGATTTCAGCTAACGTCGCGGCCAGTTCGGCGTCGTAGGAGGCCGGCGTGCCCGGAAGGTTTTGCTGGCATGACCGCTCGACCATCCAGGTCAGGGCGCTGGCGGTGGTCGCCGCGGGCAATTGGGGGCGGATCGAGCCGTCGGCCTGACCGTCTTCGATGACGCGGGTCAATCGGCCGGTGATGGCGGTCAACAGATTGCCGTAGGTCGCGCCGACCAGCGGGTCGTAGGCGGCCATCTCGTTCAGCGCGACGAGCACCGGCTGATGGCGGCGGTAGCTGGCCACGAGGCCCGCCATCGCCGCGCGGACGTCGGCGGGATCGTGTCGCCCCGCAACGCTCCACCACCGATCAGCGCTCTCGGCGAGATCGGCGAATACCTGTCCGGCGAGCCGGCGCAGCAGGTGGCCTTTGTCCTCGAAGTAGATGTAGAAGCTGGCTCGAGAGATGCCGGCTTCGGTCGACAGCCGGTCCACGCTGAGCTCGGTGAAACTAGCACCGCCGCGCATCAGCCGCTCGGTGGCGTCGAGCAGCCGGCGCTCCATCTCCTCACGGCGCTGCTGGCGCGTGTGCTCGCGCTTGGGCTGCGGCCTGCGGGTCACCGACGGCATTTGCCGAGCATAACCGACCATTCAACATGTTGACTAGACATAGTGTCTAGGCATATGGTTCGACGCAGTTTATGACTGACGGTTCCTTGGACGGAGGGCCAACGATGGCAGTGATGACCGGGCGCTCTAGGCGCCCCCGTGCCTACGACGCGATTGATTTGTCCTCGCGCGCGTTTTGGTCGACGACGGCCGCCGACCGAGAGTGCTCGTTTGCTGAGCTCCGAGCCGAACGGCCGGTGAGCTGGCATCCCCCGGTCGAGGACTCCTTGATGCCCGATCCCGACGATCCCGGTTATTGGGCGGTCACCCGGCGTGCGGACATTGTCACGGTCAGCCGCAACAACGAGGTGTTCCTGTCCGGCAAGGGCGTGATGTTCGAGAGCATTCCGGTGGAGCTACTGGAGGCATCGCAGTCCTTCCTGTCGATGGACCCACCGCGGCACACCAAGTTGCGCAAGCTCGCCCACGCCGCATTCACGCCGAGACAGGTGCGCCGCATCGAGGAATCGATCCAGGCGAATGCCAAGGCCATCGTCGAAGAGCTGCACGCTGCCGGCAGCGGTGCGGATTTCGTCGATCACTGCGCCAAGGAGTTACCCATCCGCACGCTGTCGGACATGGTGGGGATACCGGATTCCGAGCGTGAGCGCATGGCGCATGCCACTGACGCGTTGGTGTCGTGGGCCGATGCCGACTTCCTCAATGGGCGTCCCGCGTTGGAAGTCATCTTCGAAAACCAGATGTATCTGCACCAAGTCGTCGGGATGCTCGCCGCAGAGCGTCGCGAGAATCCGGGTGACGACCTGATCAGCAGCCTGGTGCATGCCGAGGTGGACGGTGACCGGCTGACTGACGCGGAGGTGGCCGCTTTCTTTGTGTTGCTCTCCGTGGCGGGCAATGACACTACCCGCCAGACCATCAGCCACACCATGAAAGCGCTCACCGACTTCCCGGACCAAAGGGCCTGGCTGCTGGCAGATTACGATAACCGGATCAGTACGGCGGTCGAGGAGTTCGTTCGTTGGGCGACGCCGGTCATGACCTTCCGCCGCACGGCGGCAACCGATTTCGAGCTCGGGGGCCAGACCATCACCGCGGGGGAGAAGGTGGTGATGTTCTATGCGTCCGGGAACTGGGACGGCGAGGCATTCGATCATCCGGACCGATTCGACCTGAGCCGCAGCCCCAATCCCCATCTCGGTTTCGGCGGTGGCGGACTGCATTTCTGCCTCGGCGCCCATGTGGCACGCGCGCAGCTGCGTGCGATATTCGCTGAGCTGTTGCGTCAGATCCCGGATATCCAGGCGGGAGAACCGACGTATGCGGCGGGCAACTTCGTGCACGCCGTCCGCAGTCTGCCCTGCACGTTCTAGCGCAAGGCCAGCGGCGCCAGCTCGCCGGAAAGCAGCACCAACAATTCGGAGCACCCGCCGTCGACTTTGATGGCAGCCAAATCGTCGCCGCGGGTGGGGCCGCGATTGACGATGGCGATCGGGATGCCGAGCGCGGCGGCGTGCCGCGCGAACCGGTAGCCGGAGAATACGGCCAACGACGAGCCCGCGACCAGCAGCGCCTCGGCCTGATCGACCAGTGAGTAGGCTTGCGCCACAATGTCTTTGGGCACACTTTCGCCGAAGTAAACGATGTCGGGTTTGAGCATGCCGGCGCAGCGCGGACAGTCGAGATAGTGGAACGACGTGGTATCGGCGACGACCGCGTCGGCGTCGGGAGCCACCGCCAGCCCACCGATCGCCTCGGCGCGCTCGATGAATCCCGGGTTGAGTCCCTCGAGCTCGTCAGCCAACGCGGCGCGGCTCATGGTGTGCCCGCAGCTCAGGCAGATCACCTGCGCGTAGGTGCCGTGCAGATTGATCACGTTCGCACTGCCGGCCTTGGTGTGCAGCAGGTCGACGTTCTGGGTGATCACGCCGTTCACCACCCCGGCGTGCTCCAGCGCGGTCAGCGCCCGGTGCCCCGCGTTGGGCTGGGTGTTGTCCATGTGCCGCCAGCCGACGTGGTTGCGCGCCCAATACCGCTGCCGGAACACGGCATCCGAGGTGAACTGGCCAATGGTCATGGGGTTGCTCGGCGGTGAATCAGGACCCCGGTAGTCGGGAATGCCGGAGTCCGTGGATATCCCGGCACCTGTCAGCACCGCGACCCGGCGTCCGGCCAACAGCGCGACAAGTTCCGGAGATTCGGGGCGGCCTGTCACGTATTCGAGAGTACGGGTCTAACACGGCAATCTATTCGCTCGCATTCTGAGACCAATATTTGAGACGCCGTCACCAGCGATATCGAAGCGGCGGTGCCTGCCTTCGGTGATGTCTCAAATGTGGTCTGTTCCGAGACGGCATACGCGGGCCTTATACCCGGTCGCGCTCCGCCGCGGTTACCGATTGATCTATCAGGTAAGGCCTCGGGATCGCGGACGCGGCCACCACAGGAGGTCTTCTATAGGCTTGGTCAGTCGGTCTTCTGCCAGAGCTGGCAGTTATGTTCAGGTCGCCCAGGGGCCCACGCCGCCGACCTTTTCGATCGTGATGTGAGTCAGGTATCCGGGCGGTGCATCGGGCGGCGGGAAACCGGTGCCGGGGCCGAATATCGTCGTGGCGATCTCGTCGAGCAGTTCGGGAGCGCCGCCCTCCTCGACGCGCGCCGTGCCCTTGATCGACAGATAGGGTGTCTGCGGCCCGCTGCGGTCGGTGGACACGATGGTCACCGCCACGCGGGGATCACGCCGGATGTTGCGGATCTTCTGATGCTCCTGCAGATGAGCGGTGACCAGCTCATCACTGCCGTCGGCCGTACTCTGCACCGTCACCCAGACCACGCTGACTTGCGGGCTGCCGTCGCGATTGATCGTGACCAGCGTTGCAGGGTCGGAACCGACGAGTTGGCGTGCGATGTCGTTGAGTTTCATGACGTTCATTGCGTTCTCCTTATTCACGTTTCCGCGCATTTCGGGTGTCTATCCATACGACGAAGAAGCTGTGCGTAGACCGACAGCCCGACAACAAATCAACCGATTCGGGCCCACCGACTCGGTCGCGGGGTGGGTGCTGGAGCGGCTCCGCTCCGGTCATGACACTCATCTCCTACCGGTGCAGAGGACGTGCGGTTCCGAAACTCTCACGGATATGAGCTGGAATCCGGATAACAGAGAATGGGTACAGGGCGGGAGAATCCGTCCATCGTCTCCGACATCGCTGCCGATACAAGGTTGCGACTGACTTTCGAGACTCTCGTATGTCGTCATTTTTGAGACCTGAGCGAGCCCGGCGCAAGCTTTCTGGCCAATGGGTAGATTTCTTACAAGGTGATCGCAGTGACATTACGACGAGTTGCACCGCCGGAGCCGGATCCGGATACGGATTACGTCAAGACATCACCCGAGCCCAGTACTGCGATGAGCACCCGAAGATTGCCTGCCTTAAGCGCTCGAAGCAGTGCCGCATAGTGATGTGCTAGGCCCGTTGTCCGCGCCAATCGACCGTGTGGCGCCGTCTGGTCTTGTGAGGCTGAGTGGCGGTTAGGCGTTGGCCAGCCACCATTGGCGGAGCGCGTTGACGTCAGTGTTGGAC
>DASYJS010000309.1:0-20586 GCA_035996225.1 Mycobacterium sp. | reverse complement strand
GATCTGCCGCCGGACGCGATCCGCAAGTTCACTTGGGAGAATGCGTCGCGTTTGTACCAGCATCCGGTGCCGGTAGCGGTACAGCAGAATCCCGACGCGTTCTGACGACATTGCCCGCGACGGGTCACTTGCCGGTCTTCGGGCAGTGGCAGTCAGCGGAGTCGGGCCTAAAACCGGCCGCAGCCTCGGTCCGCGCCGCGTTGCGGTACGACGCTGGCCGCTCCGTCCACGTGGTGTGGGAGACGCCGGGCTGACCAGGACCATTGCGGATCTCCGCGGCTTTCGTGATCCCCGAGGCAACCGGCGTCGTGGTAACCGGAGCCGCCGAGGACACTGAACTGGCTTCCAGGCACGACGGCGTCACGACCCAGTCCATGAATTGCCATACCGCGGCAACCAGGGTGATCAGCAGTAAAACCGTCGCGACGGCGTGAGCCATCAGGTAATAGCAGTATCCGGTTGAGGTTGGTGGCGAACCATCGCCGGCAGCAACCATTTTGAACGTCACCTGTCGCATCGAGAGGCCCCTTTCTTGACCTAGCGGTGTCACCCGCCACAACCCTTGCTCGATAGTTCTTCGGAGCACAGGGTCGCCCGGATGGCCAAGCGTCTTGTAGCTGATCGCTCCGAGGCGCTAGCAACGCCTTGACCAGCATGTATGGCGGGCTGAGCATTCCGGGGGTGGCCATCCCGGCATCGGATGCGCTTCGCTGTGTGTGAGGTACCGCGCTGACGGAGGAGGGGACAGTGACGACGGCCAAGGTGGATTTCAGTTCGGTCCGATGGGGCTCGGTGGAGTGGACGAACCTCGTGACGTTGTACTTGCGGGCTTACGAAAGCCGGTCTCGGCATCCGATTCTGGGTGACCATGCCGCTGCGGAGGCCGTCGACCGGATCGACTACGACTTCAAACGAATACATCGGAACTCGTTGCCGGCGTCCAACCAGTACCTCGTCGCGTTACGCGCCAAACAGCTCGACGACTGGTGCGCTGATTACCTTGGGCAGCATCCCGACGCGGTGGTCTTGCACCTGGGCTGCGGTCTGGACGGCCGCGCCTTCCGCCTCGAACTACCGCCATCGGTGCGGTGGTTTGACCTCGACCAGCCGAGTGTCATCGAGCTTCGCCGCAGGCTGTACGACGACACCGAGCGCTACCAGATGATCGGCTGCTCGGTGTCCGATCCGCAGTGGCTCGATCAGATTCCCACCGGCCACCCGACGCTTGTCGTCGCCGAGGGCCTGCTGATGTACCTGGAAGAAGGTGACGTCCGCCAGCTGTTGGCACGACTGACGGACCGGTTCGACTGCGGAGAACTGCAATTCGACACGCTCTCACCGGCTGCACCGCTTCTGTCGAAAATCTTCACCAGAGGCATTATCAAGTGGGGTATCGGCGACGCGCGCGACCTGGAAACGTGGAACCCGAAGCTGCGGTTGCTCGAGCAGACGCCGGCACTCGCCGGCTACGAGAAGATCGACACCACCATCGTGCGATGGGTTTACCGGGTGTTCAATGCCTCGCCGTTCGGCCCGTACGACGTGCTCAACCGCTTCAATTACTGAGTTTGGCGCAAATATTTCTCTTTTGCTCTGCGTGATCGAGTGCGGCTCAGCTAGCGTCGAGTTACCAGCAACCTGCTGGGATGTCGGCCTCAAGGGCGGATGTGAACTGGGAGGTGCCTAATGAGGAAGATTATTGCCGCTAGCGTCCTAGCGTTTGCTGGGCTAATGACCACCGGCGTGGGAATTAGTAACGCCGACGAGATTTTGGTTGAGGGTAACTATGCGACTCAGGCGGGTTGCATGACGGACGGTCCGCACGTCGAGGTCGACCACCCTGGGACCTGGACTCATTTCTCGTGTGTCCAGCATTCGGATGGCCTTTGGTACTTGTACCTGAGCAACTGAGCTCGTCCGCTGGCCGGTGAATGGTCACAGGTCAGAAGCAAGTCGCTGCAGAATGTCCGCGGTGGGTTCGGCGGTGGCATGTCGGTATCCCGTCCCTGCCCACAGGTGGACATAGTCGGGTTTCCCTGCCGCGGCAGCGGCTTTGCGCAGCGGGCTGGTCAGGTGGTGAATTGCGGGATAACCGAACGGTGCCTGACCCTCGTGGTTGTCGATAAACGCGTTGCGCAGTCCGCGCGCTGGGCGTCCGGTGAAGGCATGTGTCAGCACGGTCTCGGTCCGAGCGGGATCGGTCAAGGCCGCCCGATGAGTCGCTGACGCGCCGCTTTCGGTGGCGCGCAGCAGAACGGTGCCGACAATGGCTGCTGCGGCGCCGGCGCGGATCACGTCGGCCACCGCGCTGGCTGTGGCCAGCCCACCGGCGGCCAGCACCGGCAGCCCCACCGTGGCCGTCACCTGTTTGACGAGATCGACGATCGGAACCGGTTGCAACGGTCGCTGCGGCGTGAGCGTGCCGGAATGCCCACCGGCGACCGCTGCCTGCAGAGCCAGCATGTCGACACCGGCGTCGCGCGCTTGTGCCGCCTCGTCGGGCGTTGTCACCGTTTGGACGACCACGGTATTGGCCTGCTGCAGCGCGGCAATCACGCTGCGCGGTGGAATGCCGAACGTGAACGACACCATCGGCACCGGGTCGTCGAGCAACAGCGCGATCTTCTCGTCGAACCTGTCGGTGTCCTCGATGGGTTCAGCAGGCAGGGTAAGGCCGAACTGGTCGGCGTCCTTCTGAATGATCGTGGCGTAAGCCCGGTAGCTTGCCGGGTCGACCGGCAGCGGATTGGGAGCAAACAAGTTGATGCCGAACGGAATTCCCTCGGCACGAACAGTCTTGAGCTCGGCTTCGACGGCCTCCACGGTTTTGTAGCCCGCTGCGAGCATGCCCAGACCACCTGCCCGGGTTGCGGCCGACACCATCGCCGGCGTGGTCGGGCCGCCCGACATCGGTGCGGCAACCAGGGGAATGGACATCTCGAACTGTGCCAACATCTCGGTGTCCCTCCGCCGGTATCCGGGCTCGGTGTTTCGCCGAATCGAGCCTAGTCATTTCTCGGACATTCCATTCGCGCGCCGGACCTGACAGGATGCTTCACCGTGAAGCGGCCAAACTTCTTGGTGATCCTGGCAGACGATCTCGGGTTTTCCGATATCGGCGCCTTCGGCAGCGAGATCGATACGCCAAACCTCGACCGGCTCGCCCACGCGGGCATCCGGCTCACCGATTTTCATTCGGCGCCGGCCTGCTCGCCCACCCGGGCGATGCTATTGACCGGAACCGACCACCACGTCGCCGGCATCGGCACCATGCTGGAGGTCGCGGTCCCCGGGTTCCGGGGTGCACCCGGCTATGAGGGTTATCTCAACGACCGGGTTGTCGCGCTGCCCGAGCTGTTGCGCGACGCGGGTTATCTGACGCTGATGTCGGGCAAATGGCATCTGGGCCACACGATCGAAAGGTCGCCGTGGGCCCGCGGATTCGAGCGTTCGTTTGCGCTGCTACCCGCCGGCGCCAGCCACTACGGTGGTGCCGCGGGCCGCGGATTCTCGCCGGTGCCAACGCTTTACACCGAAGATGACCAGTTCGTGACGGTGGGCGAAGACTTCTACTCCTCGGATTCCTACACCGACACCTTGCTCGGCTACTTCCGGGAACGCGCCGAGGACGACGACCGGCCGTTCTTCGCGTATCTGCCGTTTCAGGCCCCACACTGGCCGCTGCAGGCGCCCGACGAATCCGTCGCGAAATACCGCGATCGTTACGACGCCGGCCCGGACGCGCTGCGCGAAGAACGGTTGGCGTCGCTCAAGCGCCTCGGCCTGTGCGCGCCCGATGTCGAGCCACACCCGGTCGTGGCCGATGGCGCACCCGAGTGGGCCGATATGACCGACGAGGAGCGCGCCATTTCGGCTCGCTCCATGGAGGTCTACGCCGGAATGGTGGACCGCATGGACTGGAACATCGGCCGGGTGATCGACTACTTGGCCGAGACCGGCGAGCTGGACAACACGGTCGTGATGTTCATGTCCGACAACGGCGCGGAGGGCGCGATCGTCGAGGCGATGCCGCTGCGCGGCGCCCAAATCGTCGCGCAGATCCAAAAGAACTGCGACAACAGCCTTGACAACCTGGGTCGGCCCTCCTCGTTCATTTGGTACGGCCCCCGCTGGGCACAAGCCGCCACGGCGCCGTCGCGCCTGCACAAGGCGTTCACCACGGAGGGCGGGATCCGGGTGGTCGGCTTCGTCACCTGGCCGGGCTTCACGCGCCAAGACGAGATCGGCACGGCGTTCGCGACCGTCATGGACATCGCTCCCACCGTGCTGGACCTTGCCGGCGTCGAACATCCCGGTGCCTCCTACCGCGGTCGCGAAATCGCACACATGCTCGGCCGCTCGCTGGTCCCGTACCTGTCAGGCGACACCGAGGCGGTGCACCCGGGCGAGACCGGCACCGGTTGGGAATTGTTCGGCCGCCGCGCGATCCGCCAAGGCGACTGGAAGGCCCTCTACCTGCCCCCGCCATACGGCCCGGGCGCTTGGCAGCTCTACGACCTTTCCTGCGACCGGGGCGAGATCCACGACCTGGCAGCGTCGCGTCCCGACAAACTGGCCGAGCTTCTCGTGTTGTGGGATCGCTACGTCGCGGAAAACGGCGTGCTCACCGAGCCGGTTTCGGTCTACGACGTCGACCCACAAATGCTCAACTAATCGCACTATGCAGCAATAGATTTCGGAGCAACGATGGCTGAGACAACAACCTGCGCGGTGATCGGTGGCGGCCCGGCCGGGATGGTCCTCGGGCTGCTATTGGCTCGGGCCGGTGTCGAGGTCACGCTGCTGGAAAAGCATGGCGACTTTCTCCGCGACTTTCGGGGGGACACCGTGCATCCGACCACGATGCGCCTGCTTGACGAGCTGGGCCTGTGGGAGCGCTTCGCGGCCTTGCCGCACAGCGAGGTTCACAGCGCGAAATTTGAATCGGACGGCCGGTCGGTGACGTATGTCGACTTCGGGCGGCTGCGCCAACCGCATCCCTTTGTGGCCATGGTGCCGCAGTGGGATCTGCTCAACCTCCTCGCCGACGCGGCCCGGGAGGAACCGACGTTCACGTTGCGGATGAACACGGAGGCCACCGGACTGCTGCGAGAGGGCGGCCGGATTACCGGTGTGCGCTACCAAAGCCCCGAGGGTCCAGGCGAGTTGAAGGCCGAGTTGACCGTCGCATGCGACGGCCGGTTGTCGATGGCGCGCCGTGCGGCGGGTTTGCAGAGTCGCGAATACCCGGTGAACTTCGACGTGTGGTGGTTCAGGTTGCCGCGCGACGGCGATCAGGAGTTCTCGTTCTTGCCGCGGGTGGGTCCCGGCAAGGCCCTTGGGGTGATCCCGCGTGAGGGCTATAACCAGATCGCCTACATCGGGGCCAAGGGGACTGATGCGGAGCTGCGCGCGAAAGGCATCGAAGCGTTTCGCCGCGACGTCAGCGCACTAGTGCCCGAATCGGCCGCAGCGGTCGAAACGCTGACGTCCATGGACGATATCAAGCACCTCGATGTCCGGGTGGACCGGCTGCGCCGCTGGCACACCGATGGGCTGCTGTGCATTGGCGATGCCGCGCACGCGATGTCCCCGCTGGGCGGCGTCGGCATCAACCTGGCGGTCCAAGATGCCGTGGCCGCCGCGACCATCTTGGCCGAGCCGCTGCGGCAGCACCGGGTCACGGATCGGGATCTGGCGGCGGTGCGGCGTCGCCGGTTGTTTCCCACCGCGGTGACCCAAGGGGTGCAACGGTTCCTGCAGCGGGGACTCGGGCCGCTGCTTCGCGGGGCGGACCCCACTCCGCCGGCGGCCTTCCTGGGGGTGATGCAGCGACTGCCCTGGCTGTCCTTCGTGCCCGCATACTTCATCGGTGTCGGGGTCCGGCCCGAGCGCGCCCCGGCATTCGCCCGTCGCTGAGCCATGCGTCACCCGAGTCTCCGCGGGTAGCGGTGCACGTTGTGCCCGCCTTCGAGCGACAATTGTGTACCCTGCCAACGCGTCTGTGTACCCTGCCAACGCGTCGCCGGGATTGTCGCTGAGAGGCGGGCAAAATGTGTGCCTGCCGGCGCAGAGACTCATGTGACAGACGTGACGTGCTGCGCACTGTTCCTGACGCCGAGCGACATCGGTGAAGTGCTAGCGTCGATTCCGTGCCTGGAAACCACGCCCCGCTGCGCATCGGCATCTTGGGTGCGGCCCGGATCGCGCCCATGGCACTGATCAACCCCGCCAAGGACAACGCCGACGTGGTAGTCGCCGCGGTGGCCGCGCGCGACGGCTCGCGTGCGCAAGCCTTCGCCGCCAAACACAAGATTGCGCGGGTACACGACGACTACGACAAGCTGATCGCCGATCCGGATATCGATGCGATCTACAACCCGCTGCCAAACGGCTTGCACGGCAAGTGGACCCGAGCCGCACTGGCCGCCGGTAAACACATGCTGTGCGAAAAGCCGTTCACCGCCAACGCCGCCGAAGCCCGCGAGATCGCCGAGCTGGCCGCGACGTCGGACCGGGTGGTGATGGAGGCCTTCCACTATCGCTACCATCCGCTGGCGTTGCGGGTTGAGGAGATCATCGCCTCGGGGGAGTTGGGCGAGCTCCGGCGGGTGGAAGCCACGCTATGTTTCCCGCTGCCAAAGTTCTCCGATATCCGGTACAACTATTCGCTCGCCGGCGGCGCGACGATGGACGCGGGGTGCTACGCGGTGAACATGGCCCGCACATTCGGGGGTTCAACCCCGGAAGTCGTTTCGGCACAGGCGAAATTGCACGATCCCCAGGTCGACCGCGCCATGACGGCCGAGTTGCGCTTTGCCGGCGGCCACACCGGCCGGGTGCGCTGCTCCATGTGGTCGTGGCGACTCTTCGACATCAGCGCCAAGGTGGTCGGCGACCGCGGCCAGCTGAACGTGCTCAATCCGGTAATGCCCCAGATGTTCCATCGTCTCTCGGTCCGGACGGCCGACGACAATCGAGTGGAGCGATTTCCGCGCCGGGCTACCTACGCCTACCAGCTCGACGCGTTCGCCAACGCGGTGCTGCGAGGCGCCCCGGTGAAGACGAATCCGCAGGACGCGATCGAGAACATGACCGTCATCGATGCGATCTATCGCGCCGCGGGGCTGCCGCTTCGCGAACCGAGCTGAAAGTTATTGCCCACGTTCAGCTAACAAGCGGTGCGCCGCCTCGACACACGGGCGCACCCGATCAATCGGGCTGACCCCGGCCAACGCCAATGACCGCCTTGGTACCTCGATTTCGAGCACGATGTCGTGGGGAAGCACGGACAGGATGTCGGTGAGCGGTAGTTCGCCTTCGCCGGGAACCATGCGCTCGAACATGGCTTCCTCCATGTAGTTGTCCAACCGTGGCTGCAGCGTCGTGTCGTTGAGTTGGGCGTAGCCGATGTATTCGGGGTCAACCGCCGCGAGGTCCGCGGCACTGGATCCCGAGCGCACCAAATGCATGGTGTCGATCAACAATCGGAAGTCGGATCGCCCGACGTGTTCTCGTGCGGCCAGTGCGGTGGGCAAATCACCCACAGTCAGCCCCGGTACCGGTTCGACAACGGTCTGGATGCTGCGCTGGGCGGCCAGTTCGGTCAGTGCGGCGAACTGGTCGAACGTCCGATTCAGATCGGGGTCGAGGCTGACGACGTTGATTCGGGGTACGCCGAGCTCGGCCAGCACGTCGAGATCCGCACCGAATGCGCTGATTTCGGTGTCCGGCAGCACCAGGAACCCGTCGCCCAAGGAGGCGGCTACGCCCCGGTGCTTCATCGCGGCGAGCACATCCTTGCGCAGCGCGGGGTCGTCCTTGAGTGAAAAGGGCGCATAGCCGAGCGGCACCAATGGCGCGCCCTGCACGACCGCCGAAATGTAGCGGCAGCCAAGATCCGCCGCGAGATCGACGAACTCCACTGGCGGAAGCCCGAATCCGTTGAGGAAGCCGATGGCAAGGTCGGTCATGCCGGGCGGCCTGCCAATTGGGCCAACTGGGCGGCGGCCTGAGCCGTTTGGGTCGTCATCGCGATCTGCCCGGAGGTGACCTGTTCTTCGATGATCGGCGCTTCCAGGACGAGATCGTTGCGAATGAACGCAATGTGGGCGTGTACATGTGCCGCGGTGTACGACGCCCACGCCGTCGCAGATGCCGGGTCCATCGTCAGATTCACTTCGTAGAAATCCGATGTGAGCGCCTTGGGTGGGTCCACGTGTGTCAGGTCGAGCCGCATCGCCTCCGGGCCCAACGTATACCGCGTGGTCCGGGCGAGATCGCAGGTGACGAGGACGTTGGCCGGCGGGGCCGGGGCATCCGGATTCGTCGCGGGGCACTTGTCGGGTGTGGTCGGCTGCGACTTCTCGACCGGACGAACCGGCAACGGCTGAATTCGCATCACCGGCGCCACGGATGGAGTTGCCGACGCCGTGGTGCCGGTCGAGGTGGCGGGTGCGGCCGGGTGCTGGGCCGCATGGCAGCCGCATGCCACCGCGCCGAGCACGATAACGCTGGTCAGCCGGGCGGTCGCCGTGGAGATCGTTGAACCGTGGAACGCCACCGCATCCCTTTCGTGATGACACGTCGGGCGAGCGACGCGAGCGGCCGGTCACTTTACGGACACTACGAACATAGAGTATGGTCATGCTGCAAGTCAGCGAATATTCACTTTAGTTCCTTGCCACGAAAGCATGCGTTCATGGCTCGATACACATCTGCGTCAGCGAAAAGACGAAAGCCCAATCCCGCGGAGCGCCGCCGTGACCTGTGTGATGCGGCGATCGAGCTGTTGGCCGCGGACGGGGCCAAGGGATTGAGTCATCTCAAGGTGGACCGCAAGGCCGCTGTTCCCGACGGCACCACTTCCTTTTATTTCCGGACCCGCTCCGCACTGTTGCGTGCGGTCGCCGAGCGCCTGGCCGAGCTGGATCTGGAACGGCTGCAGTCCATCGCCGACAGTGCCGGTAGTCGGGGAGACAACCCCACGCCGTCGCTGTTGTCGCAGGTGGTGATTCAAGCCGCAACCGAGCCACAGTTGTCCTGGACGAAGGCCAGGTACGAGCTGACGATGCAAGCCGCGCGCGATCCCGCGATGGCCGCGATTCTGCAGCAAGCCACCGACGCGTTCACAAAGCTGCACCGCGAGATCCTCGTCCAACTCATGCCGCACGGAGCCGAATTGGAGTCGGCGGTGGTCGAGGATCTGAGCAACGTCACGCTGACGTTCATCAACGGTCTGCTCATGCGTTCCGCCCATGGCGACCGGATTGTCGACAGTGCAGAGCAACTCGACTCCATCCTGTCGGCCATCGCCGCCGGCATCCTCAAGAGTCCGCAGAAGGGGCGGCTCACCGATGGCCGTGAGCCGCGCCGACTCGACACGGGCTGACGGCGGATTTCGCGGCGTTGGGGCTTGCCAGAGCATGCGCTATATGGTTCTCTACGAGAATAGAGAACGTCGACGCTCACGGACCGTCGGCGAGCACATCGTCAGCCGAGTCCGTGCACTTTTCAGAGCGACCATTTAAGCGGAGTGTACAAATTGCCCGAACCGGATCCGGCGCTGACGCACTTGCCGTCCCAGGACTTGTGCAGACGATGTCATCAGCCGGAATTCGCAGCGCTAGGAGGGATTTCGTGACGGCGAGCACCGAGAGCCATGTCAGTTTCGATCCATACAATGTCGAGCTCATCGCCGACCCGTATCCGATGTTTGCGCGCCTGCGTGACGAGGCGCCGCTCTACTACAACTCCGAATACGACTTTTACGCGTTAAGCCGGTTCGCCGACGTCAACAAGGGCATCGTCGACTACGCAACCTACAGCTCCGCCCGGGGCGTGATCATGGAGCTGATCAAGGCCGACCTCGAGATCCCGTCGGGCTTGCTGATCTTCGAAGACCCGCCGATCCACGATGTCCACCGCAAGCTGCTGTCGCGGATGTTCACTCCCCGCAAGATCTCCGGGTTGGAGCCGATGATTCGCGAGTTCTGCGCTCAATCGCTGGATCCCTTGGTGGGGTCGGGGCGGTTCGACTTTGTCGCCGACCTGGGCGCGATCATGCCGATGAAGGTCATCAGCGCGCTGCTCGGGATTCCTGAAGAAGATCAGGAGCACATCCGCGATCGCGGCAACGCCCAACTACGCACCGAGCCGGGCAAGCCGATGAGTGCCGCCGAGCATGGCTTGTCCGTGGGCGAGCAATTCGAGGCCTACATCGACTGGCGTGCCGACAACCCCTCCGACGACATCATGACCGAGTTGCTCAACGTCGAATTCGTCGACGAGACCGGTACCACCCGTCGGCTTACTCGCCAGGAGATCCTCGTCTATCTCAACGTGGTGGCCGGAGCAGGCAACGAAACGACGACGCGGCTGATCGGTTGGGCGGGTAAGGTTCTCGCCGAACACCCCGATCAGCGTCGCGAACTTGTCGAGAACCCCGCACTCATCCCGCAGGCGATCGAGGAGTTGCTGCGCTTTGAGCCGCCCGCGCCGCACATGGCACGCTACGTGACTCGTGACGTCAGCCTCTATGACCAGACGGTGCCGGAGGGCAGCGTGATGCTGATGCTAATCGGGGCCGCCTGCCGCGACGAGCGGCAATTCGGTCCCGATGCCGGCGAATTCAATATTCATCGCGCCGCCCGGCCGCACCTCACATTCAGTGTGGGAGCGCACTTTTGCCTGGGCTCGGCGCTGGCGCGCCTGGAGGGCCGAGTTGCCCTGGAGGAAATTCTCAAGCGCTTCCCGGAGTGGGAGCCTGATCTGGCCAACGCCACGCTCAGCCCGACGTCGTCGGTGCGGGGCTGGGAAACCCTGCCCACCGTGGTGCCGTGATGGCGGGCCGGGTCGAGGGCAAGGTCGCCTTCATCAGTGGCGCCGCTCGCGGGCAGGGTCGCAGTCACGCGGTGCGCTTGGCGCAAGAGGGCGCCGACATCATCGCGATCGACGTTTGCGGACCGATCGACAATTTGGCCTACCCGCATTCGACCCCTGAGGATCTCGCCGAGACCGCCGACCTGGTGAAGGCGCAGGATCGCCGCATTGTGACCGCACAAGTCGACGTGCGTGACTACGACGCCCTCAAGGCCGCGGTGGACGGCGGGGCTGAACAATTCGGCCGGCTCGACATCATCGTCGCGAACGCCGGTATCGGGACCTTCGGCACCAAACTGCACAAGCTCCCCGAGAAGACTTGGCAGGACATGATCGACGTCAACCTCTCCGGCGTCTGGCACACCGTGAAAGCCGGTGTGCCGCATATCCTCGCCGGCAAACGCGGCGGTTCCATCGTGCTGACCGGCTCGGTAGGGTCACACAAGGCGCTTGCTTACACCGGCCATTACATAGCCGCGAAACACGGCGTGATGGGGCTGATGCGCAGCTTCGCGGTCGAATTGGGCCAGCACAGCATTCGGGTGAACTCGGTGCACCCCAGCCAGGTCAATACGCCAATGACCATGAACGAAGTGACGTTCAAGCTGTTCCGCCCGGATTTGGAAAACCCCGGACCAGAGGACTTCGCCCCGTTCTCGCAGATGACGCACATCATGCCGGTGCCATGGGTGGAAGCGGTCGACATCAGCAACGCCGTCCTGTTCCTGGCCTCTGACGAATCTCGTTATGTCACCGGCGTTTCGCTGCCCGTCGACGCGGGCGCTCTGCTCAAGTAAGCACAAATCAATTGAATAATAACGAAGTGGAGAACGCTCATGCCTGACTACGATTACGAAAAAATGAAAGAAGAAGCCGCGCAGTACATCAAGTTCGAGAAGGACAAGAAGAACCGAATCGCTTACATCACCTTCGATCGCCCAGACGCGCAGAACGCCACCAGCCTGGGAATGCGTCAGCTCTATGCCGACCTGATCCACAAGTGCAACGTGGACGACGACGTCAAGGTCGTCGTAATCCGCGGCGAGGGGGAAGATTTCGGCAGCGGCGGCGACCTGCCCGAACAACGGGGCATGATCGAAAACCCCGGCATGCCGCTGCTGCACGAGCTCGCGATCAACGATGACGATGTGAAGTACCCGCCCGGTGGCTCCTACCGCTACCTATCCACCGTGACCGACTTCTACGCCAAGGCCCGCGCGGGAAACCGCCCCCTGCAAGAGCTTCGGAAGGTCAGCATCATCGAGGCCAAGGGCTACTGCTACGGCTGGCACTTCTACCAAGCCGGCGACGCCGACCTGGTGATCTCCTCCGACGATGCCCTGTTCGGACACCCCGCGTTCCGGTATGTCGGCTGGGGACCGCGGCTGTGGTGGTGGGCCGAGACCATGGGCCTACGCAAGTTCTCCGAAATGCTGTTCACCGGGCGGCCGTTCAGCGCCAAGGAGATGTACGACTGCGGGTTCGTCAATAGTGTCGTGCCCCGCGAGGACCTGGAAGCCGAGACCCTGAAGTACGCGATGGCCTGTTCGAAGTCCCGTCCGACCGACACGGTCGCGGTGCAGAAGACGTTCCTGGAACTCTATAAGCAGCACAAGGGTGAGTACTTCGGCAGCCTTCTTGTCGGCATGGTCGAGGGCATGCTCCCCATGATCCAGAACGACCAGGAGAACGACGTCGACCTCACCGAGGGCACTTTCAACAAGGGCCTCAACAACGTGGTGAAGGACAACGACATGAACTTCCCACCGGAGTGGCGCCTGAGCCGCTCAGGACGCGCGAAGCCCTGACCGTTTTGGGGGAGCTCGCATGTCGGCGCTGACGGGTTTTAGGGTCGTTGAGCTGTCGGGGTCGGTCGCAGGGGAGTACTGCGGAAAGCTGTTGGCCGACTTCGGCGCCGAGGTGATCAAGGTCGAGGCGGCGGGGCGCGGTAGCCCGACTCGGGCTATGGCGCCTGTCCTCGGCGCCGGGGCCGGCTGTGAAGGCAGTGTCCTGTTCGCGTACCTCAACACGAACAAGCAGTCCGTTGTTCTCGACACCACCTCGGCGGCCGATGTCGAGTGCCTGCACAAGCTCATCGACTCCGCCGACGCGGTCATCGATGACGGCGCGACGAGCTGGGCGCAGCAGCACCCGAGCGTGGTGTTTTGCTCGGTGACCCCGTTTGGCCAGGACGCCGCGGCCGAATACGCGAATGCGAAGAGCATCAACGTATTCCACGCCAGCGGCTGGGGATATCACACCCCCAGCCATCCCGACGTCGGCAAGCCGCCGCTGCAGGGGCCGGGCCGGTTCATGGCCGACTACGAAGCGGGGCTGGAGGCCGCGCTGTGCATTGCGGCAGCGTTGGTCGGGCGTCTGCACACCGGCCGCGGCGAGTTCATCGACGTTTCCCAGCATGCCGTGCTGGTCTCCCGCGCCGATTGCATTCTGGGGCGCTTGATCACCGGTGAAGTGCCCGCCGTGGGTACCCGCGACGATTACGACCAGCAGGGCCCGGCCTCCTTTTTCGCCTGCGCCGATGGCTTCGTCTACTTGTACATGACCAGCCGCGCCCACTGGCTCGGCGTCAAGGAGCTGATGGGTGGCCCGGCTTGGCTCGACGATTTCGACGACGACTGGCTGGAGTTCTCCGTCACTCCGGACAAAGTGACGGCGTTTCAGCGGGGTTTCGCGACGTGGGTCTGCGACTTGGCCAAGGAGACGGCCGCCGACGAAGCCCAGCGCCTGGGCGTGCCGCTGGTTCCGGTCAACGATGCCGCGGACCTGCACCACGCGCCGCAGTATCGCCACCGCGGTTTCTTTTCCGACGTCAACCACCCCGTGTTGGGCGAGGCGGCTTATCCCACCGTGCCGTATGTGCTCAGCGCATCGCCGGCTGAAATCACCTCGGCCGCACCCGCGCTAGGTCAGCACACCACGGCGATCCTGGACTCGCTCGATACTGCGCACGCGTTACCGGCGGTGAAGTCGGCACAACTCAAGCCGCCGAAGAACCCGCGCGGTGGCCCCCTGGAAGGGGTACGCGTCGTGGAGCTCACCAAGGTGTGGGCAGGTCCGTACGCCGGCAAGCTGCTGGCGCTCTTGGGCGCCGAGGTGATCAAGGTCGAGACGGCGGCCCTGCCCGAGGAGATGCGCGCCTACGGCGGCACCGACATCAACCACGCGCCGTTCTTTCTGAGCATCAATCCCGAGATCTTGAGCGTCGACCTCGATATCAAGTCGGCCGAGGGCATGGCGCAACTGCGGGAGCTGATCGCCCGCAGCGACATTGTCATCAACAACCTGCGCCCGGGCGCGATGGAACGCCAGGGCTTGGGCTACCAGCAACTCACCGAGATCAAACCGGACATCATCTCGGTGTCGATCAAAATGTGGGGCAACGACGGGCCACTCGGTCACCAGACCGGCTATGCGCCCTGCTTCGCCGCCCTGGCCGGGCTTGCCCCGCTGGTCGGCTATCCGGGTGGGCCCCCGCTCGGAACCAGCATGCGCTACGGGGATTCCACGGTCGGAGCGGCGGCGGCATACGCCGCCGTGGTCGCACTGCTGCACCGCGAACTCAGTGGCGCAGGGCAATTCGTCGACATCTCGGCCGTTGAAACGCTTTCCTCGATGATCGGGGACTGCCTGCTCGAACAAAGTCTTACCGGGCGCCGCCTCGGGCCAGACGGCAACAACCATCCCGACATGTGCCCCCATGGCTGTTATCCCTGCTCGGATGGCTCCTGGGTTAGCGTGGCCGTCGCAAACGAGCCCGAATGGCGCCGGTTATGTGACGTGCTCGACGCCCCCGCGCTGGCCGACGATCCCCGCTACGCCGCACTGGACGACCGACGCCAACACGTCGAAGCGCTCGACGCCGACCTGGCGCGGCTGACCCGGAGCCACGATGCCGAAGATCTCGCTCATCGTCTGCGCTTGGCGGGAGTGCCGGCAACCAAGAGCGCCACCGCGATCGATGTGATTGGCGATCAACAACTCTGGGACCGCGAGTTGTATCGCTTCGTCTCCGATCACCGTGAAGGCCAGCGTCCGATATTGGGGCCGTCATGGCGGATGACGCGTGGGCCGGCACGCATTGAACGGGGCGCCCCCGACTTGGGCGAGGACACCGACTATGTTGTCCACGAAATACTGCGTGCGGCTGCGCCATCGCAGGCAGCCGGCTCACCAATGACGGGCGGGACATGAGGGCGACACTGGCACACACCACCGCCCTGGTAACCGGTGCCAGCAGCGGCATCGGCGCGGCAACAGCGCTTGCCCTGGCCGAGCAGGGCGTTGCGGTGGCCCTGCTGGCCCGGCGGGCCGAAAGGCTGACCGATCTGAAAGCCGATATCGAATCCGCCGGAGGCACAGCGCTGGTCGTGCCCGCCGACGTCACCAACGCCGAGCAGGTGGCATCCGCCGTGCAGCGCACCGTTGCGGAGTTGGGGCGCCTCGACATCCTGGTGAACAATGCCGGCCTGATGCAGTCGGCGCCCGCGACGGAGGCGCCGCTGGGGGACTGGGATCAGATGGTGTCGGTCAACGTGCAGGGGGTCCTCTATGCCACCCGAGCGGCACTTCCCCACCTGATCGAAGCGGCCGCCGACTCGGCGCGCGGCGTGGCCGACCTGGTCACCATCAGTTCCACCGCCGGATGGGTGGCCCGACCCAACACCGCGGTGTATTCGCTGACCAAATTCGGGGTCAACGCATTCAGTGAGGGGCTCCGCCAAGAGGTACTCGGCAAGCGGGTCCGGGTCGGAGTGGTGGGTCCCGGAACCGTCGATACCGAAATCTTCTCCCATCTGGCCGAATCGTCGCGGGAGGCGTTCGAACGTCAGACCGCGGGCATGGTCAAACTCCGGCCCGAAGACATCGCCGATGCGGTCCTGTTCATGGTGACCCGCGACCGCCGGGTGGCGGTCAACCACATGCTGGTGCGCGCGGCCGAACAGACCTGGTGATCCGTGCCGCATCCCGAGAATCACCGCTGGGTCACCGGTGATCAGTCCGGGTTGTCGTTCCCCGCTGACCCCGTTTCGTTGCGCGACGGCGGGGCGAGGTTTCTCACCGATGCGTTTCGGGCCTCCGGCGTGCTCGCGGACGGCAATGCCGTCGCCGCGATGACGGCCTTCGCCGAGATTCACGACGGCAGCACGGGGCGCAAAGTGGTGCTATCGGTCGAATACGATGCGCCTGCACCGGGTCTGCACACCGATTTGTTCGTCAAGTTCTCCCGCGATCTCGACAACCCGACGCGCGATCGCGGCAAGACGCAGATGGAGCCGGAGGTGCGATTCGCCTCGCTGTCGCGGGTATCCGGATTCCCGATCGCAGTGCCCAGCGCGCTGTTCGGCGACTATCACCGGCAGAGCGGAACCGGAATACTGATCACGGAACGAATTCGATTCGGCGACAATGGAATCGAACGCCAGTATCACAAGTGCCTCGACTACGAAATGCCGGAACCCCTAGAGCATTACCGCGCGCTGCTCACCGCGCTGGCACGGCTTGCCGGCACCCACCGATCTGGGCGACTTCCGACGGCCGAGACCGCGCACTTTCCGGTGGACGTGCAGGCCGCGACAGTGGGAGAGCGGGCGCCGCTGTCCATCGGCAAACTGGAACAACGGGTGAACCAGTTGGCCGAACTCGCCGAAACCCATCCCGGGCTACTGCCCGACAATGTCGGCTCGGCAGAGTTTCTCGCGCGCCTGCGCGACGACGTGCCCCGCTTCGCACACCACGAGCACACGATCACACGCCAACTGGCCAACGACGCCGACTATGTCGCGCTGTGCCATTGGAATGCGAACATCGATAACGCGTGGTTTTGGCGAGATGCTGACGACACTCTGCGTTGCGGCCTGATGGACTGGGGATGCGTCAGCAAAATGAATATGGGCATGGCCATCTGGGGTGCCATGTCCGGTGCCGAAACCGAGCTGTGGGACGTCCATCTCGACGAATTGCTGCATCTGTTCGTCACCGAAGTCCATCGCCACGGCGGCCCGCATCTCGACCCGGCTCGGTTGCGGCGGCACACGTTGCTCTACGCGGCGGCGATGGGGGTTGCGTGGCTGCTGGATGTTCCGGCCCTGATACGCAAGCGATTTGACACCGTGCCCAGCACCCGAAAGGATCCGCGCATCAGGGATGACGAGAGCGTGCGTGCACCACTGCAGATGCTGTCGAACCTGCTGACCGCGTGGGAGCGGTATTGCATCGGTGATCTACTCGATGCCGCCCTGGCCGAGGAAGGACGTGTCGCCTAGCCCCCCTCGACCCAAGACGGGCTGGTGGTCAGCACATCGACACCATCGTCGGTGATGTGGATGGTGTCGCGGCGGAACACCGCGCCGATGCCGTGCTGCCATGCGTAGCCGGTAATCGCCAGCACCATCCCGGCCTCGAGCTGGTCGTGTTCGCCTGCGGCCAAGAGCGTTTCGGATACGACGGGCGGATCGAATCCCAGCCCCAGCCCGTGCGCGATCGGCATCGGCGGTATCGGCTCGCCGGCCGCGTCATACGCGGCGAGCAGATCGCGGGTGGGCGCACCGGGGCGACAAGCAGCAAGCATCTTGTCGTACAGCGTGTTCGACCGCGCGAAGAGCTTGCGGGCCGCACCGTCGACGGTATCGCCGGTCGGCCAGGTGCGGCCCACCTCCACGACATAGCCCTTCGCCAGGGCCCCGGCGGCGAACGCGACAAGGTCGCCCGGCCGGACCTCGGCGGGTGGGTGGGCGCGGCGCCAGGGGTGTTCCCGCGAAGTCACCCATGCGGCGTCCTGAGTGGCCGGCGTGCTGACCCCGCCCGCCGCCATCGACTCCATCATCACCCCGGCCAGCGTCTGCTCCGACACCCCCGGGGCCAACTCGCCCAGGGCAGTGGCGAGCCCGTGTTGCGCGATACGAAGTGCGGTGTCCATGGCCGCGATTTCGTCGGGTGTCTTGACGCGTCGCGCCGCGCGCATGGCCGGCTCGGCATCGACGAGTTCGGCATTGGGGAACGCCTCGGGCAGCAATGCGGCGAAAGTCGGTGTGATCGCGTCGGTTCCGACCCGCCGCGCCGATTCGGCACCGTCGACCTTCTTCAGCACGTCGATGAGCGTCATCGGATTCCAGGCCAGCCCGTACAGATGGTCGTGGCCGATCTCCTCCGGGACCCCCTCGTCGTCGGTGCTGTTGAGGTAAATGTCGCCGGTGGCGCGAACCAGCACACACATCGGACCGAACGGCCGTGTCCCGGCGATCCACAGCTGCGGCGCACCGGTGACGTAACGAATGTTGGCTTGCCGGCCGAGCACCAGGATGTCGAGGCCGTGTTCGTCCATCTGGGCCAGCGCCCGTTCCCGGCGCCCGGATCGTAGCGCGTGCGCGTCGGGCAGGACTTCAGTCGCCATAAGGGGAATAGGGGTAGTCGGTAATCGGCGCGAAGCCGTCTTCGGTGATCACCACAATCTCCTCACTGCGATAGCCTCCTGTTCCGTCCTCCCAGATCACGGGTTCCAAAACCAGAACCATTCCGGGCGGAAAGACGAAATTGTCGTCGAACTCCTCGCCGAGATCCGTTCCGATCATCGGGGCTTCGGCGGGATAGGTGCCGATGCCGTGGCCCAGATAGAAATGCGGCAACCACGGCTTACGGCCGCCGTTGGCCGCGATCGCAGTGCGCGCCAAATCACCTGAGGTCACACCGGCTTTGGTCACCGCGAGCACGGCGTCCAGGATGGCTCGCCATTGACGGAATTGATCTTGCTGTCGTGGTGTGGGCTGCTGGCCAACAACCCAGGTTCGGCCGAAGTCGGAGCAGTACCCGGCGTAGGTGATGCTGATGTCGGTCCACAGCACATCGCCGGCAGCCAGTTCGCGATCCGTGGGGAGCAGCGGCAGCGCAAGGTCTCCATGCGTCGTCCATACTCCGGCTTCCCGTGAACTCGGCATCACCTGCCAGATGGCCTCCAGCATGTTGGTGGTGGCCCCAAGCTCGAACGCACGACGGACGAACGTGGCCGAGAGATCGATCTGCCGTACTCCCGGCACCAGCGCCTCCTGCACGTCGACAATGGCTTGTTCGGTGATGCGGGCCGCCCGGCGAAGACAGGAGAGCTCGTCGCGGGTCTTCACCAATTGCGCGGCGCCAAGCACGATCGCCGCATCCGTCGGCGCCCCTGCGGGGAAAAGCGTGGGCGCCGCCCGCCGCATCGCCCCGGTGAGCTCGTCGACGGCGATACTCGCTCCCGGCGGGACGAGCTCGGCCAGCTTTCGCGCGAAATACTCGACACCGTGCTCGAATTCGAGGTAGGCGGGGCCGTGCAGATGGTCGTCGGGCACCGGTGACTCCGCGGACGCTCCGCTGCGGAACGGCATGAACAGGTGCGGATGCACGTCATCGGCGAGCACGACTGCGACCGGGCGCTCCACGTGCGAGAGACCCGCGTCCAACAGTGGCCAGCTGGCACCAGTCGCGTATCCGACGTAGCCGTTCATTAGCAGGACCAGCGCGTCGACACCGTGTTCGGCCATCGCCGAACGCAGCCGCGCTCCGACCTCCGCGCGCATGCGGGCCCAATCCGGCTCGTCGGGTATGTCGATGACCGAGCCGCGGGCAGACACTGAATTCGTCATGGGCGCATGCCTTCTAGATTCCCAAGAATTTCTTGATGTTGCCGCCGACCACCCGGACGGCGTCCTCGGGACCGACGGCGTCGACCACGGCGGCCAGCGACCGCTCCGGATAGCCGAACGTGCTTTCGTTGTGCGGGTAGTCCGATGACCACATCACCTTGTCGATCCCGATCTCGTCGATCTGTCGCAGGCCCACGGCGTCGACCATGAACGAGGCGCACATGTGAGTGTCCCAGTAGTAGCGGATGTCATGCTCGGGCTGGTGTCGCAGCATGTGTTGATAGGAAGCCAGGACGTGCTCGGCGTCTTGTAGCGCCGGTGGCACCCAGGCTATTCCGCCCTCGAACCAACCGACCCGAAGTCGCCGATGCCGGTCGAGGATGCCGCCGAAGATGTACTTGGAAAACATCTCCCGAAACGAGTCGATGTTGACCATCATGGCCACCGCGACGCTGTTGACCTCGCTGGGGAACTTGGGCTGACTCTCCCCGATGTGGTGTGTGATGGGCAGACCGGCCTCTTCGATCTCGTCCCATACCGCGCTCATCGCCGTGCAGGAGTAGTCGATGGGCTGGCCGTTGTCGTCGTTGCCGGGGCTGATCGGCAGCAGAAACGTTTTGAGCCCCAATGACTTCAGCTCCGTGAGGGTGCGACGGGCGCCGCGGGGCTCCCACCAGTTGATCAAACCGACGCCGTAGCAATGACCATTGGAGCGTTCCTGAACCTCGGCGATGTGCTCGTTGTAGATGCGGAAGATCCGCTCGCGCAGGGCTTTGTCGGGATAATGGAACAGGGCAAGCACCGCGTTGGGGAAGGCCAGTTCCTTGTCGACGCCGTCTTCGGCGAGCTCGCGAACCCGGGCTTCGACGTTGTTGGTGGCCGCCCCGGCCAGGTCGTCATATTGCATGAGCACCGCGCTGAAATCGCCGACCACCATCGACTGTCCCGGGCGGCCGAGCAAATAGGCGCCATCCTCGTACCAGATCCGCGGAGCCTGTTCTTTGAGGTCATCGGGAAAGCGTTCGTAGAAGATGTCGTCGGCCACCGAGATGTGGTTGTCGGCGGAGAA
>DASYJS010000308.1:0-15416 GCA_035996225.1 Mycobacterium sp. | reverse complement strand
TCGTGGCCGACGCCACCACGCTGCACCGCTCGATCATCCTGGTGGCCCAGGTGCTGCGGCAGGACCTTCCTTGCCTGTTGGCGCTGAGCATGACCGACGAGTTGACGGCGCGCGGCGGCGGCATCTGCGTCGATGCCTTGTCGACCGCGCTGGGCATCCCGGTTGTCGCGGTGGTGGCGAACCGCGGCGTGGGCATCGACACCCTGCGCGCCCAACTGACGTCCTCCGCCCAATGGCAACGGCCCCCGATCCTGCCCCCGGGTGACGACGACGCCATCGACGCGTGGGGTAGGTCGGTGCTGGACGCGGCCGATTACGTTGCGCCGAAATCGGATCGGCGCACGCGAGGGATCGACTCGGTCGTGCTGCACCCGCTGTGGGGCACCGTCATCTTCTTCGCGGTGATGTTCTGCTTCTTTCAGGTCGTCTTCACCATCGCCGCGCCATTGCAGGATCAAGTGGGCCAAGCGCTCACCTGGCTGGGCGGACTGGTCAGCGATCACGTCGGCAACTACGTCCTGCGCGGGCTGCTCGGCCAGGGGCTGATCGGTGGCGTCGGGACGGTGCTTCAATTCATCCCGCAGATCGTGTTGTTGTTCCTGCTGATCGCGCTGCTGGAGAACGTCGGCTACATGGCGCGCGCCGCATTCTTGATGGACCGGGTGATGGCGGCGACGGGATTGGAAGGCCGCGCCTTTGTCGCGATGCTGTCGTCTTTCGCCTGCGCGATCCCGGGGATCATGGCCACCCGGACGTTGCCGTCGTCGCGCGACCGGATCGCCACCATCATCACGGCGCCGTTGATGACCTGCTCGGCCCGGCTTCCGGTGTTCACCCTGCTGGTCGGCATCCTGGTGTCGCCGAAGACCCAATGGGGCGGCCTGAGCGCGCAGGGTGTCGCGATGTTCGCGCTGTATGTGTGCGGCGGCACCTCGGCGCTGATCGCCGCGGCGTTGTTCAAATCGACGATCCTGCGCAGCGATCTGCTGCCGTTCACGATGGAGCTTCCCCCGTACCGCTTCCCGTCGGCAAAAAACGTGCTGATCACGATGTGGGATTCGGCCAAGATGTTCTTGCGCAAGGCCGGAACGATCATCCTGGGCACATCAATCGTGCTGTGGGTGCTGCTCAATCTGCCGCCCCGCGAGGCCGATACCGCAAAGATGTCGCCGACCGAGGCCACCGCCTACGTGATGGACCACAGCTGGGCCGCCGATGTCGGGAAGGCGATCGGGCCGGTGTTCAAACCGCTCGGATTCGATTGGCATGTCAACATCGCCCTGCTCGGTTCCATGTCGGCGCGCGAAGTGTTCGTGTCCACTCTGGGCCAGGTGGCGGCGGCAGAGAGCCCCGACGATCCGCACGAAGCGCTGGTCTCGTTGACCGACGACGACGGCCATAAGGTGTTCACCGCGCCGACCGTCATCGCGCTGATGGCGTACTTCGTCTTCGCGTTGCAATGCATGTCCACCGTCGCGGTGATGCGCCGCGAAACCAACTCGTGGCGCTGGCCCGCGTTCGCGTGGTCCTACATGTTCGTCCTGGCATGGGGAATGGCGTTTGCCGCCCGGTCGGTCGCGATCGGCCTGGGCGCATGATTCCGATCCACGCGACGGCCACGGCGAATCCGCGGGAGCTGCGCTGGGTGGTCGCACCGGATCGGCTGCCGCCGCGCGGCACCGTCCGCACCGCCCCGGGCGGGCTGGGTGCGTTGCTGGACGCCGGAGTGATCGACGAGCTTGTGGTGGGCGCCGACGGCATCCTGATCACGATCGGTGCGGCCAACAGTTGGCGTGAGCTGGGTGACGACATTCGTGAGGCGCTCAGTGCGGCGCTCGGCGACCCAGTCGGCTGGGTGGTCGACGAATCACCGGTTCCCGAGTTGGAAACCGTTGCCGCGGAGCTTCTTTCCGGGTCGGTGGGCGCGCTCGCCGCCTCGCACGGCGGGTCGATAGAGCTGGTTTCGGTGGTTGACCACGCCGTGACCGTTCGGATGTTGGGCGCCTGCCACGGATGCCCGGGCGCGGTGTCCACACTGCGCGACGTCCTGGAGCGCGAACTACGCGAACGTGTCGGGGAGCAGGTCGTGGTCTCGTGCGAAAACGATTCGGCGGCAATATCTTTGGGTAAGAAGCTGCTGTCGTTGGTGGTCCGCTGAGAGCGCAGTGGGCGTTCCCGGTAGAAATGAGCCATGACGGAACTGTGGGTCGAACGCACCGGATCGCGCCGCTACACGGGCCATAGCTCGCGCGGCGCGCAGGTTTTGGTCGGCTCCGAGGACGTCGAAGGCGTGTTCACCCCCGGCGAACTGCTCAAGATCGCGCTCGCCGCGTGCAGTGGGATGTCGAGCGACCACCCGCTGGCCCGTCGGCTCGGCGACGACTACCAGGCGGTGATCCGGGTTTCCGGCGAGGCCGACCGCGACGAAGAGGTCTATCCGCTGCTCTCCGAAACCCTCGAGCTGGACCTGTCGGGATTATCGGAGGACGACAGGGAACGCCTGTTCGTCGTCGTCAACCGGGCGATCGACCTGGTCTGCACCGTCGGGCGCACGCTCAAATCGGGCACCACCGTCAAGTTCGAGGTCGCCTCCGAAACCGACTCCGAAGCTAACTCCGAAGCTAACAATGTCGGGTCCTGACGTCCGGCTCACCGCCTGGGTGCACGGCATGGTTCAGGGGGTGGGCTTTCGTTGGTGGACCCGCTGCCGGGCGCTGGAGCTCGGCCTCACCGGCTACGCGGCCAACCAGGCCGACGGTCGGGTCCTGGTCGTCGCCCACGGCCCGCGGGAAGCGGGCGAGAAATTGCTAGACCTGCTGGAGGGCGACACATCGTGGCCCTCCCGGCCGGGGCGCGTCGACAAGGTTGTCGCCGAGTGGTCGCAGCCGCAAGAGCGCTTCGACGGATTCGTCGAGCGCTGATCAAGCGCGTCGCGGCCCACGAGTCACACCAGTCACAGCAGCACCGCCAGGGCTTTCGAAGGCAGTATCGACTCTTTTCCAGTGACTGAAGTGGCCATTGTGGCCAGTGCGTCAGGCTGTGGGCGACAGGAGTATTTCGGGCGAGCCGACACCCCTCGGTGACGGCGGCACGGGCAATTTGGGCGGTAGTCTGGCTCGCCGTGTACCTCAAGAGTCTGACGCTGAAGGGCTTCAAGTCCTTCGCTTCGCCGACGACTCTGCGCTTCGAGCCGGGCATCACCGCCGTCGTCGGGCCCAACGGTTCCGGCAAATCCAACGTGGTCGATGCGCTGGCCTGGGTGATGGGGGAGCAGGGCGCGAAGACGCTGCGCGGCGGAAAGATGGAAGACGTCATCTTCGCCGGCACCTCGTCGCGGGCCCCGCTGGGCCGCGCCGAAGTCACCGTCACGATCGACAACGCCGACAATGCGCTGCCGATCGAGTACTCCGAGGTCTCGATCACGCGGCGGATGTTCCGCGACGGCGCCAGCGAGTACGAAATCAACGGCAGCAGTTGCCGTTTGATGGATGTCCAGGAGTTGCTGAGCGACTCCGGCATCGGCCGCGAGATGCACGTGATCGTGGGACAGGGCAAGCTCGACGAGATCCTGCAGTCACGGCCCGAGGATCGCCGCGCGTTCATCGAAGAAGCCGCGGGCGTGCTCAAGCACCGCAAGCGCAAGGAGAAAGCCCTGCGCAAGCTCGACGCGATGCAGGCGAACCTGGCGCGGCTCACCGACCTGACCACCGAACTGCGGCGCCAGCTCAAACCGTTGGGCCGCCAAGCCGAGGTGGCCCGTCGCGCCCAGACCATCCAGGCCGACCTGCGCGACGCGCGACTGCGGCTGGCCGGCGACGACCTGGTCAACCGGCAGGTGCAGCGGGACGCGATCTTGGAGGCCGAGGCCACCATGCGCCGCGACCACGACGAGGCCGCCAGCCGCCTGGCCGTGGCTTCCGAGGAGCTGACCTCGCACGAGACGGCACTGGCCGAGCTCTCGGTGCGGGCCGAGTCGGTCCAGCACACCTGGTTCGGGCTGTCGGCGCTGGCCGAACGGGTGGGCGCCACGGTGCGCATCGCCAGCGAACGCGCACACCACCTCGATGTGGAGCCGGTGGCGACCAGCGACACCGACCCCGACGCGCTGGATGCCGAGGCCGAGCAGGTCGCGGCCGCCGAGCGCCAGCTGCTCGCGGACCTGGACGCCACGCGGACCCGGCTGGACGGCGCCCGCGCCGAATTGGCCGAGCGTGAACGTGAGGCCGCCGAGGCCGACCGGGCCCATATGGCCTCCGTCCGGGCCGAGGCGGACCGGCGCGAGGGCCTGGCCCGGCTGGCCGGTCAGGTCGAGACCATGCGGGCCCGGGTCGAATCGATCGACGACAGCGTCGCCCGGCTCTCCGAGCGCATTGAACAGGGCGCGACCCGCGCGCAGCAGACCCGCGCGGAGTTCGAAACCGTGCAGGCCCGCGTCGGCGAACTCGACCAGGGCGAGGTCGGCTTGGACGAACACCACGAGCGGACGGTCGCCGCGCTGCGACTGGCCGACGAGCGCGTCGCCGAGCTGCAGGCCGGCGAGCGGGAGGCCGAGCGCCGGGTGGCTTCGCTGCGCGCCCGCATCGATGCGCTCTCGGTGGGTCTCGAGCGCAAGGACGGCGCGGCATGGCTCACGCAAAACCACAGTGGTGCAGGGCTTTTCGGGCCGGTCGCGAAGTTGGTCAAGGTCCGTTCGGGGTACGAGGCGGCGCTGGCCGTGGTGCTCGGGTCGGCGGCCGACGCGCTGGCCGCCGAAAGCTTCGGCGCGGCCCGTTCGGCGGTTGCCGCGCTGAAGCAGGCCGACGGAGGCCGTGCGGCCCTGGTCCTGGGGGACTGGCCTTGCCCAGAAAGCGATCAACCTCCGACGGCCGCGCCGCTGCCGGGCGGCGCTCTCTGGGCGCTCGATCTGGTCGAGGCCCCACAGCGGCTGCGCGGCGCGATGGTCGCCATGCTGTCCGGCGTCGCGGTGGTCGACGACCTGGGCGCGGCGCTGGATCTGGTGGCGGGCCGCCCGCAGCTGCGCGCGGTCACGCTCGACGGTGACCTGGTCGGCCGCGGCTGGGTGAGCGGCGGTTCGGACCGCAAGCCCTCGACGCTGGAGCTCACCTCGGAAATCGACAAGGCCGGCAATGAGCTGGCCGCCGCCGAATCGCAGGTGGCCCAACTCGGCGCCGCCTTGTCCGGCGCACTGACCGAGCAGCGCGGCCGTCAGGACTCCGCCGAGCAGGCGTTGGCCGCACTCAACGAATCCGACACCGCGATCTCGGCGATGTACGAGCAGCTGGGCCGGCTCGGCCAGGACGCCCGGACCGCCGCGGAAGAGTGGAACCGGCTGCTGCACCAGCGCGAGGAGCTGGAGGCGGGGCGCGCCCAGACGCTTGAAGAGGTCACCGAACTCGAAACCCGGCTGCGCAATGCCCAGGAAAGCCACCTCTCGCCCGCTGAAGACCCCGTCGACCGGCAGCGGATCGCCACCGCGGCCGACACCGCCCGGGGTGTCGAAGTGGAGGCCCGGCTGGCGGTGCGCACCGCTGAGGAACGAGCCAACGCCGTGCGTGGCCGGGCGGATTCGCTGCGGCGTGCGGCCGCCGCGGAGCGCGAGGCGCGGGTGCGGGCCCAGCAGGCACACGCCGCGCGACTGCGTGCGGCCGCGGTGGCGGCGGCGGTGGCCGACGCGGGGCGGCTGCTGGCGACGCGGTTGAACCAGGTGGTCGACGCGGCATCGCACATCCGCGACGCAATGGTCGGCGAACGGGAAGCGCGGTCGACGGCGATGGCGGCGGTGCGCAACGAGGTGCACACGCTGGGCGCCCGGGTGGCCACGCTGACCGATTCGCTGCACCGCGACGAGGTGGCCAACGCCCAGGCCGCGATGCGCATCGAGCAGCTCGAACAGTCGGTGCTGGAGCAGTTCGGGATGGGCCCCGCGGATCTGATCGCCGAGTACGGCCCGCAGGTCGCGCTGCCGCCGACCGAGCTCGAGATGGCGGAATTCGAGCAGGCCCGGGAGCGCGGCGAACAGGTGATCGCGCCCGCCCCGATGCCGTATGACCGGCCCACCCAGGAGCGGCGGGCCAAGCGGGCCGAGCGTGAGCTGGCCGAACTGGGCAGGGTCAACCCGCTGGCGCTCGAGGAGTTCGCCGCGCTGGAGGAACGCTATAACTTCCTGTCCAGCCAGCTCGAGGACGTCAAGGCGGCCCGCAAGGATCTGCTCGACGTCGTCGCCGACGTCGATGCCCGCATCCTGCAGGTGTTCAGCGACGCTTTTGTCGACGTGGAACGCGAATTCCGCGAAGTCTTCACGGTGCTGTTCCCCGGCGGCGAGGGCCGGCTGCGGCTGACCAACCCCGATGACATGCTCACCACCGGCATCGAGGTGGAGGCACGTCCGCCCGGCAAGAAGATCACCCGGCTGTCTTTGCTGTCCGGTGGCGAGAAGGCGCTTACCGCGGTGGCGATGCTGGTGGCGATCTTCCGGGCCCGCCCGTCGCCGTTCTACATCATGGACGAGGTGGAGGCCGCGCTCGACGACACCAACCTGCGCCGCCTGATCTCGCTGTTCGAGCTGCTGCGGGCGCGTTCGCAGCTGCTCATCATCACCCACCAGAAGCCGACGATGGAGGTCGCCGACGCGCTGTACGGCGTGACCATGCAGGGCGACGGCGTCACCGCGGTGATCTCGCAGCGGATGCGCGGACAACAGGTGCAGCAGCTCGTCTCCACCTCTTCTTAGCGCCGCGCCCCGAGCGCGGGCGACGGCTGCCGCTGTGAGTCGCCGTGAGTTCCGGGGTGTGGCCCTGAAACAATGTCAGCGTGTCCCAAGGTCTTTGGATCGCCATCGCCGTCGTTGCCGCCCTGATTGCCATCGCCGCGCTGGTCCTGGGGCTGTCCCGGTACCGCCGCCGGCGGATCAGCCTGAGCCGGCCCGAACCGGGCGCGCTCGACCGTTCCGGGGGCTACACGGCTTCGTCGGGCATCACCTTCAGCCAGGGCGCCCCGACGCAAGATCGGATCGACACCAGCGGGTTGCCCGCCGTCGGGGACGACGCGACCATCCCTCGCGACGCGCCGCGGCGCACGATCTCCGAGGTACAGCTGCCCGCGCCGGAGGCCGAACCCGAGACCGTCACGCCGCCGCCTGCGCCCCCCGCCACGGAAGCCCCCGCCGCGGAAGCACCCGAGGCCCCGCCGGCGCCGGAGGTCCCCGCGGCGACAGAGATCGAGGAAATCGCACCAACCGAGGGCCGGCTGGAACGACTGCGCGGCCGGCTGGCCCGATCGCAGAACGCGCTCGGACGCAGCATGCTGGGACTGATCGGCGGCGGCGACCTCGACGAAGACTCCTGGCAGGAGGTCGAGGACACCCTGCTGGTCGCCGACCTGGGGCCGGTGGTCACCGAGTCGGTGGTCTCGCAGCTGCGCAGTCACCTGGCCAGCAGCAATGTGCGCACCGAGGCCGACGCGCGGGCCGTGCTGCGCGAGGTGCTGATCAGAGAACTGAGACCCGACATGGATCGCTCGATCCGCGCGCTGCCGCATGACGACCACCCGTCGGTCCTGCTCGTCGTCGGCGTCAACGGCACCGGAAAAACCACCACCGTCGGCAAGCTGGCGCGGGTGCTGGTGGCTGACGGCCGGCGTGTCGTGCTGGGCGCGGCCGACACCTTCCGGGCCGCGGCCGCCGATCAGCTGCAGATGTGGGCTTCCCGGGTCGGCGCGGAGGTGGTGCGCGGAGCCGAAGGTGCCGACCCGGCGTCGGTGGCCTTCGACGCCGTCGACAAGGGCATCGAAGTGGGCGCCGACGTCGTGCTGATCGACACCGCGGGGCGACTGCACACCAAGGTGGGCCTGATGGATGAGCTCGACAAGGTCAAACGCGTGGTGACCCGCCGCGCCGCCGTTGACGAGGTGTTGTTGGTCCTCGACGCCACGATCGGGCAAAACGGCCTGGCTCAGGCGAAGGTGTTCGCCGACGTCGTCGACATCACCGGCGCGGTGCTGACCAAGCTGGACGGAACGGCCAAGGGCGGCATCGTTTTCCGAGTGCAACAAGAACTCGGCGTGCCGGTGAAACTGGTCGGGCTCGGTGAAGGCCCCGACGATCTGGCGCCGTTCGAGCCGGGCGCCTTCGTCGACGCCCTGCTCGGCTAAAAACCCCTTACACAGCGCCCGTTTCGTTAATCCTCACGAAACACGGTGGCCCCATCTCGGAAACAACCATTGCGCAAGGTTCTGGATCAGGTCATCAGGCATATGTCTGATGACCAAATTAGGGCCGACCGGAGGTGATACCGAGTGACATTCCCGATACTGGGCCAGCCCAATACCGGCGATACCGCCTGGATGCTGGCGAGTTCCGCGCTTGTGTTGTTGATGACGCCAGGTTTGGCGTTCTTCTACGGCGGCATGGTGCGTGCCAGGAGCGTGCTCAACATGCTCATGATGAGCATCAGCGCGATGGGCGTCGTGACGGTGCTGTGGGTGCTATATGGCTATTCCGTCTCGTTCGGAAACGATACGGCCAACGTGATTGGTGATCCCACGGAGTACTGGGGCCTCAAGGGTCTGATCGGGGGTAACTCCGTAGCAGCCGACCCGACCAAGGGGCTTGCGGCGACGGATATCCCGCTGGCCGGCACGCTGCCCGCGACTGTGTTCGTGGCATTCCAGCTGATGTTCGCGATCATCACCGTCGCGTTGATCTCGGGTGCGGTGTCCGATCGGTTGAAGTTCAGCGCCTGGCTGGTGTTCGCGGGGCTGTGGGCGACGTTCGTGTACTTCCCGGTCGCGCACTGGGTGTTCGCGTTCGACGGCTTCGCCGCCGAGCATGGCGGCTGGATCGCCAACAAGCTGCACGCGATCGACTTCGCCGGTGGCACCGCGGTCCATATCAACTCCGGTGTGGCGGGGCTCATGTTGGCGATCGTGCTGGGCAAGCGCAAGGGGTGGCCCACCACGCTGTTCCGCCCGCACAATGTGCCGTTCGTGATGCTCGGTGCGGGCCTGCTGTGGTTCGGCTGGTACGGCTTCAATGCCGGCTCGGCCACCAGTTCCAACGGCGCCGCCGGGGCGACATTCATGACCACCACAATCGCGACGGCCACGGCGATGCTGGCCTGGCTGCTCACCGAGCGCATTCGGGACGGCAAGGCCACGACGCTGGGAGCGGCATCGGGCATCGTCGCGGGACTGGTCGCCATCACACCGTCCTGCTCGTCGGTCAATGCCCTCGGCGCTCTGGTGATCGGCTTGGTCGCGGGTGTGCTGTGCGCGCTGGCGGTTGGGCTGAAATTCAAGCTCGGCTTCGATGACTCACTCGACGTGGTCGGGGTCCACCTGGTCGGAGGTCTGGCCGGCACCCTGCTGGTGGGTCTGCTGGCCGCTCCGGAGAGCGTCGCGATCAACGGCGTCGCGGGCGTGTCCAAGGGCTTGTTCTACGGTGGCGGCTGGTCACAGCTGGAACGGCAGGCGGTCGGAGCGTTCAGTGTTCTCATCTATTCGGGTGTCGTCACGCTCATCTTGGCTTTGATCCTGAAGTACACCATCGGGCTGCGTCTGAGTCCTGAATCCGAAGCGGCAGGTATCGATGAGTCCGAGCACGCGGAGAGCAGCTACGATTTCGCAGTAGTCACCGGTTCGGTACTTCCCCATGCCAGTCTGCCGGACGGCGGTAACGGCCGGGAGGAGCGAACGGACGAGAAAGTGGAGGCGGAGCAGAAATGAAGCTAGTCACCGCGATCGTAAAACCGTTCACCCTTGACGACGTCAAGACCAGCCTCGAGGAGGCGGGCGTCCTCGGGATGACGGTCAGCGAAATTCAAGGCTATGGACGGCAGAAGGGTCACACCGAGGTTTACCGGGGTGCTGAATACTCGGTCGATTTCGTGCCGAAGGTTCGGATCGAGGTCGTCGTCGACGATTCCCTCGTCGACAAGGTTGTGGACAGCATTGTCCGGGCCGCGCGCACCGGCAAGATCGGTGACGGCAAGGTCTGGGTCAGCCCCGTGGAAACCATCGTGCGAGTACGCACCGGTGAACGCGGGACCGATGCCCTCTGACCCTAGCCATAGATTGTTGATCCAGGCCGGACGGGCCGGGAGGGTATGACAAACTACCCACCCGACCCGTCCGGGTCATCTGGAGCAAGCGCCGGCGGGGCAAGCGATTTGGCTGCCTCGCGGCGCAAACTGCTGGCAGAGGGTGAGGGGCTGGATGCCGCCGGGCTGCGAAAAGCGTGGCTGGATCTACACGAATCCTGGCTGGCTGCCAAGGCGGCCGAGATCGGGATCGACGATGGCAGCGGCTATTCGCTTGTCGGAGTCGGCGGCCTGGGTCGCCGCGAGCTGTTGCCGTATTCTGACCTTGACCTAGTTCTGTTGCACGACAACATCTCTGACGATGTTCTGCAAGAGGTCGCCGATAAGCTGTGGTATCCGTTGTGGGACGCCAACATTCGGCTCGATCACAGCGTGCGAACGGTGTCCGGCGCGTTAGGAGTGGCCAATTCCGATATGATGGCCGCCCTGGGCCTGTTGGAAGCACGCTACATCGCCGGGGACGCCGGACTCGCGGCACAGCTGATCGATGGGGTACGACGGCAGTGGCGCAGTGCAATTCGGTCCCGGATGGACGAGCTCGTCGAAATGACGAATGCCCGATGGCTGCGTTGCGGCCGGATTTCCCAACGGGCCGAGCCCGACCTGAAAACAGGTCGCGGCGGCCTGCGTGACGTGCAGTTGATCAACGCGCTGGCGCTCGCGCAGCTCATCGACCGCCACAGCATGGCCAACCCGGACATGCCGGCGGGCTCGCTGGACGCCGCCCACCGCACCCTGCTCGATGTGCGCACCGAACTGCATCGGGTATCCGGCCGCGGACGCGATCAGCTGCTGGCGCAGTTCGGCGACGAAATCAGCGCCAGGTTGGGCCTTGGCGATCGATTCACCTTGGCGCGCATGCTATCCAACGCGGGCCGGACCATCGCTTACCATTCCGAAACCGCCTTGCGCACCGCGCAAAACGCCTTGCCCCGGCGCGGGATTTCCGCCTTGGTGCGGCGCCCGAAGCGGCGACCGCTGGACGAGGGCGTGGTCGAGTACGACGGCGAAATCGTGCTTGCCCGCGAGGCCCAACCGGACACCGATGCCGGCTTGGTGCTGCGCGTTGCCGCCGCGTCCGCAGACAACAACCTGCCTATCGGCGCCGGCACGCTGAAGCGGTTGGCCGCCAGCGCCCCCGACTTGCCGACTCCCTGGCCGAGGGAGGCGTTGGACGACCTATTGGTCGTGCTCCTGGCCGGGCCCCCGGCGGTGAACACCGTCGAAGCGCTGGACCGTACCGGTCTGTGGGGCCGGCTGTTGCCGGAATGGGACGCCGTCCGCGACCTTCCGCCGCGCGACGTCTCGCACAAATGGACCGTTGACCGTCACATCGTCGAAACCGCGGTCAATGCGGCGCCGTTGACCACTCGCGTGGCTCGCTCGGACCTGCTCGCGCTCGGCGCGCTGCTGCATGACATCGGCAAGGGGCGCGGCGTCGATCATTGCGTCCTCGGGGCCGACTTGGCAATCCCCGTCGCTGAGAGGCTGGGACTGTCACCTCAGGACGTCGACACGCTGTCCGGCATGGTTCGCCACCACCTGCTGCTGCCCGTCACCGCCACCCGCAGCGACCTCAACAACCCCGAAACCATCGAGTCGGTGGCCAAGGCTCTGGGCGGGGATGCGCAATTGCTCGAACTGCTGCATGCGCTCGCGGAGGCGGACTCGAAGGCCACCGGGCCGGGGGTATGGAGTGACTGGAAAGCCTCCCTGGTGGCCGACCTGGTGCGCCGCTGTCGATTGGTGATGGCCGGTGAGCCGCTGCCGCAGGCCGAACCGACGACGCCGCATTACCTTTCGCTAGCCGCCAATCACGGGGTGCACGTGGAGATCACGCCGGGTGACGGGGAGCGCATGCGCGCGGTGATGCTGGGCCCGGACGATCGGGGATTGATGTCGAAAGCCGCAGCCGTGCTGGCGTTGAACTCGTTGCGGGTCCACTCGGCGTCGCTCAACGTCCACGAGGGTGTCGCGATCGCCGAGTTCGTGGTGTCGCCGCATTTTGGTTCCCCGCCCGAACCGGGCCTGCTGCGACAGCAGTTCGTCGGTGCGCTGAACGGTGACGTCGATGTCCTCGGCACGCTCGAAAAGCGGCACAGCGACGCGGCCAGCTCGGCGATGGGTCGGGCCGGCGAGATTCAAGTGGGGGCGCCGCTGACGCGTTCGACCGCGCCGCCCCGCATCCTGTGGCTCGATACCGCGGCGCCCGGTGATCTTGTCGTCGAAATCCGTGCCATGGACCGGGTCGGGTTGCTCGCATTGCTGGCACAGGCGCTCGAGCGTGCGGGCGCAGACATCGCCTGGGCGAAGGTCAACACGTTCGGATCGACGGCGGCCGACGTGTTCTGTGTGACAGTGCCGGCTGAGTCGAACGAGTCGAACGGGGACCCCGACACCGCCGCGCGAGCCGCGATCGAGAAGCACCTGTTGGCGGTGTTGGGTGCCAGCGCGGATGCGGTGGGCGACGAGCCCGTCCGCGATTAGATCCTTAGTGCTCCGAATTCAATTGCCGCACAGCATCAATGCGCTCCTTGAGCTGGTCGCGGGTGGCGGCGGCGATCGGCGGCCCTCCGCAGCGCCGGCGAAGTTCGTTGTGGATCCATCCGTGCGGCTTGCCAGTACGGTGATGGGCCACCGACACCAGGGCGTTGAGTTCGCGGCGCAGCTCGCGGAGCTGACCGTGCATCGAACCCGACGGCCGGGGTGCCGCCTGCCCGGCTTGCTTCTGAAGGTGGGCCCGCTTCTGTAGCTGCTCGTCCTGGCGGCGGTGCAGCAGGGCTCGCATCTGGGTGGCGTCGAGCAGTCCGGGGATGCCGAGGTAGTCGGCCTCCTCGTCGCTTCCGGCCGGGGTGGCGGTGCCGAACGAGGAGCCGTCGAAGATGACCTGATCCAGTTCGGCATCGGCGCCCAACGAGGTGAAACCCTTTTCCACTTCCGTCTTTTCGGTCTGCGTCTGCAGAGCGGGATCGCTGTCGAGGGGGTCGTCGCCGGATTCGCGGTGCGGTTCGCCGAGCACATGGTTGCGCTGGGCTTCCAACTCACTGGCCAGCTGCAGCAGGTTGGGCACCGACGGCACGAAGATGCTCGCGGTCTCGCCTTGCCGCCGTGACCGCACGAACCGCCCGATCGCCTGTGCGAAGAACAGTGGCGTCGAGGCGCTGGTCGCGTAGATCCCGACCGACAGCCGGGGGACGTCGACGCCTTCGGAGACCATGCGCACCGCGACCAGCCAGCGACTGGTGCTCTCGGCGAATTCGCTGATGCGGGCCGACGATCCGGGGTCGTCGGAGAGCACGACCGTCGGCACCTCAGACGTCAGCTTGGTCAGCAGCGTGGCATACGCGCGGGCCGCGGTCTGGTCCGACGCGATGATCATGCCGCCGGCGTCGGGTACATGCGTGCGCAGCTGGCGCAGCCGCTGATCCGCGGCGGCGATCACCGCGGGCATCCAGTCGCCGGCGGGGTCCAGCGCGGTGCGCCACGCCCGCGCCGTCTGCTCGGCGGACAGCGGCTCGCCCAGGCGTGCTTCGTGCTCTTCGCCGGCGCTGTCGCGCCAGCGCGCGAGCCCCGAGTAGGCGAGGAACACCACCGGCCGCACCACACCGTCGGCAAGCGCTTCGGCATAGCCGTAGGAGTGGTCGGCCTGCGAACGTCGCACCCCGTCGGCTCCTGATTCGTAGCTGACGAACGGGATGGGGCTGTCGTCGCTGCGAAACGGTGTGCCCGTCAAGGCAAGTCGGCGGGTGGCGTCGCCGAAGGCTTCGCGAATGGCGTCGCCCCAGGTCTTGGCGTCACCGCCATGGTGGATCTCGTCGAAAATAACCAAGGTTTTGCGCTGCTCGGTGCGCACCCGGTGCAGCGTCGGATGCGACGCGACCTGGGCGTAGGTGACCATGACGCCGTGATACTCCGGCGAGGTCGCCGGGCTGGTGTTGGAGAATCTCGGGTCCAGCGCGAGGCCGTACCGTTGCGCGGCCTGCGCCCACTGCACCTTGAGGTGCTCGGTGGGCACCACGACGGTGATCTGCTCGACGGCGCGACTGCGCAGCAGTTCGGCGACCACTCGCAGTGCGAATGTCGTCTTCCCCGATCCCGGGGTGGCCACGGCGAGGAAGTCGCGCGGCTCGGCGGCCACATACTTCACCAACGCTCGGCGCTGCCAGCCCCGCAGTGGTTGGTAGTCGGCTGCGCCGCCGTCGATGGTCGCGTCGGCGGCGCTGACCGGCTGCATCGACACAGCTCCCCTCCGGCGCGCAGTTCGGGATGGCGCCTTGAAAAAAACGTGAAAGAAATGTAAGCCCGGCCCGCGATGCTAACCGGCGTGGCGGCGGGTGTGAAATGTAGCATGGCAACGCTTTTCGGCGCTGTAGCGACTCGAAAGAGACGGAGCCGGGTTATCCCGAAAGCTGGGAGGGGCCCGCTAAATCGCGGGTCTGCAGCCAGACGTTGATCCGTTCGGCGACGTCAGCCCAGCCCGGTTCGAGCATCATGTTATGGCCCATCGAGAAGAATTCCGGCTCGGTCCGGTAGGCGCGCGCGGTGGCACGCACCTCGTCGACGCTGACGAAGCCGTCGTAGCGGGCGCCGAGCACCAGGAGCGGGGTCCTGACCCGCCGGGTCCGGACGCGGCGGACCATCGGATCGGTCATGGCGGCGCGAGTGCTCTCGGCTCCGGCGCGTTGCATGCAGGATTCGACGATGGCCTCGGGTGTGTCCGCGCTGAACAGGTACTCGCGGGTCAGCGCCGGGGTGGCGAGGAATTTCAGCAGCGTGCGGTCCGACCAGGCCTCCATGGTCATCGACGGTCGTCGGCGCCAGACTCGCAACGCCAAGGTGAGCACGCCCTGCGGCGGCACGGAGCCCACCAGCACCGCGGCCGGGGCGCTGTGCTGTTCGAGGTAGCGCTGGATCACGAAGCCGCCCAGGGAATGGCCGATGAGGACGGGGTGGCGGACCGGCCCGCTACCCAGGTCGTCGGCGACCGAACGGACGTCGTCGAGGTAGTCGGCGATGGAAACCTTGTGCAATGGCTTGGGTGCGGGGCTGGTGCCGTGCCCGCGCAGGCTCATCGACACCGCGCGGTAGCCGGCGTCGGCGAAGTAGTCCAGGAAGTGGTCGTCCCAGCACCACGCGCCATGCCACCCGCCGTGCACGAAGAGCAACGGCACGGGATGGTCCTGGCTGCAGGATCCTTTGTCGATTACCTCGAGCATGAGCTGACATTTGCTGGCGGCGGCTCCTCCGTCAAGCCTTTCGGCTCGACGAATGTGCGGCCAGCTAATGTCAGCTCATGCTCGAGGTAATCGACAAAGGATCCTG
>DASYJS010000307.1:0-4536 GCA_035996225.1 Mycobacterium sp. | reverse complement strand
CCGATGCGTCTGATCTTCGGGATCTCGTTGACGCGGTTCGACTGACACGCGAAATCGTCAGGCGGGCTCCATTGGGTGAGAAGTGCAAGGCGGAGCTCGCTCCAGGCCCTGCGATTGCGTCGACAGCTGCCCTTGAGGCATGGCTTGCCCGGAACGTTGGAACCAGCTATCACCCATCAGGAACCTGCCGGATGGGAACGGGCGAGGGATCGGTTGTCGATTCCGCTGGGCGCGTTCACGGCGCGAAGTCGCTGCGCGTAGTGGACGCGTCAATCATGCCGACGACAGTCACTGCCAACATCAGCGCCGCGGTGTACATGCTGGCTGAAAAGATTTCGGATGAGATGCTCGGCCGGGCATGCTTGCAGGCTCGACTGCACTGAGCGGCCCGCCACTACGCGGCCGCTCATTCGTTCGGCGGTTCTCGACCGATCATCGATCTGGTGAAGATCTCGACGAAGTTCAAGGTTCATTTGCAGCTGGTGCGAAGCCTAATCAATGTGGACGTTGCGTTCGACATCGTCGTGCTCTCGCCGCAGCCGCTCAGCGCTTGATGCAGCTGGTACCGGCGACCGCTATGCGTTCAACGTGTGCAGCCCCAACGATCCGGCGCAGAACATCGGTGGCCTCACGGCCTACCTGCAGTAACTGCTGGACTGCTTTGAGGGCGACGTGACGGGCAGCCGCGGCCGCCTTCAACACCTGAGAGGCGCCGTCAATCGTTTGCGCGGCGTACGGCCGTACCCGGAAACGCGCGAACTGATGTGCGCAACGTGATGGAAATCTACGGCGCCCGTTTTCACCCTTTCGACCCGACGTCACCCAGCCACCGCCGCCGCAGCTCAGCGCCATCCGGATGAGTTGGCGGCGCCTGTTCGCCGAACCGTTACTGGCGGGCATGGGACGCACCCTCTTGTAAGCCTGCGAAATCCATCGCAAGATGCCCAGGGCAAAAGCCACCGGCTTTTCCAGGAGTAGTTAATGGATTCATGGAGCCTTCGCAAGGCAGCGTTCGCAGCTACCGCCGCGACAGCCTTGCTCTCGTTTGCCGCGGTCGCCGCGACGACCAGCACGCGACTCTCGATCAACGCGGTCGGCAGGGGCTCGCTCGCATCCGCACCGACTGCGCAGAGCAGCGGCGCCAACGAACCCAACGAAATCGACCCGGGCTCAGTCGGCGACGACGCGGGCGCTGCTGACCCGGTTCAGCGCCCCGGCTCGTCGGCGACGCGAGCCTCGTCTATCCAAAGCCAGGCCGCCACGGTGGTCCGCCACCGCAGCATCCGCAAGAGCGAAGGCGACGGCGAGAAGGATGATGGCCGTCGCGTGGAGAACAACGGCGCGGGCGTAGTCCTCGGTTTCGACGGGCTGACGCTGCGCAACCAGCGCCTGGCCAACGGCGGCAACCAATTCACCGTCGAGCCTCCCGACCAGGGCCTGTGCGTCGGCAACGGCTTCGTGCTCGAGTCAGTGAACGACGTGTTGCGCATCTGGGACGCCAACGGGAACCCGCTCACCGGGGTGATCGACCTGAACACCTTCTACGGCTATCCAGCCGCGATCAACCGCAGCAACGGCGACTTCGGCCCGTCGATCACCGACCCGAGCTGCGTCTACGACGCTGCGACCAGCCGCTGGTTTCACGTGGTACTGACGCTTGACCGCAAGGGCACGACGAGCGCCCTGTCGGGCAAGAACCACCTCGACATCGCCGTCTCCGACGGGGCCGACCCACGCGGCAGCTGGACCATCTACAAACTACCGGTGCAAAACGACGGCACGGACGGCACGCCTAATCATTTCTGCACCGGCGGCCCCTGCCTCGGTGACTACCCGCACATCGCCGTCAACCGCGACGGGATATACCTCACCACCAACGAATTCGCCGTCTTCGGCCCCGGATTCTTTGGCGCCCAGGTCTATGCGATTTCCAAGCGTGCACTGATCAACCGCTCGGCCACGGTGCCTGTGGTGCTGATCAACACAGGTGACCCGTCCATTCCATTCAACGGCTTCACGCTGTGGCCCGCACAGGCCCCAGCTGGCGGGGACGACGCAAGCGATGACGACGGTGACGGCAACGGGACCGAACACTTCATGAGTTCCCTCGCCGTCTTCGAAGCCAGCGGTACCTCCAACCAGATCCTGGTCTGGTCGCTCTCGAACACGCGCTCGCTCAACGGCGCAACGCCCAACCTCAGCCTCGGCGCGAAGTTTGTCGACACGCTCACCTACGGCGTGCCGCCGCGTTCCGACCAGAAGGCGGGCAATTTTCCTTTCGGCCAGTGCCTGGGTGACACCACCACCGGCACGCCGTTCGGCGTGGGTTGCTGGCGCAACTTCTTTGTGGCCGGCGGCCCGTTCCCCAACGTCGAGAAGAAGATCGACAGCAACGACTCGCGCATGCAGCAGGTCTACTACTCGCAAGGCAAGCTCTGGGGCGCGCTCGACACCGCCGTTACGGTCGGTGGCGAGAAACGCGCCGGCATTGCCTGGTTCGTCGTCAACCCAAAAAGCGGCAAGGTCAAGAACCAGGGGGTGATTGCGGTGGCAGGCAACAACGTGACCCGCCCGGCCCTCGCCGCCACCGCCGAAGGCCGCGGCATCGTGGCCTTCACGCTGACCGGCAAGGACCATTACCCCAGTGCCGCGTACGCGACGCTCAGCGCGAACTACGGGGCCGGCAGCGTCCACGTCGTTGCGGAGGGCGTAGGCCCGGACGACGGCTTCACCGGCTACAACCCCACGGGCAATTTCGGCACCCGCTCGCGGTGGGGAGACTACGGTGCCGCGGCGACTGACGGCAGGAACATCTGGATCGCCAGCGAATACATCGGCCAAAGCTGCACTCTGGACCAGTACGTGAGCAGCGGATTTGCCTGCGGCGGCACCCGCGTCAGCCAAGGCAATTGGTACACGCGCGTCACCAAGCTCATCACCTTCGATTGAGTCGTCGAAGAAGGGCCAGGCCTTAGCCGCCCTGCACGCGCCTTACCGGCGTGTGCAGGGCGGACGGCTTTTGCGGTGTGCGAGGTTCCAGCGACAGCAACTGCCAGCCCGCGCGGCCAGCCGCCTCCCGCGCCTTGTCCCACGGTCGCAAAGATCTTGAGCTCGCTGCCCCAGTTCGCTCAGTGCGCCAAGTCGACCGAAGACACGCTCGAGCAGCCGGGCCAGGCTAGAAGCCCTTGAGCCGCCTTTCGCCAAAGGCAGGTCATGGCCGAACCCGGGCATGCGCGAATGTCAGCTTCTCGGCAGGCAAGGCGAACGGCAGGTTTCAGGCAAGGCGATCTGAAGCGGGAAGGCCCGCAGTCGACGGCGGATCGACTTGCCTTGTACGTCGCCTGAGAGCCGATGCTCAGCCTGCCTCCTGGCGGTCGGACCGCCCCGATCGAACCGAGTCAGAGTTTCGGGCTGTGGCGCGCCCTTGTCAGACTGGAGCGAAGAAGGTCTAGGGCCTTAAGGCCGCACTACTTGGGCTCCGGGTGGAGTCACCTGAATGCCCCGAAGCCGGCCTTCGTCGATGGCCCGCTGCACCACGCCAGTGGCCTTGGCCTCCTCGACGAATTCGGTGATGTAGGCGAGCCGTTCGGGGCGGCCTTTCGGCAGCGCCATCGCTAGGAAATATGCCCCATACCGCTCCTGCAGCACCCGCGAGCCGGGCCACTGCGCCGCGTAGTCCAGCAACACCGGGCGGGCTTGTGCCAATGCGTCCGCCCGTCCGGCACGAAGCAGGTCGAAGGTCGCGTCCGGGGTGTCGGCGTACACCAATTCGGCGTGCTTCAGGATGCGGGCCAGAGCCAGGGTGGATGCATGGTTCCGCACCGATGCGATGCGAACCCCGGGCCGGTCCGCGTCGGAGACGTTGCGAATGGAAGAGTCGAGCGGAACCAAGTAGGTGAAATCGAGCTGCATGAACGGCGGCGAAAAATCCACTTCGCTGGCCCGGGTCGGATCGATCGCCATGCCCAGGGCCAGATCGCAAGTGCCTTGGTTGAGGCATTCCACGGCCTTGCCGGGCGTAGGATGCCCGACCAGCACGATCTCGACGCCGAGACGCTTGGCCAAGGCGCGACCAAGGGCGATCATCACAATTCCGCCTGCGGCGCCACGCAGTTCGCCGGTCACAGGGTCGGCGGCGTACTGCGGCAAATACAGCGCGCCTCGCACCTTGCCGGCGCCGACGAGATCTGCCACTCTCGGGTCGGTGATCTGCTGTGCATCGGCTACGGTCGCGCCTGCTGCAATAGCGACCGTCCCAAGAAAAACCCGAAGACTCGGTTTCATTGCGTTCCCCTGGACGAGCTCCGAACTGCGATGACAAGGCCACGCGCGGTACTTGGTTCCTGGGTTCACAGCAGAGCGGTTGCAACTGTACAACCTATGCTATTGCGAATGTTTGTCGAGACATCCGCTAACTAGCGCCTGTGGCTAGACCCGGCGGTACGTGTCCGTCCGCTTTGGTTGGCACGCGACAGCCGTCCCGAGCCAACAACCCGCAAACTGGAGACTCGCGGCGTCGCATTTTTCTATACGGTC
>DASYJS010000306.1:0-2371 GCA_035996225.1 Mycobacterium sp. | reverse complement strand
CGATTCGATGGCCTTGGTCCGCAATGCGAAGTACTGCTCGTCTCCGTTGCTCACGCGCTTACCACCTTATCTTCATCGGTGGCCGCGCCCACCTCGAGATAGCTTTCCCACAGGTCCACGAGCATCCGGTGCTCGCCTGTGTCTTGTGGCCACACGTCGGAGCTTTCCAATCTCACCCGATACACGTATTCCAGGCGGATTCCCCCACCTGCCACCAGGGCGTCCTCCAGAATCATTGGTGGATAAACCTTTTCGACCACGCCGGTGCGGCCTTGGGCATATCCGGGGATGCGGGTGTGGCTTTGACCCGGCACGACCGCAACGCGTTTGGTAGTCACGATGTCGCCCGCCACGAAGTGCGGCGGTTGGTCCAGTTTGTCCGGGCCTAGGGGGATGCCTTGATGCATGAGACGCTCTGTGCGCGATTTGATCTCGGCATCTGCATTTGCATCGGCCGACACCAGGCCTTCGGGATCCGCCTGCAACTGTGTGAAGCGGTTCTCGATCTCCTCCTGCGTGATGGCACCCGCCGCCACGCAAGCGCGCTCAAGGGCATATAGCCACAGTTCGTAGTAGCTCATCGACATGTAGGCAACCGGATGCAGCCCTTCGATCTGGGTCCGGTGTGTCGGCGGGACGAGTACTCCACTGGTCATGGCTACCACTGTCGCGCCGAGTAGCCGCCCCTCCCAGCCGGCGTGCCAGACGGGTTCGTTGGCTTCGATCGGGATTGGCCCGAGCCCGACCGTGCCTGCCAAATCGTGCGGTCCGATCTTGTTGACTGCTGTCACGGTTGTCACCCACTCTCGCGATTCGCTTCCTTAAACAACGTATTACTGGAAACCAATCCCGTGCAGGGACGGGCAGCAGCATGATCGGCTGCCGGTGGCCGGGATCGGAGGTCGTTGATTGTTTGTTACCTACGCCACATCGCGCGAGTATAAAGCCAACAGCCGGACCCTAGAATCGCGATAATCACTGGCTACCCGGGTGATAACGACGAATAGGCAGATCGCGTGGCAGGCAGTGAACCGCCGGATTACACGGGCCGGCAGACACACGGGCATTCCTCCACGGCCCCGTCGAACTGGGGCGGTCCGCCCGCCTCGTCGTTCCCGCCGGGCGCTGTGGCCCACCGTGGCCGCCCGGCCCATCATCGTTCGGACCACCGCCCACCGATGGCGGCTCATGCAAGCAGCCGTGGCTTCCCGGACGCTCACGCCGCAAACAACTTCGTCGTCAACGCCGCGGCCAGCTGGCAGAAGTGCGCCAACCGCGAGACGTCAATAAAGACGATCCCCGCAACATCTTCTGGAAAACGGAATCTGCGTCGCGGAGCGATGCCATCCTCGCGATGGACATGATCCAAGAGGCCCAAGGCTGGAACTGTCAGCGCTCCCTGAGCTCACGCAATAACGTCATCATCGACCTCGACCTCTGCGGGCGAAACGCGCCGGGATCCGTTGTGGCGGAATTCGTTACCGCGGTCGAGCGAAAAATTGACGCCCACTCATGAGCGGACCTGGCTAGGCAGCCGTCGCCCCGGCAGTCGATACCGCGGTCACCTCGGCGTGCAGGTGGCCGCAGGTTCCGCATCGCACCTCGTACTTGAGTTTGCCGTCGCCGATTTCCAGGAACCGGTACTCGGCCCAGGTCGCGCATCGCGGGCACCGCGCGCGACCCTGCTCTACTGTCGTCATCTCCATGACCCCCCTTACTCGACTGTGCGGTGAAAATACCCGCTTGAGGCCTGGTCAAACCATCTGTTTCGAAATTCAGTAGAGGCGGTATGCCTGGCGCGGTGAAAAAGCCCGACTGGGCCGATGAGCGGGTGCCCATACCCTCAGCCCGGCACCGACACGGCGGTAGCTGTTGACCGCCTTGAACAGATATCGCTAATGTGTTCAAGTGTCCGTCGATGCCGCACGCGACACCAAGCGGGTGCCCGACGCATTATTGACCGCCGCCAGCGTTACCCTGCGCCAGCTTGGACCACGGCACTTCAGCTTGACGGCAGTGGCCGAGGCAGCCGGCGTATCGCGAGGCACGGTCCACAATCTGTTAGGCACCCGCGACAATGCGATTGCCACCGCGCTCAACCAGCTGGCCGTGGAGTTCATCGAAACCATGGCCGTCGAGGTGGCCAAGGAAGCCACCCTGGCCGAGCAAGCAGCGGCGGTCGCGGTGCTGATTTGTGCGCATCGCCAACGCTCGCAGTCGATGCCAAGAGGTATCGACCGCAGCATCCTGGTCCTGTTGTTAGACCACGGCGGCGACGAGCTGATGCGCCGTTCGATCGAATTGTGGAAGCCATTGGTCAAAGCCGCCCAGCGCAACGGAGAAGTTGGCCCGACGGTCGACGCGGCGCGTG
>DASYJS010000305.1:0-38496 GCA_035996225.1 Mycobacterium sp. | reverse complement strand
GCCGTCATCGGTGCCGGCCACAACGCCGTCGTCACCGCACGCGACGCCACAAAGGTCGCGGATCTGGCCGACGCCGCACCCGATCGGGTGCTGCCCATCGCGCTCGACGTCACCGAGCCCGATCAGGTCGGCTCGGCCGTGCAGCAGGCCCAAGAGCGGTTCGGCGGCGTCGACGTGCTGGTCAACAACGCCGGCTACGGTTATCGCGCCGCGGTCGAAGAAGGTGACGACGCCGACGTCCGCACCCTGTTCGAGACGCACTTCTTCGGTGCCGTCGCCCTGATCAAGGCCGTCCTCCCCGGCATGCGGGCGCGACGCAGCGGCGCGATCGTGAACATCTCCTCGATCGGCGCTACGGTGACGCCGGTGGGATCGGGCTACTACGCCGCCGCCAAGGCAGCGGTCGAAGGCATGAGTGGTGCGCTTCGCGGCGAGCTGGCCCCTCTTGGTATTTCGGTGACGGTCGTTGAGCCGGGCGCATTTCGCACCGACTTCGCCGGACGCTCGCTCGTCCAGTCGGCCGCTGCCATCGACGACTATGCCGGCACCGCCGGACAGCGCCGCAAGGAGAACGACACCATGGACGGCAATCAGGCCGGCGACCCCGCCAAGGCCGGTGCCGCAATCGTCAACGCCGTCGAATCCAGCGAGCCGCCCGCCTTCCTACTCCTCGGCCCGGACGCTCTGGCCCTGTATCGCTATACCGCGGATGCTCGCACCAGCGAGATCGCGAAATGGGAAGAACTCACCAGCGGCACCAACCTCGACTGAACGGCCGCGTCAACGCCGATCGTCACCGGCGATGCGTTTCGCGAGCGCGCGCGACTGTTTGGCCACATGACCGATCAACGCGGGCCTGGTCAAAATCCCGTGAAAGTACAGTCCTTCGGCGGCGGGTGACGGCGACAACTCAATAGGCACGCCATCGGCAGCGAGCACGCCCAGATGACCGGCCAACGGCTCCAGTCCCGTCCGGTAGCCCGTCGCCGCGATGACCGCGTCGGGGCTGATCCGACTGCCGTCGCCAAGCATTACGTCACTTGCTTCGAACGCGGCGACGGCGGGCACGACCTCCACCGATCCCTCGCGGATAGCGTCGATGACCTCGGGGTCGACGATGGTCGGCGCAACGTGCAGTCGATGCGCTCTGGCGAACGGCCCCTCCGCCGGGATCGGTAGACCGAACTCGCTGAGATCCCCGAACGCCCGAAGGCGGGCGACGATCGCGATCCGATCGGATAATCGTACCGGGAAGTGGTACAACGGGATTGAGAGTAGATCATTGGGAAGTCCGGCAGGAGCGTTGCGGGGCATGATGTTCGGTGCAGTGCGCACCGACAGCCAAACCTTCGCGGCCGCACCGGTGCTCAAGTCGTGGGCGATCTCCATACCCGACGATCCCGATCCCACAACCAGTACCCGCTTGCCGGCGTACGGCGTCGGATTGCGGTAGGTGTACGAATGCGATATCTCACCGGTGAAGCTACCCGGCCAGTCCGGTATGACCGGGGTGTGTAGATAGCCGGTGGCGACCACGACGTGTCGAGCCTCGATTTCGCCGTTGGATGTGCACACCAACCATCCCGACCGGTGCCGGTCAATCCGCTCGACCGCGGTGTTGACCCGTAGCTCGACGCCCTCTTCGCGGACATGCCTTTCGAAGTGGCCGACGACTTGATCGCGGCTCGGATAGACCGGAGTGCCTTTCGGGTAGCGCCGTGCCGGCAGGTGTGAGAATTGTCGACCGGTATTGAGTTTGAGCCCGTCGTACCGGCCGCGCCACGCTGCCGCCACTTCACCGCCACGCTCGACTACGAGCGACCGGGTGCCCAGGTCGCGAAGGCTCAGTGCCGCAGCGATTCCCGCCGGGCCGGCACCGATGATCACGACACCGCGGTCACGCATATGGTGTGGCCTTTCGTTCAAGCGGATCGCGGGGTCCGCGAGCGCAGATCCTTGCGCAGAATCTTGCCCGTCGGCGATTTCGGGATCTTGTCGACGAACTCGACCTGACGAATCTTTTTGTAGGGCGCTACTTTTCGGGCAACGAAGTCGATGATCTGATCTTTTGATAGTGCAGCCTGGCCCTGCCTGACCACGAACGCCTTCGGAATTTCTTCGCCCGAGACATTGTGGATGACACCGACGACCGCGACGTCAGCGACCCCCGGGTGGGTCAACAGCAGCGCTTCGAGTTCGGCGGGTGCGACCTGATAACCCTTGTACTTGATGAGCTCCTTGAGCCGGTCCACGATGTACACGCAGCCCGCGGCATCCACCCGCGCCAAATCACCGGTATGGAGAAACCCGTCGGCGTCGATTGTCTCCGCGGTCGCGGCATCGTTTCCCAAATAGCCCGCCATCACGTTGGGTCCGCGAAAGCACAGCTCACCTGGCTCACTCAAGCCTGAAGAAGGAACCGGTATTTCGGCCCCCGTCTCGATGTCGACGATCTTGCTCTGCGAGTTCGGCACCGTCCACCCGCATGAGCTCGGCGGAGCCGCCAAGCCCGCGGGATGCCGGCCTTCCTGCGGAATCACGTGGCTGGCGGGACTTAGTTCGGTCATTCCGTATGCCTGCACAATGCGGCATCCGAGGCGCTCCGTCACCGCCTTGGCCAGTTCCTCGTCCAGCGGCGCGGCCGCCGAGGTAAGGGTGTGTAGGGAAGACAGGTCAAAGGAATCCACCATCGGGTCTTTAGCCAACGCGACGGCCACCGGAGGCGCGATATAGGCCTGTGTGCAGCGGTATTCCTGGATGGCGGCCAAAAACTCGCCCAGGTCGAAGGCCGGCATGACGATCAGCCGGGCCCGGTCCCTCAGCGCGGCACACAAGAGCCCGGTCAATCCGTAGCTGTGAAAGAACGGAACCACCGCGATCAGTGTCTCATCGGGGCCCACCCTTGAGAGTGGGTGAAGTTGGGCCACGTTGGCGACCAGGTTTCGATGTGTAAGCATCACGCCCTTGGGTTTTCCGGTGGTGCCCGAGCTGTAGGGAAGTACCGCCACGTGTGTCGCGGGATCGAAGTCGACTTCCGGACAGCCGCTACCCGTTGGGATTTTGAGATCGTCGTCATCGAGAAGCAGCACATCACCGCTGGAAAGGCCCACCGCGGTCGCCGCCTCCTCGGCTTGCGCCCGCAATCGTGTGGCCGCGATCAACAGTCGTGCGCCCGAATCGCGTAACTGACCGACGATGTCGTCCACGGTGGACAACGCATTGAGCGTTGTTGCCGTCGCACCCGCCCGCAGGATTCCGTGCAAGGCGACCGCGAAGGCCGAACTGTTGGGCGACAGCAGACCCACCACGTCGCCGACACCGATCCCGCGTTGAGCCAACGCGGCGGCGCAGCACTGGATGCGGGCGACCAGCGCGGCGTAGCTGAGTTCGGTTCGGGTGGCGGTCTCGACAAGGGCGATGCGATCGCCGTCGGCATCATCGAGGTCGCCGAAAACGTAGTCGTACACACTGGCGTCCGGGATGACGACGTTGGGAAACGGACTGACGAAATTCATGATTCCTCCGCATCAAAGGGTGGTTCAGTCCCGGCCGGCTTCGATGATCTTGGCGGCCAGAGCAATTGGGTTGGAGAAGATGACCTCGTGGCTGCCCGGCATTTGGACGAGTCGGTGCAACCCGAGCCGGCTGGACATTCGGGGATGCCACGCCCACTCGCCGGGCGGCATCACGGTGTCCTCGGTGCACACCAGGTAGCTTTTCGGCGTGCTCAGTGCGTAGAACTTCTTCAGGTCTAGCGGTTCGAGAAGCTGTTGGAACGGTTCGGGCGACAGTTGGTCGTAGGCCCAGCGTGCCGTTTCCAAGTCCGCGTCGTTGATGTAAGCCTCGCGCCACAACTGAAAGGGCAGCGTCACGGTGTTGTCGGATGACTCCGCCGCCAACCGCGCCAGTACGCCGCGCTGGACCGGCGGAAAAGCGTCCAGCATGCGTTCGCCGTCGTTGAGCACGAGTCCGCTGTAGAACACTAGTCGCCGAATGTGTTCCGGAATCGACTCGGCAACCTTGCTGATGATGGTGCCGCCGTAGCTGTGACCGACTAGCACGATGTCGGTCAGTCCGTTATCGACGATGAAATCCACGATGGACCGCGTCGACTCGGCATGGGTCACGGCTTTACACACACCTCGTCCGTGACCAGCCACTGTCGGACCGAATGCTTTGTGGCCCAGGTTATTCAGGCGTTCGATAACGCGGCCCCAGGCCGATCCGTCACGGCATGCTCCGTGAACCAAAACGAAAGTCGACATCCCTACCTCCTCAGACCAGCGGGGCGATGCGTTCGGGCACGCCCAGCAGTGACTTGCCGTAGATCTCGTAACCGACATAAGAATTCAGCGCAGCGTGTCGCGCCGCGACGTTGGCGTCGCGCCAATATTGCTGCATTGCACTGGAATCAGCGAAGCTGCCCGAGCCGTGGACGTTGATCAGGATCTGTATCGCCTCGAGCACTTGCCGGGCAGCGTAGCCACACTGCGCGCGCGCTTGGGCACGCAGCGGGTATCCCGCCTCGTCGTTGACCATCTCGCCGGCGTCCAGTGCGTCGGCGACCTCGTAGGCATGCAGTCTGGCGGTCCGTAGCTTGAGCTTCGCCTCGGCAACCTGTATCTGCACGCCCGCCGAATCACTTTGATGGGCAAAGAAGGTGTTCGTCAGCGACTTCGACGGAGCCGTCTTGAGCACCAAGTCCGCGGCCGCCTGGCCCAAACCGAGCAATGGCCCTACCAGAAGGAGGGCAGCCGTCGGAGCCAACGGAAGCTGATGTTCGGAATCGCTTCCCGACATCCGTCCGTTCGTCAGTGTGCCGAATGCGATTGCGCGGTGCTCCGGCACGAAAACCTCTTCGGCCAATAATGTTTGGCTTGCGGTGCCGCGCATGCCGACTGTGTGCCAGGTGTCGCGCAGCCGCACCTCGGACGCCGGCACGAAGCACAGGAAGGACTCCACGTTGCCATCGTCGCCACCAGGCACCGTGACACCGATTGACGCCCAGTCGGCGTGCGGGGCTCCCGATGCGTACGACCAGCTTCCGCTGACCGAGAACCCGCCATCAACGCGGCGCGCGCTACCCGGGGCCAATCCGCCGGCGATCCGGGAATCGGGCGAGCTGAAGATCTCGGATTGGGCCAGCTCCGACCCGTGGCTCGCCACGACTGCCGCCCCAGCTCCAATGCTCACCAGCCACGCCGCCGATGCATTTGCCTGGCCGAGAGTTTCGGTGACCTCGAGCACCGTCCGTTGCCGGGCGTGCAAGCCGCCGAACCGACGCGGCTTAAGCAAGCGGAAGAAGCCGGCATCGGTCAGGGCATCAATTGCCTCGTCCGGCAGTCTGCGCATGGCTTCACTTGCCAATGTGCTTTCGCGAAGCAACGGCTGCAATCGCACCGCATTCGCTAGCAATTCCTCATGCGCTGCGGGACATTGCGTTGACGTGGTTGTCATCTCACTCCGATCGCTTTATGAAATCCGTTGTCGGATAACGCTTTCACAGCAAGGCTAGAGCCGCTAGAGCCGCGACACCTCTAAGCAGTACAGTTCGCGCAACGTTTGAGACACTTTGCTACGCATGCCGATGCACGGGCTCTCACCAAGACCGGTAATCCCGGTTGCAATGTCGCTAATGTGACGTCCGCCACATTAGCGATCCATACAGGTACCCGCCGCGAATGCCCGAGTAGTCCGGTCAGCGGACTACGAAGCAGCAGAAGCGGAGTTCGAAATGGGCGAGAAAGACAGACCGCCGAATATTGCGGAACGCAAAGTCACCGACTCGTTGAAGCAGGTCGCCAAATTCGTTCCATGCCTACAAGCGGTTGGGGCTTTTGACTCCACTAAGCCGTTCTCATTGAGCCAACGTGCGGGAACGCTCGGACCGATAACCGTGCTTGACCTAGCCCTCAACGTAGATACCTGGATCCGCTGCACCAACGACCGGCCGTTCTACCAAGTCAATGTTCTTGCATCGGGAAAAATGGAGTTGGTACACCGGGGCTGCTCGATTAGCTATGAGCCCGGGGTGGCAACCATTCTCTTACCCGAGGGAGAACTCAATGTTCCCCGGTGGAGAGCAGGCTGTCGAATGCTGTCGTTGCGGGTGAATCGGAATGCCCTCGAGGACGTTCTCAGCGAAGCGCTCGGACGGCAGCTGACGACACAGATCGAGTTCAAGCCGTGCATGGCCACCGGTAAGGGCGCAGCGCGCAGCTGGATGCACATGTTCAGCGTGTTCGCTCAAGAACTCTTCCGCGCCGACAGCGCGCTGAGTCAACCGCTTGTGGCGATGCCGTTCATGGACAGCTTGTTACATGCACTGCTGCTCGCCGCGGACCACCCGTATCGGAGCGCACTTGTAGAGCAGACTAAACTTGTTGCACCCCAAGCTATTCGCCCTGCAGTGGACATCATCGAGTCGGAGCCGCATCTGCCGCTGACAGTCACCTCCCTGGCGGCTGAATGTCATGTAAGCTCGCGCGCCCTGCAACAGGGTTTCCTTCGCCATATGGGCATGTCTCCGATGACTTACCTTCGGCAGGTGCGGTTGACCCGCGCGCATCAGGAGCTGCTTGAGTCCGATCCCTCGGTCGACACCGTGGCCTCGATCGCCAGGCACTGGGGATACACCAATCCCGGACGGTTCGCCGCGGCACACGCCGCCCGGTACGGCGAAACGCCGGCGGCCACCCTACGTCGGTCGCGGCGGGCAATCCCCGTCTCGCAGCTCAAAGCTCCAGCACATGCCGCCACGGCGTAGCCGCCGGCACGATGGCTGGACCCCAATGTCCCTCTACGCCATACATGTCGTTACACGTCCCGAACCGTGCGTCTTCTGTTCATGTCCTTCGAGCCAGTCCATCGTCGCCTCTAGGTTGCAATCATGAGTTTCGACTTCAGGACCCTGGGCCGAGAGCTGACCAACTGGGGACGGTGGGGGCCAGCCGATCAGATCGGCACGCTGAACCTGGTTACTGCCGCTCATATTCAGGCGGCTGCCCGCGAGATCCGCTCCGGCAAGGTGTTCCAGTTGAGCATTCCCGTCGGAAAGGACGGTCCTCAAAATGGATTTATTGGTCGGGTCAATCCCGTACACCTGATGTCCGTGCAACCCGGCGACTGGGATCGCGACGGCATGCAGGTGGCCGACGACTGGATCATTATGCCGTTGCAGTCGGGCACTCAATGGGATGCTCTGTCGCACATCGCCTACGACGGCAAACTGTATAACGGTTACAGCACCGACCAAGTCAGCACGCTCAACGGCGCCGGGCAATTGGCGGTTGATGCTTTCAGCGATCGAATCGTCGGTCGGGGCGTGCTGCTCGACATCGCACGACTGCACGGTGTCGATTGGTTGATGCCAGGCACCGCGATCACCACGGCCGATCTCGAAGAAGCCGAACGCGTGCAGGGTGTCACAGTCGATGATGGCGACTTCCTCCTGGTGCGCACTGGTTGGAGACAGCGCCTGGCGATCGAGGGGAAAGACGGCTGGATGGATGCCGAGCCCGGGTTGGGTATCGACTGCCCACGCTGGCTTCGTGACCGGCGAGTCGCCGCCGTCGGTGCTGATAACTGGGCCATCGAGGTCATCCCGAGTCAGACGGGGGTGATGCTGCCGCTGCACTGCATCCTGATCCGTGACATGGGCATGCCGCTGGCCGAGATCCTCGATCTGGAAACCCTGTCGCAAGACTGCGCAGCCGATAGCAAGTGGAGCTTCATGTTCGTCGCCCCACCACTGCACATCAGCAATGCAGTCGGCTCGCCGACCACCCCGATCGCGATCAAGTGAACCCCTCTCATTGCTCCGCGTTCGTCGACCAAGCCACGCCAAGGCGGCGGTAATCCGACGGAACCGAGAATAGCTTCGCCTTTTTGGAGAGGGTTATTCTCCCCTGTCGAGAGACGCATTACTATCAGCAGTGCATCGACGGTTGATGAGCTGTAAATCGACCCTCTCGCACAACTGATCGGAGCCCAACATCGACGCCTGGATTCTCGACGCGGTACGCACGCCCCGCGGGCGGGGCCGCCCGGACGGTGGATTGCACAACGTACATCCCCAGACGTTGTTGGCCAATTGCCTCACGGCCCTGGCCAAGCGCACCGGCTTCGAGCCGGCGAACGTCGATGACGTGATTGCCGGCAACGGCATTCTCTGCGGTGATCACGGCGACGACATCGCGCGCCTGTCGGTTCTGTTGGCCGGCTGGCCCGAGACCGTGCCGGGAATGACGCTGAACCGCTTCTGCGGATCGGGTCAGCAAGCCGTCACCGTCGCGGCGTCCGCGATCGCCGCCGGTAGTGAGGATCTGGTGATTGCCGGCGGAGTCGAATCGATGTCCCGGTGGGACGTCACAGCCGGAGTACCGACGATCGACGGCAACAATGCGGACCTCCGAGCGCTGTATCCGACGGTGCCGCAGGGTATTTCGGCTGACCTTATTGCCACGCTGGAGGGTTTCACCCGCGAGGTCGTCGACGCCTACGCGGCGCAAAGCCAGAGCCGGGCTGCCGCTGCCATTGACGAGGGAAGATTCGATCGCTCTCTGGTCGAAGTGGACACGCCCTGCGGCGCATTCGCACGCGACGAGCACCCCCGCCCCGGGACTTCCACCGAGACGCTGGCGCGGCTGCGGCCGGCTTTTGCCACGATGGGCGTGACATGTGCCGACGGCGAGCAACGCACGTTCGACGAGATCTGTCTCGAGCGCTATCCCGGCATCGACCACATCGACCACGTTCACCACGCGGGGAACTCCTCCGGGGTGGTCGACGGTGCGGCAGCCCTGCTGCTCGCCTCCCCAAACTGGGCGCGCACCAACGGCGTAACACCGCGCGCGCAGGTTCGGGCCACCGCCGCGATCGGTAGCGAACCGATCATCATGCTCACCGCACCCGGACCAGCGGCGCAGCGCTGCCTGCAGCGCGCCGGCATGACCGTCGCGGACATCGACCTGTGGGAGATCAACGAAGCCTTCGCCGCCGTCCCGCTCAAGACGATCCGCGACCTCGAAATCGATCCCGACCTGGTCAATGTCAACGGAGGTGCGATTGCACTGGGCCACCCGATCGGCGCCACCGGCGCCATGCTCATCGGGACCATCCTCGACGAGCTCGAACGTCGCGATCTGACAATAGGACTGGTGACGATGTGCACCGGCGGCGGCATGGGCACCGCGACGATCATCGAGCGGGTGTGACGATGCCGGACACGCTCGAACTCGACCGGCCCCGCGACGGCGTCGTCGTCCTGCGGCTGAATCGTCCCGAACGCCTCAATGCGATCAACGAAGCCATGCAAACTGAATTGACCCAGGTGCTGGGCGATTTGGCCGGCGACAGCTCGGTGCGCGCCGTCGTCCTCACCGGCGCCGGCCGGGGCTTTTGCGCCGGGATCGACATGCGCGACTTCGGGCCGGGCATGCTCGAGGCCACCGCACCGGCATTGGAACGACTGCGGTTTCAGGAGAGGATGGCCGCCCTGGCCGAGGCCCTCCGCGCGCTGCCTGCGCCGGTCATCGCCGCGGTCAACGGCCCGTGCGTCGGCGCGGGCTTCGCGTTGTGCCTGGCTTCCGACATTCGGATCTGTTCGACGGCCGCGTCGTTCGGCAACGCGGCAATCCTGCTCGGGCTGTCGGGCGCCGAGATGGGCATGAGCTACCACCTGCCCCGCATCGTCGGTACCAGTGTCGCGGCCGACTGGATGCTCACCGGCCGCACGGTGTCGGCGACCGAAGCCGATCGGCGCGGTCTGATCAGCGAGGTCATCGAGCCGGATCGGCTCACCGACCGGGCGGTCGAGTTGGCCTCGCTGATCGCAGATCTTGCGCCGCTGGGCGTGCAGCTGACCAAGCGTGCGCTCCAAGTCAATACCGACGCGCCAAATCTCTCCTCGGCGCTGGAATTGGAGAACCGCAACCAAGTGATCTCGCATGCCACCGAGGAAGCCGCCGCGCGCCGGCAAAAGTGGTCTTCGGGACAGAGCCAGTGAGCGGCCCGCTGAACAGTGTCCGCATCGTGATGATGGGCGGCCTGGGGCCCGCGCCGTTCTGCGGGATGTTGTTGGGAGACTTGGGCGCAGACGTCATCCGCGTCGATCCCTTAGGCGGTGTCGACGGCCCACTCCCCATCGATTACACGGTCCGCCGTAGCCAGCGGTCCCTCGCCGCCAATGTGAAGGATCCCCGGGGCAGGGACCTCGTCGTTCGGTTGGTCGCCGACGCCGATGCCTTCGTCGACGTGTACCGCCCAGGCGTCGCCGAGCGCCTCGGCATCGGCCCCGATGCGCTGCAAAACCACAATCGTCGTCTCGTGTACGCCCGCATGACCGGCTACGGCCAGGACGGACCGCTGGCCGGCCACGCCGGCCACGACATCAACTACCTCGCGCTCGCCGGAGCCCTGCACGGCATCGGCACCGCCGAATCACCAATTCCGCCACTCAATTTGGTCGGGGACTACGGCGGCGGCGGAATGCTGCTGGCGGTGGGCCTCCTCAGCGCGATCCTCGAGGCCCGCGAGTCGGGTGCGGGTCAGGTGCTCGACGTCGCGATGGTCGACGGCGTGGCGACCTTGCTGACACCGTACTTCGGGATGGTGCCCGCCGGCACCTGGCGCGACCGCCGCCAGGACAACCTCCTCGACGGTGCCGCACATTTCTACGGCGCGTACGCCACCGCGGACGGGCGTCACGTCGCCGTCGGCGCGATGGAACCCAAGTTCTACGCCGAACTCTGCGATCGCCTTGGCGTCGACGTGCCGCATGACGACGACGAGCCGGCCGCCTGGGCCGCACACCGTGCGTTGCTGGCCGCGCGCTTCGCCGAGAAGTCTCGCGACGAGTGGGAAGGACTCCTCGACTCCCCGGGATGTTGTGCCACGCCGGTACTTTCGCTGTCGGAGGCGCCGCGTCATCCCCACCTTGTCGCGCGGGACACCTTCATCGACGTCGACGGAATCACCCAGCCGGCGCCGGCTCCACGCTTTTCACGCACCCGGCCCGATGCGCCCTCGTCGCCGTCGCTGCCGGGTAATCACACGCACGCGTTGCTGCGTGAGATGGGATTCGACGAGACCGCGGTCACCGAACTCGTCGACGCCGGCGTGGTGGCGCAAAGCAGCTCGCACTGACCAAGGAAGGGATCACACATGTCATGGGATTTCTCGACTGATCCGGAGTGGGCGCAACAACTCGAATGGGTAGAGGATTTCGTGCGCACCGAGTGCGAGCCCATCGACCTGATTGTCAAGGAGTCGCACGACCTCAACGATCCGGTGCGCCAGGCGCTGATCCCGCCACTGCAGCAGATCGTGAAGCAACGCGGGCTGTGGGCCACTCACCTCGGTTCGCATCTGGGCGGCCCGGGCTACGGTCAGGTGAAACTGGCGCTACTCAACGAGATTCTGGGCCGCTCGGAGTGCGCACCGATCGTGTTCGGGTCGCAGGCACCCGATTCCGGGAACAGCGAGATCCTCGCCCACTACGGCACACCGGAGCTCAAAGTGCGTTACCTCGAGCCGTTGCTGGACAACCGCATCGTCTCCTGTTTCTCGATGACCGAGCCGCAGGGCGGCGCCGACCCTAAAGTCTTCCGCACCAACGCGGTCCAAGACGGCGATCACTGGATCATCAACGGGGAGAAGTGGTTCTCGTCGTTCGCCTCGATGGCCTCGTTCATCATCGTGATGGCGATGACCGATCCCGACGCACCTCCCTATCAGCGCTACTCGATGTTCGTCGTCCCTGGCGACACGCCTGGTATCAACGTGATGCGCGACGTCGGACTGGGGTATCAGCCCGTCGGCGGCGGGCGCGAAGGCTACGTCCGCTACGAAAACGTGCGGGTGCCGGCCGATCACATGCTGGGCCCGCGCGGTGGGGCTTTCGTGGTGGCGCAAACCCGCCTCGGCGGCGGTCGTATTCATCACGCGATGCGCACGGTCGGCTTGGTTCGCCGGATCTTCGACATGATTTGCGAGCGGGCCGTGTCGCGGTACACCCAGGGCGAGGTGCTCTCCAACAAGCAACTCGTTCAGGAGATGATCGCCGACTCATGGATGGAGATCGAGGCGTTTCGGCTGCTCACTCTCCAGACCGCTTGGAAGATCGACCAATTCAACGACTATAAGGCGGTGCGCGCCGACATCTCTGCGGTCAAGGCAATGATGCAGAAGGTGTTGCACGACGTGTCGGCGCGCGCGCTTCAGTTGCACGGATCGTTGGGCACCACGCATGAGATGCCGTTCGTGCAATACCTGGTGGAGTCCTTCGTGCTCGGCCTCGCCGACGGGCCGACCGAAGTCCACAAGGTGACACTGGCGCGGCTGTTGCTCAGAGACCGCGAGCCTGCGCCCGATCTGTTTCCGTCCGAACACCTGCTGCGGCTGCGCGCGGCCGCCGAGGCCAAGTTCGCCGACAAGCTGGCGGGTATCCCCCGCGGCTAGCCGCGATCACACCGCTTTGGTGGTGCCGACGTAGGACAGCACCACGTCGGAGAGATCCGTCACTCGGGTCAGCGTGGCGTAGGAGCGAATGAACGACTGGCCCACGCATCCGTCGATCTTGATGTGGAAGTTGCTGATCATGATCCACGGATTTGCGCCCCTGAACTGCTTTTTGCTCACCGGCACCACGATCACGAAGCCCGGCTTGAGTCCGATGTTGATCGCGCCGCCCACCGGGGCGGAAAGCACCGGCAAGAAACCTGTTGGCACGCCGGTCAAGGGGCCCGTGAAGCCGAGCGACGGGGCGAGGCCGGCGCTACCCCCCAGCTCGACGCCATTGGACGTGCTCATGTCGATTCCGCAACCGATCTCATAACCCACCTCGAGGAGGCCTTGCGGCTGTTCGGGTCCTGCCAGCGAACCAACGAATATTCCGCTCGAGAGGTACTCGCGGGACGAGACCGCGGTCGTCAACGGCGCCACCGGAACCTGAGACTCGTCCTTCGCGCCAAGGCCTAATCTCCAGCCATCGGGGGTATCGACAATCGCAGGAGGATTCGAGGGCACCCGCGGGTCGTTCGGTGCAGTGGCGGCGGCAGGCTCAACCTCGGGATCGCCACCCGCCGTCGGAGCCATGGTCACGGATATGACGACGCAAACGGCAAGCACCGCGGCGCGACGTATGACCAGGGCAATCGGCCTCACGGGCAACAAGGTATGCGCCGCGGTAGTCGAGTTGCGGAATTTGCTGGGTGGCCCGGCAGAGTTGTAGTGCGTTCGTAACTGATATGCGATGTGGGCGCGGCACGCTGGCATTGCCCCACGTAGCCAGTCGCCCGCTAGAATTGCGGGAGTAGCGCACGGCAACCGATAGAGAGGGCGGCGATGAAAGCTCGTTCGTACGCTCGCGGACTGGTTGCCGGTGCGATCAGCGTCATAGTCCTCGGCAGCGGTGCCGGCCTGGCACAGGCGGATCCCGCAGGCCCTAGTCCACTGCCGGTGCCTCCAGAACTCGGCCGATTCGACACGATCGACGGTCCATCACTGTTTACCAATCCGGCCGATCGAGGCCGTCCATTGGAAAAGAATTGGGACGGTTTCGGAATGTATTGCCAAAACCTCTTTGTCCGGTGCGGGTAACGACCCAAGGTCCGGGCCGCTCATTCCACAATCGACTGCGCACGTCGCAGCAGCTTCGGCAGAATTGTGGCCATAGATTCCAATTCTTTCCGCGGAGCACTCCTTCGGCGGTTGTGTTTGACGATCAGCGACCAGGTCGCCGCCGACTTGAAACAGGCCAGCGCGCTGAACCAGGCCAAGTCGGCGACCTCGTGCCCCAGCTCGCGTTGATAGATCTCGGCGAGTTCGGCGATCGGCGGTGCCATACCGTCCGCGGCCGGGACGCGTTGGTAGGTATCCGGGTCGCAGTTGATCAGGAACCAGCCCACGTCGATACGCGGATCACCGATCGACCAGATCTCCCAATCGATCACGGCGCCGATGTGGGCTCCGACGGCCATCAGGTTGCCCAGCCGGAAGTCACCGTGCACAACGCTGGGCCCGACAGCCGTTGGCGCGCAACGTAACAGCGCGTCGCGGACGCCTGGCCAGCCGGGAACGAGGGCCGCATCGACAGTCTGCAACGTCTGGCACCAGCGCTCGACTTCTGAGATGGGATCGATGACCGGTTCCCCACCCAGCCCGAGTTCACTCGGCGACACACTGTGCAGCGCGGCCATCGCCCGGCACGCATTGCGGTAGCGCTCGGCCACCTCGGGTGTCGGCGGGCAACCGTCGAACAGCGGCTCGACGGAGCCACCTTCGACGTGGGACATCACGAACATCGGAGGGGCCAGCGGTGGATCTCCCGGGTTCTCCCACAGCACCTGGGGAACCGGAACCCGAGTAGCGGCAAGCGCTTTGATGATCCGAGCCTGCCGCAGCACATCCCGGTGCCCGATCGGCTCAACGCCTGGCGGGGCGAGCTTGATCACCACTGGTCTGCCGGATCGTGCGCCTCGGAAGGTGAAGCTGGACGCACCGCCGACCAGCGGTGTGACGTCCGTGACGTTGGCGGCCGCGAGTCGCAGTCGCAGCTCGTCGAGGTCGACCTCAACCATCAGCCGGCGGGCTGAAACCAGCCGACCTCAGCGAGGAAGGGCTGGGTATGGGCGATGCGTCCGGTCAGGGTTTTCGGATCTCCCGTGCACAACCGGAATGCGGTCTCGGTGATCAGTTCGATGTCCTCGGTGTCCGTCTTGGCCAGGTCGAGGGTGCCTGCCCCCGGGGTCGCCACGGGATTGGACGGGGCGGCGCCGTTGACGGCGATGCCGTCGTCGTACAGTTCTGCGGCAAGGCTTTTGGTGAGCCGGTTGAGCGCGGCCTTGACTGTCCCGTAAATGCCGAAGCCCGCTGTTCGGTCGAATTCGGAGAATGGTGGGCCGGGTGGTAAGTCGCCACCGACCGAGGTCACGTTCAGAATCCAGCCCCGTCCGCGGTCGCGCATCGCGGGAATCGCCAACTGGCTCAAATGCAATGGCCCGAGGACATGCATCTCCATCATCAGCCGGGCGCGTCGCTCGGGAAAACCGTCGAGAGGCCGCAGGAACGTGACCGCGGCGTTGTTGACCAGGATGTCGGGGGCGCCGACGGCGTCGCCCACTTCGCCGAACAGCCGTTCGCGTTCCTCGGCTTGAGACAGATCTGCCTGGACGGCGATGGCCCGGCCACCCGCGGCGACGATCTCGTCGAGGGTCTGGCGCAGGGATCCGTGGTATTTGGGATCGGGGTCCATCGTGCGGGCGGTCAGCGCGACCGTGGCGCCCCGGGCGGCAAACCGTGCGGCGATCGCCTTGCCCAGCCCCCGGCTGCTTCCGGTGACCAAAGCCACCATTCCGTCGCACCGTTGGTTAGCGCTCATCGTCAACCTCCTGGACACCCCGGCAGCGGAAACGGCTTCTCCAAACTAGAGAATGCCATTATCACCGACCGATCCGAAGTATAGGCACGGCACCCTGGCATCGTGGCTCAAATCGTGGGGATCGCGTCGTTTTAGCCACTCACCAAGAGGGCAGCGGCCACCCTAACGTTCTCGCCATGCAACTCCTTTCAGCTCTCCCCGACACCTCCGTCGCACAAGCCGCCATCCGGTTGGCGCAGTCGACCGAGTCGCCGTCAGTGTTCAACCACAGCGTGCGCAGTTACCTGTTCGGTGAGCTGGTCGCGGCACACGAAGGGATGCGCCCCGGCGCGGACTACGACGGGGACGCCCTGTTTTTGGGGTGCGTGCTCCACGATCTCGGCGCCGGCTCCGCGGCGCCCGGCAAGGCGAGGTTCGAAGTCGAAGGCGCTGACCTCGCGGCGGTGCTGCTGACCGAACATGGCTGCGAGCGCACGCTGGTGGACGGTGTGTGGGAGGCCATCGCCTTGCACACCTCGATGGGAATTGCCGACCGGTTCGGACCACTGTGTCATCTGGTTCGCAGCGGTGTGGGTGTGGATTTCGGCCGCAATGCCGAATTCATCGACGAGGACATCGCCGCGGCGATCCATTCCCGCTATCCGCGGCTATCGATGGCGCGCACGCTGCTGGATGCGATCGCTACGCAGGCACAGTGCAGCCCCGAGGCAGCGCCACCGTATTCGTTTCCCAACCAAGTGCTGCGTGAACGCCAGACCGACGGGGTCACGCTGCTGGAACTCGCGGCGTCGCACGGCCGGTGGGGCGACTGATCCAATCAGCGTTGACGCCACGCGTCGATCGAGTACCGCCCCCCGCCGACGAAGACCAGCAGGAAGAAGCCGAAGCAGAAGAGTATCGCCAGGCTTCCGCCATTGCCCGTCGGCGGATCGCCGATCGGCCACAGCGAGCGGGGTTGGTGCATCCAGAAGTAGGCGACCGCCATTTCGCCCGAGGCGATGAATGCCGCGGCGCGAGTGAATAATCCGATTGCGATCAGCAGTCCCGCAACGAATTCGATCAGGCCGGCGTACCAGCCTGGCCAGGCTCCCAGACCGACATGCAGGGATGGACGCACCGGCCATTCGAACAGGATCATCGAGCCCGACCCGGTGAAGAGGAAACCGTAGACCAACCGGAACAGGCTCACCACGGCCGGCGCGTAGTAGGTCAGGCGGTCGTTGAGATTCGTCGCCATAGAGCAAACGTTACGACCGCCGTCCAGGCAGGCTTCACGGCGGCCAGGCCCGCACGCTCCCGGGTGGTGTAGACACATCCGTATGCAAGGAGGCGTGTCGACATACCTGCTCCTGTTCGGCGCGATCATCACGGAAGTGGTGTCGACCAGCCTGCTCAAGAGCACCGAAGGTTTCACCCGTCTCTGGCCGACCGTGATCTGTCTGGTCGGCTACGGAGCCTCGTTCACACTCTTGGCATGGTCGATCCAGCGCGGTATGCAGACAGACGTCGCCTATGCGTTGTGGTCGGCGATCGGCACGGCGGCCATCGTGCTAATCGCGGTGCTCTTTCTGGGCTCCCCGATTTCGGTCGCGAAGGTCGTCGGCATTGGGCTGATCATCGTCGGCGTGATCACGTTGAACCTGTCCGGCGCCCATTGATGCGACGACGACTTGCGTCCAGTCGAGCAGTCGCTGCCATAGCCGGCGCCGGCTCGATGCCATGTTGTGGCAGTGCGCGCTGTCGGCCAATAGGAACGTGGTGACGTCGGGGCTACTGCAATACAGACCGGCCTCCGCGCGCGGGTTTGGTGAGACGTCCACCGCGCCATAGCCGAGGAGCACCGGGACGTCGATCAGCGCGGCGTGCTCGGCGACGACGCCGGGGACCATGGCCGTGCCGAAGACCCGCGGTACCACCGACTTCGCGGTCACGGTGTCGGCTTGCACGACATCGGCGGGAACGTCGTCGAGGTGAAACCAACTCTGCAAGTGCTCGCGGGGGCCTTCGAAATACGGTTCGGGAAGAGCCGAAAGGATCTCCTGCGCAAGCGTCGCACGGCCGTCTGCAGTCGCGGCGCGGGCAATCAATGCCGGATCTAGATTCAGCTGCGCGACATGTTGATTGGTACATCCCAAAATCGCCACGGCCGCGTAGCCGGGAAACAGCGCCTGTTGAGTGATCGCCAGGTAACCGCCCAGCGAATGCGCGACGGCGACAGGCGGCGCGTGGTTGCCTGTTGCGGTGGGCAGCGCGGACACGGCACAGGCAAGCGCCGCGGCGATGTCGCTGAAGCCGAAATCGCGTGCGGGTTTGGAACTTTCGCCCGTGCCTAACGGATCGATGGTCAGGACGGCATAACCGTTCTCGGTGGCGAAGTCAGCGAAGCTGTATCCACTATGGCCGACAACGTGGAAGTCCCAGTACTCGCGGCTGTAGGTGCCGCCCGGCAGGCAGACGAGCACCGCGGGGGCCGCAATGCGGCTGCGCGCCGGGTAGTAGGTCGATGCCAACGATGCCTGCTCCCCGACCACCTCACTGACGTCGAAACGTATCGGCGTTCGCACATGGGCGGAAGTCATGGCAGGCAATTCCTTCACGATTCGGTCGCGACATCAGAGTAGCCGGGTGGCGGATACGGGCAGCCCCTGACGTGTGCGTCCAGACGCATCGGACCAGGACTCCAAGAATTCGTAGAGGTAACTAAGAGAAGCTTTTTTCTGATAGTCACTTCACCACCGCGAAGCTGTCGAACAGGACGCCGGATGATCAGGATTGCGACCGTGGCGCGCACCGCGGCCGTCGCGGTGCTGACCGGTGCGGCCGCGGTGGGGTTGGCGGTGGGCACTGTCCAGGCCGCTCCCGGTACACCTAGTCCAGCAAGCAGCGGGGGCATCCTCTACGGCGACCCCGCCGCGGCCGCCCCGTTCTGGCGCTACCAGCGATACGACGACGACTGCGTGGAGATGGCGGTCGCCGACGTGGTCGGTGAACTGACCGGCAAGCAGCCATCCGAGCACGACGTCGTCAAGCTGGCTCTATCGACTCCCAGCAGCGTTCACCCCGGACCGATCTACACCAAGCCGAAGAAACACAAGAGCGGCGAGGGCACCTCGTTGGACGATGAGCCGACGCTGTTGGCGCACTACGGGATCCGTGCCGTGAGTACCGACAAGGAAAGCGCCGCAACGACCCGCGTCCCGACCGGCATGGTGGCACTGGAGCAGGATCTGGCCAAAGGCCGCAAGGTCATTGCGGCGGTCAACGCCGAAGTCATCTGGGGTGAGCCCGTCGAAGACAAATCCTCGGCCGGCGAACCCGAGGCAAACCACGCCGTAGTGGTCACCGGCGTCGACACCGCGGCCGGCATCGTGCACCTCAACGACAGCGGCAGCGAGCAGGGCCGCGACGAGCAGGTCCCGATCGACGTGTTCATTCGGTCGTGGGACGGCGGCGACGACCAGATGACGGTTACCAGCTAGGCGCACCGTCAGTACGCAGCTGTTGCCAGCGCGGTTGATTGCTGGCGTTGTCAGGATTACGTGTTGACCGGCTGCCCGACGTGGGGATCAACGGCTGACCGGATTCGACGCGAAACCAGCTCTATCACAATACTTCTCAAACTGACCGTCAATACCCGGAACAAGACGACCGAAGACGTGCAAAACGAGCCGGAAGACCTGACGGGCCGCAGAGAAGTCGAGGCGGCGTTGGGGCGCGGCGACATAGCGGGACGCGCGGTCGTCATCGACGACTGAAAGATGCGCAACCTCGCGAAGAACTAGGCGGCGTCCTGCGCGCGTCTCGGGCGTCTGGTGGCGGGGTCCTGGCAGGCGTGGTTAATTCCCGGTAGCACCTGGTGTGCGACGTCGGCGCCGGTGCGGATCGTCACCCATGCGGTGATTCCACCGATCAGGCAGACGCCCGCGGTGATCAGCATCGCCAGTGCGAAGCCGGGGCCGAGCGGTTCACCGGGGCCCGCGCGGATACCGGCCGCGACCGGCAGCACGGCGACGGCGAGGAGTCCGGCGACGCGCGAGATGGCGTTGTTGACACCGGATGCCGTGCCGGCAAAGGTGTCGGGGACCGCGGAGAGGACCGCCGAAGTCAGCGGCGCCACGGTGACCGCCAGCCCGAGCCCGAACACGACCACGGCGGGCAGGACCGCACCCATATAAGTCGCCCCGGGCACGACGCGGGCCATCAACGCCACACCGAGTGCGGCGATGAGCGGTCCGACGGTCATCGGGATTCGCGGGCCGGTTCGCTGCGCGAACGCGCCTATCCACGGAGAACCGATCAACATGATGATCGTCATGGGTAGCGTCGCCAGCCCACCCCGCAGCGCGGAGTAGTGCAGGCTTTGTTGTAGCTGCAGGACCAACAGGAACAACGCACCACCGACCGCGGTGTACACGGCCAGGGTGGTGAGGTTGGCACCGCTGAATTGCCGGGAACGAAAGAGGTTGAGAGGCAAGAACGGTGACTGCACCCGCTGTTCGATCAGCGGGAACGCAACCAACCCTGCTATCCCGACGATGACCGCACTCACGGTCGCGAACGTCCAACCGTGAGAAGGAATTTCGATCAGTGCGTAGACCACCCCCGCCAAACCGGCCGCGATAGCGGCAGTTCCGAGGATATCCGGGCGGCCAGAAGCGGTGGGATTCCGGGATTCTGGCACATGGCGGGTCGCGATCCACGCCACCGCCACGGCAAGTGGAACATTCAAGAAGAACACCCAGCGCCACGATGCCGAGTCGACCAGCCAGCCACCGATGAACGGTCCCAGTGCCGTCGTCACCCCGGACATGCCGGCCCAGATTCCCACCGCGCGGCCCCGGTCGTCATCGATGATGCCCGCATCGATCAAGGCAAGGCTGCCGGGAACCAGTGCGGCCGCCCCGACACCTTGCACCAGCCGGGCGCCGATCAACCAGCCAATGGTTGGGGCCAGACCGCAAGCCAGCGACGCCACGGTGAAAACGGCCAGCCCGGCAAGAAAGACCCGGCGGCGGCCATAGCGGTCGCCGGCCGCCCCGCCGGAAAGGAGCAACGCGCTCAGGCTCAGTAGGTAGCCATCGAGCACCCACTGCTGGCCGGTCAGATCGGCACCGAGCTCGCGGCCGATGGTCGGCAGCGCGACGTTGACCACGGTGCCGTCCAACATGGCCACCCCCGAGCCGAGGACGGCCGCCGCAATCAGCCAGCGCGCTCCGGCCGACGCCAAAGGCAGTTGGCGCGGCTCGACGATTCCACCGCTCGTCGGGTGGTCCACAGCACAGGATTCTGCGCCACACCGCTACCGAGGTCCTTGGCGGGACCGAAGTCACGCGCATTGGCTTTCGGCGCTATGACCTATTCCCCGCCAGTAGCGCTGGCGGAGGCGGCCGACAGGGATCGCAGCTCCTCGAGCGCTCGAGCGGAATCGCTGCCGGGGTTGGCTCGAAACATCACCACGTGATCCCCGCCGGCATACGGAGCGTTGAGCCGGTGTGTGTGGAGATAGAGGTCGCCGACTAAAGGATGACGGAGGTGGCGGAGTTCCAAGTGGTAACCCACGTCCGTGCCGTGAAACCACAGTTCGTCGAAGCGTGGGCTGACCGCGCACAGTTCATCTGTTAACGCCCGCATGCGAGCATCATTTGGACAGTGCCCGCTGAGTTCCCGCAAACCACCCACCGCACTAGCGGTCGCTAAGTCCCAATCAGCGTAGAGCTCGCGGGCAGCTGGATCTGAAAGGCGCCAGCGCAGGAAGTTGCGCCCCGGCGTGAACTCGGGTGACAGCGCACGGGCAATCGCATTGGCCGCCAACACATCTAGGTACCTGTTGGCCGCGAACGCCGGCATAGAAAACTGATCGATTAATTCGGCCAATGCGTAGGCCTGTGCAACCAGTTCGGGGGTATCCGATCCTGTTGGGTTGGCCAGGTTGTGCAGATGCTGCGTGGCTTTGGCGTCCAACTGCAGGGCCCGCGCGAGCGCCTCAATAACTTGAGGCGACGGCTTGTTGTCGCGGCCGACCTCCAGTCGCAGGTAATACTCCGCACTGATGCCCGCTAGCATTGCCAGCTCTTCGCGGCGCAAACCCTCGACACGGCGCCGCGCGCCGGGAACCAACCCGACATCCTCGGGCCGCACCTGCTGGCGCCGCGCACGCAGGTATTCACCCAGCGGGTTGGCTTTCATAGCCATCGTCCGAGTTTAAGCCTGTCCCTGCCAGCACCGGGGATAAAGGCGGTACCCCCGATTAGTCCGTGGCGCGCCCCGATGGTTAATCCAAGGCCCCGTGGACTAGGCCCGCATGAGCTACCGCGAGCCCGTGAACAGGGGGCACAGACTGATCGATTGGATCATGTTGGCGTACAACGCAATCTCCACCGCGAGATCCATATCAAATCGCAGCGACGTGTAATGGCAGGACAGCCTCACACACGAGGTGTGGGACTGTCCTGCTCGCGGTCGGCGACTAAGACGCCGTCACGGACCCTCCCGCGGCGTCCGCCGCGCTAAGGGCTTCGATGGCCTTGACACTGTTGGAGAACGCCTTACCCAAGGATCCCTTGCCGACGGTTCCAAGCACGCCCGACAGCACCCGCCCCTTCAGGTTCTTTCCCTCGCGAACGATGACAACGTCTACGTCAGTCGTTGCGTCCGGCTGCGGCAGGAGCGTGTAGGTGTAGCCGGAGGCCCCGCCAAAGACGTTGGAGTCGGTCGTCGTGATTTTGACGTGGCTGGGATTGGACCAGTCGTAATGCAATCGTTCCCAGATGCCGCCCGACCCCTCCGTGACATCGGCCTGACGGGAGCCCCTATCGTGCACCGTCAGATAGTCATCGGCGCTGTTCTTAAAGACCTTCGACCGACCCGGTCCGAAGTCTGTGAGCCCGGCTATAAACTGCTCGGGGGTCGACGTGGTCGACGCATGAAAGTGGATCACGGACATGACAAATTCCTTTCTCAATGAGGTTGGGCGCGGCACCGCCGTCGGTTTGATCAAGCTCGGTTCGCTGGGCGCCTGTGCCAATTAGCAAGCTGCACACGTTCGAAATTCCGGCGAACGAAGCGGCAGCCAATCCCCATCGATACGTGGTATTGACAGGGACACCTTTATCATCGAATGATGTCCGGCCTGCTCGATGCCGTGCTCGCGGCGCATGGAGGGCTTGATCGCTGGCGCCAATTCAGCTCCATGGAGGCGACCATCGTCAGCGGCGGCAAGTTATGGGAGATCAAGGGTCAACCGCAAGATCCTTCGCCGCGACGGATGACCGTTGCGCTACAACGCGAATGGGCATCGGTTCAGCCGTTCGGTGCCGCAGACCAGAAAACCGATTTCACGCCGGAACGCGTCGCCATCGAGAAGCTTGACGGTCGTGTAGTCGCCGAGCGACGCGATCCGCGAGAATCGTTCGTCGGACACCGCTTGACGACGCCGTGGGATCCATTGCAGCGCGCCTACTTTAACGGCTACGCCCTGTGGACGTATCTGACCACGCCTTTCTTTATGACGCTGCCCGGGTTCACCGTCCACGACATCGATCCCGTCGAAGACAACGGTGAGCGGTGGGCAGGACTGCGTGTGCGTTTCCCGGACCACTTCGCCAGCCACAGCAGCAAGCAGGAGTTTTACTTCGACGGCGACTTCTTGCTGCGCCGTCACGACTACCGCGTCGACATCGCCGGCGGGTTCGCGGCGATGCAATATGTCCACGACCTGGTGGAGGCTGATGGTATCAAGCTGCCATCCAAGCGCCGCGCATACCGCTGCGACGCGAATGGCCGCCTGATGCCCGACGAGCTCATGGTGTCAATCGACGTCAGCGACATCCGGCTGAGCTGAGTTTGAAGCGCCGCTGACAGACCTGCCCGCCGACAACGCCGTTTCGTCGTCAGGGCGTGGGGTTGCGTTCACGTGGCGGTCGTCAATTTCGCGCCTGGTGTGCAAACACCGCTGCCAGACTGACGAACTGCGCCAGGGCCGGCAGATCGGTGCGATACTGCCACCACATCTAGGGAGTAGGACTCACCATGACCGATCTCGATCAGACACCCTCCGACGGAATCTCCGCCCCCGGTTCGGTACGGGCCGACCTGGTCGAGCCGACCCGCACCGGGATGCAGGCGGCCGCTCTGCAGCGGGCCATCAACGATCACCTGCGCTACTCGATCGGCCGTCCGGCCGCCGCCCGGCGGCCCGAGCACTACTACCGGGCGCTCGCGCTGGCCGTGCGCGACCGCATGCAGGACCGCCGGGTGGTGTCGACGCAGACCTCGCTTGATCTCGGGCGCAAGGTGACCTGCTATCTGTCGGCCGAATTCCTGATGGGTCCGCAGCTGGGCAACAACCTGCTAAACCTTGGCCTGGAGCGGGCGGCCCGGGAAGCGCTCGCGGCGATGGGCCAGAACATCGACACGGTGCTGGCGTGCGAAGAGGAACCGGGACTGGGCAACGGCGGCCTGGGCAGGCTCGCCGCGTGCTACCTGGATTCGCTGGCCACCCTTGAGCGTCCGGCGATCGGCTACGGGATCCGCTACGAATACGGCATCTTCGACCAGGAGATCCACGACGGCTGGCAGGTCGAGAAGACCGACAACTGGCTGGCCAACGGAAACCCTTGGGAGATCCACAAACCCGACGTCAGCTACCTGGTCAAGTGGGGTGGCTACGCGGAGCACTACACCGACCCGGAAGTTGGGGCCGGCGCCGATCGGGTCCGGTGGGTGCCGGGCCGGCTACTCAAAGGCACCGCCTACGACACGCCAATCCAGGGTTACGGCGTCAACACCTGCAACGTGCTGACGTTGTGGAGCGCGCGGGCTGTCAATTCGTTCGCGCTGGAAGCCTTCAACACCGGCGACTACTACAAGGCAGTCGAAGACGAAGTCACGTCGGAGACGGTCACCAAGGTGCTCTACCCCAACGACGAGCCGGAGGCGGGTAAGCGGCTGCGCCTGCTCCAGCAGTACTTCTTCGTCTCCTGCTCGCTGCAGCACGTGCTGCACATCGTCGACGATCTCGCCGACGTGTCCATCAAGGAACTCCCCCAGCGGTTCGCGTTGCAGCTCAACGACACCCACCCGTCGATCGGCGTCGCCGAGCTCATGCGGCTACTGGTCGACGAGCGCGACCTGACGTGGGACGAGGCGTGGGAAATCACGGTCGCGACGTTCGGTTACACCAACCACACTTTGCTGCCTGAGGCGCTGGAGAAGTGGCCGCTGGAGTTGTTCGCCGAATCGCTGCCCCGCCATCTCGAGATCATTTACGAGATCAACCGCCGCTTCCTCGACGAGGTACGCACCCGTTTCCCCGACGACGAGGACCGGCTCCGCCGGATGTCGCTGATCGGCGAGGACGGTGGCAAGAACGTCCGGATGGCACACCTGGCAACCGTCGGCAGCCACGCCATCAATGGTGTCGCCGCGCTGCACTCAGACTTGCTGAAAGCCAGTGTGCTCAAAGACTTTTACGAACTGTGGCCGGAGCGCTTCAGCAACAAGACCAACGGCGTGACGCCTCGGCGGTTCCTTGCGCTGTCCAACCCCGGACTGCGCGAGCTACTGGACCGCACGGTCGGCGAGGGCTGGCTGACCGATCTGGGCCGACTGCGCGGGCTGGAGCCGTTCATCGACGATAGCTCCTTCCGGGCGCAGTGGCGCGACGTGAAACGCAGCAACAAAGCGCGTCTCGCCACATACCTGCGCTCGGCGGCCGGCGTCGAGCTGAACCCCGAGTGGATGTTCGACGTCCAGGTCAAGCGCATCCACGAGTACAAGCGCCAGCATCTCAACGTGCTGCACATCGTCGCGCTCTACCATCGGCTCAAGCAGAACCCCGGGCTGTCGATTCCGCCGCGGGCCTTCATCTTTGGCGGTAAGGCCGCTCCCGGTTACTTCATGGCCAAACGAATCATCAAGCTGATCAACGCCGTCGGCGAGACAGTCAACGCTGACCCGGACGTCAACCGGTTCCTACAGGTGGCATTCGTGCCGAACTTCAACGTGCAGAACGCGCACCTGATTTATCCGGCCGCCGATCTGTCCGAGCAGATCTCCACCGCGGGCAAGGAAGCATCGGGAACCGGGAACATGAAGTTCATGATCAACGGCGCGTTGACCATCGGCACGCTCGACGGGGCGAACGTGGAGATGCGCGAAGAGGTCGGGCCGGAGAACTTCTTCCTGTTCGGATTGACGGAGCAGGAAGTCACGGACCTGAAGGCAAAGGGGTACCGTCCCGCCGATTACATCGACGGCAATGACGAGCTGCGCTCGGTGCTGGATCTGATTGGCGGCGGGACGTTTTCGCATGGCGACACCGAGGTCTTCCGGCCACTGGTGGACAACCTGCGCTACGACGATCCGTTCCTGGTGCTCGCCGACTACGCGTCCTACGTGGACTGCCAGGACCAGGTGAGTGCGGCGTGGCAGGACCGGGATGCGTGGACGAAGATGTCCATCCTGAATACCGCTCGCAGCGGCAAATTCTCGTCCGATCGCGCCATCACGGAATACTGCGACGACATCTGGAAGGTCTGGCCACTGACCGTGACCATGTGAGCCTTCGGGCTAGGGCGGCCACGGGCGTCGCTTAAGGCGGCCCGCCTGATCATCGACGATCAGGTCGCCGTAGAACTGATGCATGACGATCGTTTTGGTGCATGGCAATCCGGAGACTGACGCGATCTGGGGCCCGCTGGTCGATGCGCTCGGGCGCACGGATGTGGTGCGACTGTCGCCACCGGGATTCGGTTCACCGCTGCCCGACGACTTCCCGGCGACCTACGTTGCCTACCGCGACTGGCTCGAGGGCGAGCTCGAGAACATCGACGAACCGATCGACATCGTCGGTCACGACTGGGGTGGCGGCCATGTCGTGAATGTGGTGATGCATCGACCCGAACTGGTACGCAGCTGGGCCAGCGACATCGTCGGCGTGTTCGACGCCGATTACGTCTGGCATGACATGGCCCAGGTCTGGCAGACACCCGGCGACGGCGAGCAGCTGGTGGACACCATGATGGACGGAACGGTCGCAGACCGCGCCGCCCGGATGGCCCCGCTCGGCATACCCTCCGACGTCGCGCCCGCCCTCGCCGCGGCGCAGGGCCCGGAGATGGGTCGGGCGATCCTGTTGCTCTACCGCTCGGCGCGCCAGCCTGCGATCGCCGAAGCCGGCCGCACGCTGGAGAACGCGGCGGCGCGACCGGGCCTCTCGATTTTGGCCACCGAGGATCATTACGTCGGCTCGAACCCGATCCGGCGCCGAGCAGCCGAACGGGCCGGGGCCCACACCGAAGTGCTGGAGGGGCTGGGACATTGGTGGATGCTGCAAGACCCGGCTCGCGGCGCGGCGGCCCTCACCCGATTCTGGGAGACGCTCGGCTGAATGACAGCCCCGCCTACGATCGCCGATCTCGCTGCAGGACAACGGTCTTACGGCTGCCGCCCGACGGGCGAATTGTCTGCTGGATACCGAGGACAGGCTGTCTGAACTGGAATAATGCGACAACGAATCACGGGTCGCGGGGCAACCCCAACAATCGCTCAGCGATGATATTCAGCTGCACCTCCGAGGTCCCGCCGTAGATCGTGGTGGCCCGGCTGGACAGGAGATACTCAGCCCACTTGCCCTGCAACTGCCCGGTATCACCGATTGCTCCGTCGACGCCGAACGACCCCAACCCGAATTCGGCGTAGTCCTGGGCGGTGCGCATCGAGAGCAGCTTGGATATCGCGGCCGACGGGAGTGCGTCACCACCGGCCAGCGTAAGCAGCGTCGAGCGCATGTTGAGCACCTTGGCCGCGTGGCCCTCGGCCATCAGCTGGCCCGCGCGGCTCTGCGCAATCTGGTCGAACTGACCGTCGCGCATGAGTTCGACCAGACGGTCCAGGCTGGCGAGGTTCGGGTTCTCGGCGCTGCCGATGGTCACTCGCTCCGCGGTCAGGGTGTTGCGACTGACTTCCCAGCCACGATTGACCTCACCGAGCACCAGGCCGTCCGGCACAAACACGTCATCGATAAACACTTCGTTGAAGAATTCGTTACCGGTGAGCTCGCGCAACGGCCGCACCGTGACGCCTTCGCTGGCCATGTCCAGCAGGAAGTAGGTGATGCCATTGTGTTTTGGAGCGCTTGGCTCTGTTCGCGCCAGCAGCGCACCCCACTGCGCGTACTGCGCGAGAGTGGTCCAGATCTTCTGGCCGGTGATTCGCCAGCCGCCGTCGACCTTGACGGCCTTGGTGGACAAACCGGCCAGGTCCGAGCCGGCGCCGGGTTCGGAAAACAGCTGGCACCACATCATTTCACCGCGCAGCGTCGGCGGCAGGAAGCGCTGCTTCTGCTCCTCACTGCCGAACGCAACAATGGACGGGACCAGAAAGCTGGCGATGCCGAGCATTGGGCGCCGGACCCGGCCGGCGCTGAATTCCTGTGCGGTGATGATCTGCTCGACGGGGGTGGCCGAGCGGCCCCATGGTTTGGGCAGATACGGCATCACCCAGCCGCCCTCAACGATCGCGTCCGTACGCTGATCGGCCGGAATCTCTTTCAGGGCAGCGACTTCGGTGCGGATCTCGTCGCGCAGCTTCTCGGTCTCTGGGTCGAGGTCGAGGTCGAGCTTGCGCACGCCGGTGGTGGTAGCGGTGCGGACGACCCGCAGGTGATAGTCGGCGGCGCGGCCGAACGCGGCGGCGAGCCCGAGCGCCCGACGGTAGTAGATGCCCGTGTCGTGCTCCCAGGTGAAGCCGATGCCGCCGTGCACCTGGATGCAATCTTGAGTGCAGCTCTGGGCAGCGGCCGGAGCTAGCGTCGCTGCTACGGCAGCGGCGAATTGTGCTGCGGATTGCGGCTTTTCGATCCCTTCACTGATGGCGCGGGCGGCGTCCCATACCGCGGCGGTTGCCCGCTCGGTGCGGGCCATCATCTCGGCACACTTGTGCTTGATCGCCTGGAACTGACCGATCGGCCGGCCGAACTGCTCGCGGATCTTGGCATAGGCCGACGCCGTGTCGGTGGCCCAGCGCGCAACGCCGATGGCCTCGGCCGACAGCAGCGTGGACACGATGGCCTGCGCGGCGTCGACGCTCAGGTTGCTCAGCACGCGGTCCTGGCCGACCTCCACGTCGCTCGCGCGAACATGGGCGACCGGCCGCAGCGGGTCCACGCTCACGATCTGCTCGACGTCGAGCTGGCCGGCGTCGAGCACCGTCCATACGGTGCCGATGTCGGTGGACACCGGCAACACCAGCAACGTCGCCTGTGCGGCCGCGGCCACCGAACGCGCTTCGCCCCGGACCACGAGCACATCGCCGCGTCGGGTGGCCGTTAGCGAGGACTCCAACGCGTACACGGCGATCGTCGCGCCCGACGCCAGGTCGAAGAGCAGCTTCGAGTCCGGATCGTGGGCCGAGATCAGGGCGCTGGCGATCGCCGACGGGACGAACGGGCCTGGCACGGCACCGCGGCCGAACTCGGCCAAGACCACCGCCAGCTCGAGGATGCCGAACCCTTGCCCGCCAACGGATTCCGCTAGGTGCAGCCCGTGCAGGCCCTGATCCGCGGCGGCCCGCCAATACGGCGGCGGCGTGGCAATCGGTGTTTCCATCGCTTGATGGAGCATCTCGGGCAGCACCGTCCGTGCCACCAGTGACCGCACCGAGTCGGCCAGGTCCTGGTGTTCAGCAGTGATCGCAATCGGCATGAGGCTGAGGTTACGCGGGGACGTTGCTTTGTAATGCCCGGCTTTGTCATTTCGACCCAATGCCCGGCGGTACGCTCCGCGATGGCCCCCGATCCGAGGAGGACACATGGTCATCGACCTCTGGGTGAATTCGCTGTCCAAGGAAGCCGCCGCCGCATTCTTGGGAAAGTCGGGATTCGGCTCGGTCGAGGGGTTCTTCGGCGTCGACGTGCGGGAAGGAATGACGCCGCTCGATCTGGTGGCCGAGATGGACCGGGTCGGCGTTGACCGGGCGGTCCTGAGCACCCCGCTGTCCAGGGTCGACGACGACACCTTGGCCTTCGCCGCCGAGCGACGCGACCGGTTGTATCTGGCCACCTCGGTCGACCGCCCGGACCGGCCCAGGCAGCAGAGCATGGCCGTCCGCCGACGGGCCGCCGAAGGAACCGTCGACCTCGTGCGGGTGTCGCCGCTGGTCGACCAATACCCCCTCAACCACGCGCTGTACTACCCCGTCTACGCCACCTGCGAAGAGCTGGGCCTACCCGTGTCGATCAACATCGGCATCCCCGGACCGAGGGTCAGGTCCCGCTGCCAGGACCCGGTACTGCTCGAGGACGTGCTGATCGACTTCCCCGAACTGGTCGTCATCGGCGCGCACATGGGCCACCCATTCGAGGAGCTGCTCATCGAGTACATGCTCAAATGGCCCAATCTGTACCTCTCGAACTCGGCCTTCCTGGCCAAGTACATGCATCCCTCGCTGATCAAGTTCATGGGGTCGCGACGCGGCAGGGGCCGGGTGCTGTTCGCCTCGGATCACCCCTTCCTGCCGATGGAAAAAGCCCTGGCCGCCGCGCGTTCGCTGGCCCTGGACGAGGGGCCCATGGCCGACTTCCTGGGCGGCACCGCCGAGCGCCTGCTCGAAAAACAGGCCCGTGGCTGACCTGCTGCCCGACCAGCTGCGACTGATGGCGTCGGCCTACCCGGACGAGGTCGCGTACCGGAACCTGGGTGACGAGTCGTCGATCACGTTCGGGCGCTGGGAGACCGAGTCGAACCGGTTGGCCCACGGCCTGCAGGCCAAGGGCGTCCGCAAAGGGGACCTGGTCGCCATCGACCTCGAGGCCGAGCAGATCCTCGACTTCATCGTCACCTACAGCGCGGTCCACAAGATCGGCGCCGTCTCGGTGCCGATGAACAACCGGCTGTCGCCGCCCGAAATGCGGTCCATCCTCGAGCATGCTGAGGTCGCCGCGGTCGTCTGCAGCGGCGCGTTCGAGGTCGCCGTTGCCCCGCTGTCGGGGTCGCTGCCGTCGTTGGCCGTCGTGGCCACCGTCGGCCCGTCGGAGCACGGCCGGTTCGCCGACCTCGAGGACGTGAAGAGCGCGGACGCCTCGCCCATCCAGGTACCCATCGACGAGACCGACCTGGCCGACGTCATGTACACGTCCGGGACGACGGGCCTACCGAAAGGCGTTGCCGTGCGTCACGGCAACATCGCCATGCTCCCCAACATCCTGCCGTCCTGGAACGGATTGAAGTGGCTGAGCGCCACTCCGGTGTTCACCTTCGCCGGCATCGGCTTCATCTACAACCCGATGAAGGCCGGCATGACGGTGTTGTACCTGCCCAAATTCGACGCCGGGCGATGGCTCGACATCGTCGAGCACGAGCGGCCGGTCATCGCCTTTGTGGTGCCGGCCATGGCCCGACTTCTGATCCACCACGAGACGTTCGACTCGGCCGACCTCTCGAGCCTCAAGCGGCTCATCCTGGGCAGCGCCCCGCTCTCCCCGGACACCGTGGAGCGCCTGCAGGCCCGCTTGCCCGGAGCCGCCGTTCTGAACAGCTACGGCATGACCGAAGGCGGGCATGCCACCTTCACGATGGACCCCGAGGGCGCCCGCACCCGCCCCGGAGCCGTCGGGCGACCCACGCCGCCGGTGGAAGTGCGAATCGTCGACGACCAGGGAGAGGTCCTGCCCGCCGGGGAGATCGGAGAAGTCATCACCCGCAACCCCGGCGGACACCGCGAGTACTACCGCAACCCCGAGGTGACCGCGCGCATGTGGGAGGGCGGCTGGTTGCACACCGGGGACCTCGGCCGCCTCGACGCCGACGGCTATCTCTTCATCGTCGGGCGCAAGAAGGAGATGGTCGTGCGAGGGGGGATGAACATCTACGCGGACGACGTCGAGGCGGTCCTGCAGGCCCACCCGGACGTGGTCGAGGCCGCCGTGGTCGGCATTCCGCACGAGGTGCTGGGTGAGGACATCGCCGCCTACGTCGTCGTGCGACCGGGGGCCACACTATCGACCGCCGACCTCCAGGGCTTTGCCAGCGAGCGCCTCGCCGACTACAAGGTGCCCCGGCGAGTCCATTACCTTGCGGCACTGCCGCGTAACCCCGGCGGCAAGGTGCTGAAGTCGCAACTGCGGCACGAATAGAGGAGACACTGTGCAGGACCACAGATTTGATTTCGTCGTCGACGGCACGCCCGAAGAGGTGTGGGACGTGATGTGGAAGCAAACCCGGGCGGGCATCGAGACCGACACGGTGAAGATCGAGATCCTCCACCCCGGCGACGAGCAGGGCAACGGGCTGGTCCGGCACTGCTACTTTCCCGTGCCGAAGTATCTGCTCACGGGCGGCAAGGCCCAGTCCTGGGAATGGATCACCGAGGCCCAGCGCCCGGTGTCGTGGCGGTACGACGCCATCGGTAAGCCACTATGGTCCAAAGCCTCGGGCTGGACCCGGCTAGAGGATCTCGGAGGCGGCAAGACCCGCGTCTACTTCCGCGAGACCTACGAGGTGTTCAACCCGTTGATGCGTGCCCTACTCGAGAAGCGGGTCCACCACTTCATCTCCGATGGCAACGACAAGTTGATCGAGGCCGGACTGGTGCGATCGCTGAAAAAGCTCCACGGGCGCAGCCACTAGGGACGCCAGCGAGGAGGAGCGAAATCGGCCCTACGCTAGCTGATCTCTTGTGCGACATAGACGATGATGTAACCCACGGGGATGCCCGTGCGGGCGGCGATGCATTCCCGCGCCACCAACTCGATCGTCGATCGGCGGCCGGCGTGGGCCACCGCCGCGATCTCGGGGATCCGGATGAGCCACCCATCGGTCTCGCGAGTGACTTCGATGTCGAAGCACTGACCGATCTTCGGGAGCGTCACACGCTGAACGCTGCGCTTCGATTGTGCCCGTCGCAGAGTGGGCTGAATAAGCATCTGCTTTTCCTGAGTCGACAATGAGCCGCGCGCAAGAATAATCCGAATCGGCCCAAATACCTAATCGGCCCGGCGGGCAGCGTCAGTGGTAGCCCGGCAAATCCGGCACACCGCTGGACGTCAACCAACCGCCGCCGTCGACAACCAGCACGGCTCCGGTCACATACGACGCGGCGTCGCTGACCAGGAATAGCACCGTCTCGGCAATCTCGGTGGTCGAGCCGGGACGGCGCAGCGGATTCTGGATGGCGCGGTGCTGGTCGTCGCCGGCGATTCTCCTGACCCCCTCGGTGCCCGACATCGCCCCGGGGGCAACGACATTGACCCGAATCCCGTCGGGCCCCCATTCGATCGCGCAGGCACGGCTGAACGCGTCGACGCCGGCCTTGGCCGAAACGACGTGCGCTTGCAGCGCCATGCCGCGGTACTGGATCGCCGCGCTGATGTTCACCACGGCGCCGCCGTGATCGCGCAGCCAAAGGTCGTACGCCGCTTTGGATACGTTGAATGTTCCGAGTAGGTCGATGTCGACCACCGCTTTGAATCCGTTAGGGCTGAGGTCGCTGATGGGGGCGGGGAAGTTTCCGGCGGCATTGTTGACGACGACGTCGAGTCGACCGAAGGTGGCCAACAGTTCCTCGACGATGGCTGTGACCTCGTCATGGCGGCGGACGTCGCAGACGCCGTAGACCGCCTCAATCCCCTCTTCCCGCAACGCCCTAACCGCAGCTTGAAGATTGGGTTCCTTTCGGCTGCAGATAACCACGCGAGCGCCGTGGTTGCCAAATACCCGGGCGATCTCGAGACCGAGCCCTGTTGCCCCACCGGTTACCAGCGCCACCTTCCCTTGCAGGAGGTCGGCCCGGAATGGGCTCGGGCGGACGGTCATTGGGATTCCAGTTCGGAGATGAGGTCAGCGAGGGCGAGGATCCGCTGTGCATCGCGCACGTGCAGGCTCTCGATCATGCGGCCATCGACGGTGATGACGCTGTTGCCTGCGGCCTGGGCCTGCTCGTACGCCGAGACGATCTTGCGGGCATCGGCCAGCTCCTTCTCCGAGGGGCCAAACACTTCATTCGCCGGGGCAACCTGGGACGGATGGATCAGAGTTTTGCCGTCGAAACCCATCTCACGGCCTTGCTGCGCCTCGGCCCTAAAACCGGCTTCGTCGGCGATGGTGTTGAACACACCGTCCAAGATGACCTTCCCCGCAGCCCTGGCACCCAACACGGCAAGCGACAACGCGGGCGCAACGGGCACACGTCCGGGTACGTGCAGGCCATGCAGATCGTTCACGAGGTCGTTGGTACCTACGACCAGCACCGTCAACCGATCGCTGGCCGAGGCGATCTCCTCCACCCGCAAGATGGCCCGGGGCGTCTCGATCATCGCCCACAGCTGCAACGACTGCGGCGCATCGAGCACGTCGAGCGCGGCGGCCAGGGCCTGGACCTCTGTTCCGGTCTCCACCTTCGGCACCAGCATCCCGTCGGCGGCCGATTTAGCCACCGCGGCCAGATCGTCGTCGTGCCAGTCGGTGCCTGCGCCGTTGATGCGCACCACAATCTCGCGAGGCCGATAACCGTCTGACGAGATCGCGCCGCACACCCTCGCTCTGGAATCGGTTTTGGCATCGGGGCCAACCGCATCCTCGAGGTCGAAAATCAACACGTCAGCCGGTAGTGATTTTCCCTTGTCGAGTGCTCGATCTTTATTACCGGGAAGGTAGAGAGCGGATCGGCGCGGGCGCGGCGTCGGTGCCATGGCGCAAGCGTAGAGCTTCGGCCCGGCCCGCCCGGGAAGTGTGGCGGCTTTCGTCGAGATCATCGGTCGACGCCGTGATTCGTTCCTGGGTTGCAGAATCGCCACGATTTTGTCGCGCAATCCGCGTCATTTTCGTGGCGCGCGAAATATGGCGGTGAGAAATCTAGTTGACAGGTTTATGCTTATATTCGCGGCGCATTGCCGACCGAAAAGTTAGGTCGAAGAATGAGCACGGAGAAGATTAACCGCGGCATTCTGCTCACCTTGGTGGCGCTTGTAACTATCGCCTACATCGCGCTCTACGATCACGCATCACCCGACTTCAGGCTGTACGTGCCGCTGGGCGTGGCTGCTTTGTTGGGACTGCTGATCCACGATGCGGTGAGCAACCACAAGCCCCGGAGGCACTAAACAGGAAGTTCTGAAGCTCCGCCGGTGTTATTAGGCCGTGGCAGTAACAGGGTTTCACGAAGGTGAAGTGGCGATTCAACGCCGAGCTGGCGTCGAAGCTGCCGCAAAACGGCTGGAAAACATGCTCGGCGCGAACCGCTTATCGGCGGGCGCTGCGCAATTCCTAACAAAGCAGCGGTTTGCCTCGTTGACCGGGCGTGACGGTGCGGGGGTGCTGTGGATCTCCCCCTTGTCGGGGCAGCCGGGGTTCCTGCGCGGCGCCGACGACATTTTGCAGATTTCTGCCGTCCCGCGTGAGGGTGATCCCCTGCACCGGATGCCCACCGGCCAACAGGTCGGGTTAGTCGCGATCGAGTTCGCCGCCCGGCGCAGAATGCGCATCAACGGCAGCCTCGTCGCGAGCGACACCGGGGGCATGACGGTGCGCGTCGACCAGGCGTACGGGAACTGCCCCCAGTACATCCACCGGCGCGACGTCAACGTCGTCTCGGTCGTTGCCACCTCTGAAACGTCAAGGCAAGCAACATCTTTGAGTGCGGTCGACCGGGCGATGATCGAGGCTTCCGACACATTCTTCCTGGGCACAACCCATCCCAACCGAGGCAGCGATGCGTCGCATCGCGGAGGTCCTGCCGGATTCGTCCGAGTCGACTCCCCCAACCGGCTGTGGTGGCCGGATTACCCGGGCAACAACATGTTCAACAGCTTCGGCAACCTGGCGGTCGACGACGAGGCTGCCCTGTTGTTCGTCGACTTCGCAACCGGTGCCAGCCTGCAGCTGACCGGCACCGCCCAGGTGGAGTGGACCAGCCCCGGCGCCGACGGTGACGACGGTGGTGTGGGACGCCGCGTCGGGTTTACGGTCGGCTCCGTTGTCGCGTTAGGAGATCTGCGCCGCTGAGTGGTCGGCGGCGAGCAGCCGTACGCCCACCTTGCTTCGGTCCAGGCCTTGGGGGATGTCCTGCGAGGCCTGAAGCGGGCGCGTGGTTGTCGACTACCCTGCACAAGCCTCGGCACGGCGCTCGGGCAGCCGGCGGCCCTAACGACCCCCGGCAGACGATCGGCCGGCCAAATTCATGCTGCTTTTATTGTCGCGCCCGGGACCACTTTGCTGGGTGTGACCGGGGCCGCAGCGCGCTGCTGGCTTCGAGTACAGGATGATCCGAACGGGATCTCCGTGGTCAGGAAGGGTTGGTACGTGCAGGATCCCGGGACTCGGCGCTCCTGCACTCCGCTTAGATCACTGTGAGTTTGCGACTTTCCCAAGTAGCTGACGCACCTCGCCGTAAAGCAGTCACTGGGTCCTGTTCAGCAGGCGTTCACTCGATGCCCCACGCCACCCGGCAACACAGGCGCGGTCACGTTATGGTCATTCGGGGTTGGGGTGACGTCGCTCGTTGTCGCACGAAGGGTGGGGAGCATGTTCTTGGGTACGGTTGACGACTGGACAGCCGAGGGCACCGTTGTGTCCTGGTGTCCCACGGCGACGACTCATGCGTCCGCAGCCGAAGCCCAATCCCACCCCGCCCCGGTGAGTTACCAGCAGTCGCATCATCTTCAGTATTACCGGCACCAAGTCGGCCGCGGCCGCGATATCCCACGTTTGTGCATTGGAACCTGGGAGATCGCGGGCACTTGCGATATCGATGCGATGACGCACGCCGTGAATAGCCACGTGCGGCGACATGACACCTACCACGACCGGTTTGCCTTCCGCGACAACGGCAAAATCCACCGCTACGTCATTGCCGAGCCGGGCATCATCACCTTGGCGCCAACGGATCTCGGCAGGATGACCCCGCCCGAGATCCGAAAATTGCTTCTCGACACGCCCGATCCGTTGCAATGGGATTGCTTCACCTTCGGGATCGTTCAGGGCGAGGACCGGTTCACCGTCTTTATCGCCATCGACCACCTGCGCGCCGATGGAATGTCGGCCGGTGTGATCTTCCTCGACATACAGACGATGTACTTCAGCGCGTTGCAGGGTGCGGGAGCGACGCCGATACCCGCGGCGAGCCATCGCGAGTACAGCGCGAATCAGCGTGCGTACACCGCAAGCCTGGATGAAGAATCAACCGAAATCCAGTCCTGGCGGGCCTTTCTCGCGGCGAACAACGGTGTGTTGCCGAGGTTCCCACTGGAACTGGGCGACGCGACCCCGGATACGCCGGGGGCCATCGACGTGTTCGACCTGATCGACGAGGATCAGGGCCGACGCTTCGAAGCGGTGTGCCGCGCGGCGGGCGCGCGATTCAGCGGTGGTGTGTTCGCCTGCGCCGCCCTGGCCGAGCGTCGATTGACCGGCGCCGCCACCTACTTCGGACTCACACCGTTCGACAACCGTCGCAACCCCGCCCACGCCCTCACCGTCGGTTGGTTGGCCAGTTTCATTCCGTTGGCGATCCCCACTGCCGGCGCGTCATTCGACGAGGTCGTCATGGCCGCCCAGGCGTCCTTCGACACGAACACCGCCCTCGGTGCGGTGCCGTTCTATCACCTGCTCGAGACACTGAACCGATCGTCGGGTGGCATCGAAGTTCCGGAGCGTCCCGTCCCGATGTTGTCCTACATCGACATTCGCAAGCTGCCTTTCGGCGACGACTTCGACGGTCTGCGTGCCGGCATCTGGGGTGACAACCGGCTGTCGGAGACGGTGTGCATGTGGGTCAATCGGATGCGCGACAAAACGCAATTGGTGGTCGCCTACCCTGGCACCGCCCTGGCCCGCAGGTCAGTCCGGCGCTACGTCGACACGATGCGTGCCGAGTTCACCCACGTGTGCGACGGCGCCGGGCCGCACACCGTTGCCTGATGCATCCCCGTTCTGCTACCGCCGGGGGTCTCTATCTGAGTGCCCTGGGGGCGCTGACCTGGCGGACGATGTCGGGCGCCCGGCGCGATGCCGACCTGCTTTTCGCGGTGCTGGCACCCGTGGGCTGCTTCCTTGGGTTCACCTTGGTATTAGGCACCCTCATCGACCCAGGCCCGATGACCTACCCGCAGTACGTCCTTCCGGTGGTCATCGTGCAGGCGATGCTGTTCGGCGCAATGACCACAGCCGACCGCGCAGCACGAGATCGGCTGTCCGGCTTTGGATCTCGGCTTCGCACTCAGCCGATTCCCGCGGTGCTGCCGCTAGCCGCACGGATGCTCTATTGCTTGATACGTGCCGCGATTGCGCTGGTCGCCGCCGTCGCGGTCGCGCGGCTGTTTAGCTTTCGGATGGCCGGCGGCTCGGGCGACGCGGTCCTGTTCGTGGTGATCGTCGTGGCGTTCGCGATGGCCGTGTGCTTGGGCGCGGACGCGCTCGGCTCCCGGGTCGGCTCCGTCGAATCGTCCAGCCAAGTACTGCTCCTCCCCCAACTGGTGCTCGTGCTGCTGTCCACCGGCATCGCTCCGGCGCAATCGTTTCCGGCATGGCTCGGCCCGTTCGTCCGCTACCAGCCGGTGTCGCAGGTCACCGAGACGTTGCGCGGACTCGCTGTCGGTCGCGTCACCGGTGAGGATCTGGCGGCAACGTTGGCATGGTGCCTGGGGTCGCTGGCGCTGTTCGGTGGGCTCGCGCTGCGGATGCAGCGACGCTACGGCGCAAGACTTTCCGGCCCGGCCCGGCCCAGAGTCAGGTCGCCCCGCGCTGCCCGGCTGCCTAACGATGCGTGTGCGGCGCCCCGTTTGGCGACGAATAGAGCTGCACCACAGGTGATTTCGCGTATGACATCGCCGACAGCGTTCGTCGGGCAAAGCCTTTCGGAGACAGGGCGGCTGCTGCGCCGCTGGCGGCGCGACCCGGTCGTCGCGGTGCAAGCGCTGGTGTTTCCGACCCTGCTGCTCATCCTCTACAAATTGCTGATCGGCAAAGCCGTTCTGGCGGTCACCGGGCACGACAGCCTGGAAGGATTGGTACCGATGTGCGCGGTCGGCGGCGCGATTTTCGGCACCATCGGCGTCGGCGTGGCTTTGCCGGCAGAACGGGAGTCCGGCCTGCTGGCCAGGTTGTGGGTGCAGCCGGTGCATCGGG
>DASYJS010000304.1:0-17440 GCA_035996225.1 Mycobacterium sp. | reverse complement strand
AATATGAGATTGCCGCCGTCTCGCCTGGTCACCGGCGGAACCAAGTCCGTCAAAGAAATCGTAAGCCCCCCGGGAACAAGCTCCCGACACCAATCGTTAGCATGATCGATAAGTTGAGTGACCCAGACTCAATGCTGGGTTGACAGGCCAACACCCCCCGGGGCAGGCTTGAGCGAGGTTCACTCAGCATAGTGCCACCAAAAAGAAGAAGCTCTACTCAATCAGGAGGAACCACTATGGCTCGTGCGGTCGGTATCGACCTCGGGACCACCAACTCCGTCGTCGCAGTTCTCGAGGGTGGCGACCCAGTTGTCGTCGCCAACTCGGAGGGCTCACGGACCACCCCGTCCGTCGTCGCCTTCGCTCGCAACGGCGAGGTGCTCGTCGGCCAGCCCGCCAAAAACCAGGCGGTGACCAACGTCGACCGGACCATTCGTTCGGTGAAGCGGCATATGGGCACCGACTGGTCGGTGGAGATCGACGACAAGAAATACACCGCCCAGGAGATCAGCGCCCGCGTGCTGATGAAGCTGAAGCGAGACGCCGAAGCGTACCTGGGTGAGGACATCGCCGACGCGGTGATCACCGTGCCCGCGTACTTCAACGACGCCCAGCGTCAGGCGACCAAGGAAGCCGGCCAAATCGCCGGTCTGAACGTGCTGCGCATCGTCAACGAACCGACCGCCGCGGCATTGGCCTACGGCCTGGACAAGGGTGAGAAGGAACAGACCATCCTGGTCTTCGACCTCGGCGGCGGCACCTTCGACGTCTCGCTGCTCGAGATCGGCGAGGGTGTGGTCGAGGTCCGCGCCACCAGTGGTGACAATCACCTTGGTGGGGACGACTGGGATGACCGCGTTGTCGAATGGCTCGTCGACAAGTTCAAGGGCACCAGCGGAATTGACCTGACCAAGGACAAGATGGCGATGCAACGGCTGCGTGAGGCCGCCGAGAAGGCCAAGATCGAGCTGAGTTCCAGCCAGAGCACCTCGATCAATTTGCCTTACATCACTGTCGACGCGGACAAGAACCCGCTGTTCCTCGACGAGCAGCTGACCCGTGCCGAGTTCCAGAAGATCACCCAGGATCTGCTGGACCGCACCCGTGCGCCCTTCCAGTCGGTCATCAAGGACGCCGGAATCCCGGTCTCCGATATCGACCACGTGGTGCTGGTCGGCGGTTCCACCCGGATGCCCGCGGTGTCGGATCTGGTCAAGGAGATGACCGGCGGCCAGGAGCCCAACAAGGGTGTCAACCCCGATGAAGTTGTAGCGGTCGGAGCGGCTCTCCAAGCTGGAGTCCTCAAGGGTGAGGTGAAAGACGTTCTGCTGCTTGATGTCACGCCGCTGAGCCTCGGTATCGAAACCAAGGGCGGCGTGATGACCAAGCTCATCGAGCGCAACACCACGATTCCGACGAAGCGCTCGGAGACCTTCACCACGGCCGATGACAATCAGCCGTCGGTGCAGATCCAGGTCTACCAGGGCGAGCGTGAGATCGCGGCACACAACAAGCTGCTCGGCTCCTTCGAGCTGACCGGCCTGCCGCCGGCTCCGCGCGGCGTGCCCCAGGTCGAGGTCACCTTCGACATCGACGCCAACGGCATCGTGCACGTCACAGCCAAGGACAAGGGCACCGGCAAGGAGAACACGATCAAAATCCAGGAGGGCTCCGGCCTGTCCAAGGAGGAGATCGACCGGATGATCAAGGACGCCGAGGCGCACGCCGACGAGGACCGTAAGCGCCGCGAAGAGGCCGACGTTCGCAACCAGGCCGAAACGCTCGTCTACCAGACGGAGAAGTTCGTCACCGAGCAGCGTGAGGCCGAAGGCGGTTCGCAGGTTCCCGAGGACACCCTGAACAAGGTTGATGCCGCGGTGGCCGAGGCCAAGTCGGCGCTGGGCGGCACCGACATCTCCGCGATCAAGTCGGCGATGGAGAAGCTGGGACAGGAGTCTCAGGCGCTGGGTCAGGCGATCTACGAAGCCACCCAGGCGGCCGGGCCGCAGCCCGGCGGCCCCGAGTCCGGCGGCTCATCCGGCTCCGCTGATGATGTCGTGGACGCGGAGGTGGTCGACGACGACGACCGGGAGTCCAAGTGACCGAAGGCAATCCGCAGGAACCGGTGACCGTGACCGACAAGCGGCGGATTGATCCCGAGACCGGAGAAGTACGGCATGTCCCACCCGGCCCCCAAGCAGAAGGGGCGCCGGGAGGGACCGCCCCGGCGGGTTCCACGACGGAGCGAGGCGATGGCAAGGTTGCCGAGCTGACCGCCGATCTGCAGCGGGTGCAGGCCGACTTCGCCAACTACCGGAAGCGGGCGCTGCGCGACCAGCAGGCCGCGGCGGATCGGGCCAAGGCCACCGTCGTCAGCCAATTGCTGGGCGTGCTAGACGATCTCGATCGCGCGCGCAAGCACGGTGATCTGGAGTCGGGCCCGCTGAAGTCGGTCGCCGACAAGCTGATGAGCGCACTGACCGGGCTCGGTCTGGTGGCGTTCGGTGCCGACGGTGAAGATTTCGACCCGGTACTGCACGAAGCCGTCCAGCACGAGGGTGATGGCGGCCAGGGCTCAAAACCCGTGATCGGCACCGTCATGCGCGAGGGCTACAAGTTGGGCGATAACGTCCTGCGTCACGCCCTGGTTGGCGTCGTCGACACGGTCGCGGGCGACAGTGCAGAAGCCGCTCCCGCCGTCGAAGCCGAAGGCGCGGCCGAAACCGAACCGGCCGACACGAACGATAACGCCGACACCTCTGGTAATTAGGGCACAGAATCAGCACAACAGGAATAGCGAAAGGTGGAAGGGGGTGACGCGAGATGGCTCAGCGTGAATGGGTCGAAAAGGACTTCTACAAGGAGCTGGGCGTCTCCTCCGACGCCAGCCCCGAAGAGATCAAACGCGCCTATCGCAAGTTGGCGCGTGACCTGCATCCGGATGCGAATCCCGACAACCCTGCCGCCGGTGAACGGTTCAAAGCGGTGTCGGAGGCACATAACGTGCTCTCCGATGTGGCTAAGCGCAAGGAGTACGACGAAACCCGCCGGCTGTTCGCCGGCGGTGGCCTTGGCGGTCGACGGTTCGACACAAGTGGCTTCAGCGGCTTCGGCGTAGGCGGTGACGGCGCCGAGTTCAACCTCAACGATTTGTTCGATGCCGCAGGCCGCAGCGGGGGCAACAACATCGGTGACCTCTTCGGCGGCTTGTTCGGACGCGGCGCGAGTGCTCGTCCCAGCCGGCCGCGACGCGGCAACGATCTGGAAACCGAGACCCAGCTGGATTTCGTCGAGGCCGCCCAAGGCGTCGCGATGCCGCTGCGGCTGACCAGCCCGGCACCATGCACCAATTGCCATGGCAGCGGCGCGCGTCCGGGCACCAGCCCGAAGGTGTGTCCCACCTGTAACGGCTCCGGTGTGGTCAGCAGCAACCAGGGGGCGTTCGGATTCTCCGAGCCGTGCACCGACTGCCGGGGCAGCGGCTCGATCATCGAGCACCCCTGCGACGAGTGCAAGGGTACCGGCGTCACCACCCGCACCCGCACCATCAACGTGCGCATACCGCCGGGTGTTGAAGACGGACAACGGATCCGGCTGCCCGGGCAAGGTGAGGCCGGGTTGCGGGGTGCCCCCTCGGGTGACCTGTACGTGACGGTGCATGTGCGGCCGGACAAGATTTTCGGCCGCGACGGCGACGACCTCACCGTGACCGTTCCGGTGAGCTTCAGCGAATTAGCTTTGGGATCAACACTTTCGGTGCCCACGCTGGACGGTAAGGTCGGTGTCCGGGTGCCCAAAGGCACCACCGACGGCCGCATCCTGCGGGTTCGCGGCCGTGGTGTGCCCAAGCGTAGCGGCGGTAGCGGGGACTTGCTGGTCACCGTGAAAGTCGCTGTGCCGCCGAACCTGGAAGGCGCTGCGCAGGAGGCACTGGAGGCGTATGCGGAGGCCGAGCGGTCCAGTGGGTTCAACCCGCGGGCAGGATGGACGGGTAATCGCTGATGGCGAAGCACCCGAAAGAAGATGCCCGGACGTTCCTGATCTCGGTGGCCGCCGAACTGGCCGGCATGCACGCACAGACGTTGCGTACCTATGATCGCCTCGGGCTGGTCACCCCGCGCCGCACTTCCGGTGGTGGGCGGCGTTATTCGCAGCACGACGTGGATCTGCTGCGTGAGGTCCAGCGACTTTCGCAGGACGAGGGCGTCAATCTCGCCGGCATCAAGCGCGTCATCGAGCTGACAAACCAGGTCGAGGCGCTGCAGTCGCGCCTGAAGGAAATGGCCGAGGAGATAGCTATTTTGCGCGCCAACCAGCGTCGTGATCTTGCGGTGGTGCCCAAGAGCACCGCGCTGGTGGTGTGGCAACCGCGCAAGCGGCGCTAGCTCAGACCCGGATCGAAAACACCGAAACCGCCGGCTCGCCGGGACGCGCGCTGCGGTAGCCACCGCGGCTCAGCGCATCGGTCGGCGCGGTCATCGGCTCGAAGCACACCACGTCCTCGCCGGGCGGCGCGAAGATCTGGGCCGCCGAATACCCCTGCTCGAAGTGCACACCTAGGCGGCGTCCGCCGCCGGACACCGCGAACACCGCGCCATCGGCCACCTGGTCGTAGGCGTCGTCAAAAGTGTTGTCGCCCAATGGCTCTTTCTTGGCCGGCTGCGACTGCGTTTCCCCGGTGGGCAGACCCTTTTCGTCGAGCCTCAAATGCCGCAGCGCCGGAGTCTCGATGACCCACCCGCGCCGTGCCGCCTCCGGCACCTGCAGGTAGGGATGAAAACCGAAGCACACCGGGACCGCGGTGTCGCCGGTCGCGGTGACGGTGGTGCGCACCGTCAGTGCCCGTTCGGCCAGCCGCACCGACACCGTCAGCAGGTGCGGATACGGGAAGCTGGCGAGCAGCCGCTGCTCGGCACCGAAGTCCAGTTCGGCGGTCAGCTCATTGCCCGACTCGGCCACCACTCGCCAGCCCGGATAGGCGGCCAGGGTGCCGTGGATGGGCAGCCCGTTGGGATCCGCACGCACCCCGTTTTCACCCGGCGTCAGCTCGACGGTCACGTTCTCGGCGGTATAAGTGTTGCTGCCCAGTCGATTTGCCCAGGGATACAGAATCGGTATGCCCATCGTCTTGCCGGCTTCGAGGTAGGCATCCAGTCCGCGCCGCTGACCAAGCAACTCCACTCCGGAGTCGGTCAGCGAGGTGCCGATCATGCCCCCGTCCGGCACGAACTGCGCGGCTAACGATGATGACGGGTCGCGCAGGGTGACGACGTGCACGCGGTCAGCCTAGCGGCGATCGCAAGCGCGGCGCAGCCGGGCGCTGCGGGTCGCCGCCATCGGGACTAGCGGCGATCGTAAGCGCGGCGCAGCCGGGCGCTGCGGGTCGCCGCCACCGGGCCTAGCCCGGATAAGCCGGCCTAGCGTGACAAAGGGTCGTGCTGAATACACTCCGGCGGGGCACCTTTGGCGATCAGGGCGGCCTTGGTGGCGCGGACCATAGCCGGCCCGCCGCAGATCAGAATCTGCCGGTCGCCCCAACCGCCGTATCTGGTCACCACGTCGGGTAGCTGACCGGTTTGGTGGACGTGCAGGCCACGCGGCGGCGTCACGTCCGGGTAGTCGGCGGCCCATGCGGGGTCGCTGTTGTATTCCGACACTGGCGAGACCGACAGCCAGGGGTTGTGCGTCGCGACCTGCCACAGCGTGGGCAGGTCGTAGAGCTCGCAGCGGTAGCGTGCGCCGAAGAACAAATGCACTCGTGGGTTTTCGGCGTAGCGGCTGAGGTCCATGAGCAGCGCCCGCAGCGGTGCCAGGCCCGTGCTGCCGGCCACCATCAGGATGTCGCCGCCACCGCGGTCAACGTGCAGGCCACCGTGCGGGCTGGATAACCGCCACCGGTCACCCGCTCGGCTCTCGTTGACGATGGCAGTGCTGACCAGGCCGCCGGGAACCTGGCGGACGTGAAACTCGATCCCGCCCTCCGGGTCGGCCGGAATGGCGGGGCTGAGAAATCGCCAGCGGCGCGGGCATTGCGGTACGTGGACGGTGACGTACTGACCGGGGTGATAGTGCATCGGGCGGTCCAGTCGCAGCCGAACGACCGCGAGGTCGCGCGAAACCCGATGGTGTTCGACCACGGTGCCGTCCCACCAGGCGGGTCCTTGTTCGGCATCGGCGGCACCGCTCATCACCCCGGTGATCAGGTTGAGCGACTGATCGGCCGCGTCGTCGACGGCGTCGGTCCAGGCGTCGCCCAGGTGAGTGCGCAGCGTCGCATGCAACGCCCGCCGCAGCGACTCGTAATGGGTTGGCAGCACACCGTATTTGCGGTGATCCCGGCCGAGCTGGGCAAGAAAGGCCACCGGCTCCTGGGCCCGCTGGGCTACCAGCTCGTCGTAAACCCAGTGCACTGCGCGGCCGAAAGCGGCTCGCTGAGCACCCATTTCGGGTGGAAACAGGTCGCGTACCGAGACGTCGAGGGCAAACCAGTGGGCGTAGAAGCGGTGGACGAGTTCGCTCCCGGCGCCCGAGTCGTCCGGGGCGAAGGCGTCGCGCAGCACCCGCAACGCATCGGAGTCCTCTAAGCCCACGGAGCCCGATTCTAAGCTCGCCCAGGTAGACAGCGCCCGCGTCAGCCCTGCTGGACGGTGTTCGACGTTCCCGCGTTGGCGATCTGCGGCGAGCCCCAGTGGTAGATGACTACGTTGCTCGTGCCCGAGCTGCTGATCGCGTCCGTGCTGTCGATCGTGACGCGATTTCCCTTGCCGGAGACGCTGACGCTGGTGCAGTGGCCGGTGACCGTCACGGTGTTGTCCACTCCGGTCACCGAAAGGTAACCCCCGTTGCAGGGGACCATTTTCGTTGTTCGCGTCCCGCTGACCTGCAACGTGCCCGCCTGCGGCACGGGCGCGGCAGGGCTGTCGCCCGTGGGCGTCGTTCGCGACCCGGTGGCCGCCAGGCCGGCCAGGACGAGCCAGCCGATCACGATGACCAACCAGCAGGCCATCCCCACCCGCAGGCGTCCGCGCAGCTTACCGACCCAGTTGCCGGTCTCGTCGCGGTCGAGGTCATAGGCAAAAGCGGTCACGCAACGGGCCCGTGCCGGGTTGCGCTCGTCGGCCAGGATCACCCCGTCGGCGTATTCGCGCCCGCGCACCACGAGGTCTCCCCGGTGGCCGTCGAGCGTGTAGGACACCTTGGTCTTGGTGTTGGGGCCGCTCCAGCGCTGCCGCGTGACGGTCCATCCGCGTGCCATCGGAAGGTTGACGTTGTACCAGGTTGTTCCGCTGTAATACGTTGCACGCGAGATTGTTTCGGTGTCCGTGACGGTTGCGACCCGGCCCCACTTGAGTAATCCGATCCGGCTACGCGCGCCCCACAGTTGCGCGGCATAGACCCCGGCCAGGGTGAGCACCGCCGCCGCGGCGAAGGCCTCGGGCAGCTGGATCCACAGCGCGATCGGTGCAATCGCGACCATGAAGAGCGTCCACACGTACCGCCAGCGAAACGGCAGCACCTCGGCCAGCCGGAAAGCAACCGGAATCCTGCGCGGCGGCGGCGCGAGACCGGGGTCGACGGATCCCATTAGGCAAAATGCTTCCACAAAAGATAAACTTGAGCGGAACAGACTCAACCTTGACGGCGTTGAATAACGCGACAAGCATTTTCCCTACGTACCCGAACGGAGGTGTCGTGGACTCTTTCAACCCGACCACCAAAACGCAGGCGGCCCTGACATCGGCCCTTCAGGCGGCCTCGGCTGCTGGAAACCCCGAGATCAGGCCCGCGCATCTGTTGTTGGCGCTGCTGACGCAGAACGACGGTATCGCCGCGCCGCTGCTAGAGGCTGTCGGCGTCGAGCCCGCGACCATTCGCACCGAAGCCGAGCACCTGCTCGACCGGTTGCCCCAGGTTAGCGGCGCCAGCTCGCAGCCGCCGTTGGCCCGCGAATCGCTGGCCGCGATAACCACCGCTCAGCAGTTGGCCACCGAGATGGACGACGAATACGTCTCCACCGAACACCTGATGGTGGGCCTGGCCACCGGCGACTCCGACGTGGCCAAACTGCTCACCGGGCACGGCGCATCCCCGCAGGCGTTGCGGGAGGCGTTCGTCAAGGTCCGCGGCAGCGCCCGGGTCACCAGCGCCGACCCCGAGGCCACCTACCAGGCGCTGGAGAAGTACTCCACCGACCTGACCGCCCGGGCCCGCGAGGGCGAACTCGATCCGGTTATCGGGCGGGACAACGAGATTCGCCGCGTCGTGCAGGTGCTCTCCCGTCGTACCAAGAACAACCCGGTGCTGATCGGCGAGCCCGGCGTCGGCAAGACCGCGATCGTCGAGGGCCTGGCCCAGCGCATCATCGCCGGCGACGTGCCGGAGAGCCTGCGCGACAAGACCGTCGTCAGCCTGGATCTCGGGTCGATGGTGGCCGGCGCTAAGTACCGTGGCGAGTTCGAGGAGCGGCTCAAGGCCGTGCTCGACGACATCAAGAACTCCGCCGGGCAGATCATCACGTTCATCGACGAGCTGCACACCATCGTCGGCGCCGGCGCGACCGGTGAATCGGCGATGGACGCCGGCAACATGATCAAGCCCATGCTGGCCCGCGGCGAACTGCGGCTGGTCGGTGCCACCACGCTCGACGAGTACCGCAAATACATCGAGAAGGACGCCGCACTGGAGCGCCGCTTCCAGCAGGTGTTCGTCGGCGAGCCGTCGGTGGATGACACCGTCGGCATCCTGCGCGGGCTGAAGGACCGTTACGAGGTGCACCACGGTGTGCGCATCACCGACTCCGCGCTGGTGGCCGCGGCCACGCTGTCCGACCGCTACATCACCGCCCGCTTCCTTCCCGATAAGGCCATTGACCTGGTCGACGAGTCGGCCAGCCGGCTGCGGATGGAGATCGACTCGCGACCCGTCGAGATCGACGAGGTCGAGCGGCTGGTGCGCCGGCTCGAGATCGAAGAGATGGCGCTGGCTAAGGAAGAAGACGAGGCATCCAAGGAGCGGCTGGAGAAGCTGCGCGCCGAGTTGGCCGATCACAAGGAGAAGCTGGCCGAGCTGACCGCCCGCTGGCAGAACGAGAAGAACGCCATCGACGTCGTCCGTGAACTTAAGGAGCAGCTGGACACGCTGCGCGGTGAGTCCGAGCGCGCCGAGCGCGACGGCGACCTGGCCAAGGCGGCCGAGCTGCGATACGGGCGCATCCCCGAAGTGGAGAAGAAGCTCGACGCGGCGCTGCCGCAGGCTGCGGCCCGGGAGAATGTGATGCTCAAGGAGGAGGTCGGTCCCGACGACATCGCCGATGTGGTGTCGGCATGGACGGGCATCCCGGCCGGACGGCTGCTGGAAGGCGAGACCGCCAAGCTGCTGCGGATGGAAGACGAGCTGGGCAAGCGCGTGGTCGGACAGAAGAAGGCCGTCCAGGCCGTCTCCGACGCGGTGCGCCGCACCCGGGCCGGGGTAGCCGACCCCAACCGGCCGACCGGATCGTTTCTGTTTCTCGGTCCCACCGGCGTCGGCAAGACGGAGCTGGCAAAAGCGCTGGCGGAGTTCTTGTTCGACGACGAGCGGGCGATGGTTCGCATCGACATGAGCGAATACGGCGAGAAGCACTCGGTGGCCCGACTGGTGGGCGCGCCGCCCGGCTACGTCGGTTACGACCAGGGTGGCCAGCTGACCGAGGCGGTGCGGAGGCGGCCCTACACCGTCGTGCTGTTCGACGAGGTCGAAAAGGCTCACCCGGACGTGTTCGACGTGCTGCTGCAGGTGCTCGACGAGGGCCGTCTGACCGACGGACAGGGCCGCACGGTCGACTTCCGCAACACGATCCTGATCCTGACGTCGAACCTCGGTTCGGGCGGCAGCGAGGAGCAGGTGATGGCGGCGGTGCGATCGGCGTTCAAGCCCGAGTTCATCAACCGGCTCGATGACGTGCTGATCTTCGAGGGCCTGGACCCCGAGCAGCTGGTGCAGATCGTCGACATCCAGCTCGAGCAGCTGGCCAAACGGCTGGCCCAGCGGCGGCTGGTGCTGGAGGTGTCGTTGCCGGCCAAGAATTGGCTGGCGCAGCACGGGTTTGACCCGGTGTACGGCGCGCGTCCGTTGCGCCGGCTGATTCAGCAAGCTATCGGGGACCAGTTGGCCAAGATGCTGCTCGCCGGCGACGTGCACGACGGCGACACCATTCCGGTCAACGTCAGCCCGGACGGCGACGGCCTGATCCTTGGTTAGTGGCGATCGCGAGCGCGGCCGTGGCGATCGCAAGCGCGGCGCAGCCGGGCGAAGCGGGTCGCCACAACCGGGACCAGCCGGGCGAAGCGGGTCGCCACAACCGGGACCAGCCGGGCGAAGCGGGTCGCCACGATCCGGCTAGTTCTTCCGGCGCCGGTTGCCCAGCTCGAAGTCACGGGTCTGGGCGCCGGCGCCGATCACTGCCTGCAGCAACTGGCGGGCGGCCGGCTGCGCGAGTGTTTCGCGAAACAGCTGATCCTCGATGCGCAAGCCGGTCGCCAAATCGCCTGCGGCGGCGTCGACCGCACGCTTCGCGTTCGCGACGGCCACCGCGGGGGACGACGCGATGCGGGCGGCCAGCTTGTCGACAAACCGCCGGAGCTCATCGGCTGGCAGCGCGCGGTTCACGTATCCCCAGGCTTCGGCGGTCGCGGCGTCGATGTCCATGCAGCCGAGGATGACTTCGAGGGCTCGCGCCCGGCCGACCAGCCGGGGCAGCCGCTGCGTGCCGCCACCGCCCGGGATGATCCCCACCGCCAGCTCCGGATGACCCAGGACGGTCGCGCCGAGCGCGGCAAAGCGCATGTCGAACGCCATCGCGAACTCGCAGCCGCCACCACGGCAGACGCCGTCGATGACGGCGATGGTGGCCTTCGGTAACGTCCGGACCTGCTCGGTCACGGCGTGGAACAACGACAGCTCGTCGTGCGGCCCGATGTCGTCGGGCGGCAAGTCCAAGATCAGCCCCACGTCCGCATGCGCGATGAAGACTTCCGGGTCGGCCGAGTCGACGATCAGCACGCGCACGTCGTCGTCGGCCGCGACCTCGCGCGCCAGCCGGTCGATCTCCGAGAGCAGCGGCACATCCAGCAGGTTGATCGGTGGATTGTCGATCGTCGCCCGGCAAACCCCGTCAGCAGCGGCGACGCGAATCAGCTGGTAGCCCTGGTAGACCATGCGCGGAACCCTACGGGAGCCCGAGTCTTAATGTGGTTGTGACCAGGTCGCATTCTCGGTTCCGGTCTGATAGCAGATACGCTACTTGGGATGGTCCCCCTATGGTTCACGCTCTCCGCGCTGTGCTTCGTCGGCGCGGGGGTGTTGCTGTACGTCGACGTCGATAGACGCCGCGGGCGCAGCAGACGTCGTAAATCGTGGGCACGCTCGCACGGGTTCGACTACGAGCGCGAATCGACCGACATTCTCAAGCGCTGGAAGCGCGGCGTGATGTCGACGGTGGGGGATGTCCCCGCCCACAACGTCGTGCTGGGGCAGATCCGCGGCGAGGCGGTGTACATCTTCGATCTCGAGGAAGTCGCCACGGTGATCGCGCTGCACCGCAAGGTGGGTACCAACGTCGTGGTCGACCTGCGGCTCAAGGGACTCAAAGAGCCGCGCGAGAGCGACATTTGGCTACTGGGTGCTATCGGCCCGCGGATGGTGTACTCGACCAACCTGGACGCGGCCCGACGGGCCTGCGACCGGCGCATGGTCACCTTCGCCCATACCGCGCCGGACTGCGCCGAGATCATGTGGAACGAGCAGAACTGGACGCTGGTCGCCCTGCCGGTCTCCAGTACTCGCACCCAGTGGGACGAGGGTCTGCGCACGGTGCGCCAGTTCAACGACCTATTGCGGGTGTTGCCGCCGGTGCCTGCCGACAGCGACGACCCGGCGGGACCCCGCAGTGCGGCGCCCAGCCGTCCGTTGGCCCCGGCCGGCCGGGCAGAGTTGCCGCCGCGGCGCTCGGGCCAGGATGTGGCCGGGCTGCTCGGAGACGCCAACCGCCGTGCCCCGGAGCCGGCCCACCGCGATGACGGCCGCACCGAAGCCATACGGCGCCCCCCGTCGACCGGACGCAACGGCCAGCAGGCCACCAACTACCACCACTGAAACCTGTTGCGCTGCAACGGTAGACAGATAAAGGGTGCACAAAGCCGTGTCCGAATCTGACCGTACGGAGCTGGCCGAGCTGGTGCGCCGCCTGTCGGTGGTACACGGCCGGGTCACGCTCTCGTCGGGCCAGGAGGCCGACTACTACGTCGACCTGCGCCGCGCCACCTTGCACCACCGGGCCTCCGCCCTGATCGGCACGATGATGCGCGAACTCACCGAAGACTGGGATTACGCGGTCGTCGGCGGTCTGACCCTGGGCGCCGATCCGGTCGCGACCGCCATCATGCACGCGCCCGGGCGCCCGATCGACGCCTTCGTGGTGCGCAAGTCCGCGAAAGCCCATGGCCTGCAACGTCTTATCGAGGGATCGGAGGTTTCCGGTCAACGGGTGCTGGTGGTCGAAGACACCAGCACCACCGGTGGCTCGGCGCTGACGGCGGTGCACGCCGTCCAGGACGCGGGTGCCGAGGTGGTTGGTGTGGCCACCGTGGTGGACCGCGCCACCGGTGCCGCCGAGGCCATCCAAGCCGAAGGACTGCTGTATCGCAGCGTGCTGGGTCTGGCCGATCTGGGGCTGGGCTAGGCCGTTATCGCTGTGCGCACTTTCATTGCGATCGTCGCCTGCTTGGCCGCCTGCCTGGTGGGCTGCTCGGGGTCCAACCATCCCGCTGCGCCCTACGGTGCCCAGGGCGCGCGACTGGGCGAATCGCTGGCGTTGCTGGGCTGGAACATGGCGGTGTCGAACCTGCGCTGGGACGGCGACTATGTGTTGATCGACGTCGACGCCGCACCGGCGGATCCGAAAGCGCCGCATGCCAAACCCGAGGACATCCGCTTCGGGCTCTACGGCGCGCTCGCCCATCCGATGGAATCGGCCGGATTGGGCAGCTGCGACACCGCGATGGCCAGTGTGCGCGATATCGCCTCGCCGCTCTCGGCGCCGCCCGGCCGGCTGACCGGCACGGTGTGCCTGGGCCCGTTGAAGGACCGCAGTCAGGTGCGCGGGGTGTACGGCTACTCGCCACGGGACCGGATCGCGGATACCTCTGCCGCCTATCCGGCGGCGTTTCCGGTGGGGTTGATGCCGACCAACGCCAACGACACCGGCCTGGTCGTCAAGACCACCAGCCTGTCGGCCTGGCGCGCGGACGGGACCCCGGTGACCAAGGCGCAGCTCGGTGACCCAGGGGCCTTCACCGGCAACGGCTACATGCTGCTGGGGCTGGAAGCCGACGCGATCGCGGACCGGTACCGCGACGACTCCAGCCGTCGCGGTGGCCCGATGATGCTGCTCGCTTCGCCGACTCTGCCCGGCCGCGGCATGAACCCGGCCTGCGCGGTGTACGGGTCGTCGGTGCTGATCCTGCCCGACGCTTCACTGGACGCGGTGCACGTCGCCGCGTCGTTGTGCACTCAGGGCGAAATCAACGAGGCCTTGCTCTACGCGACGGTGGCGATCGTCGGTACCCACGCCGGTGTGTGGACGCAGCGATGAGCGAACCCGGGCCCACCGAATGGGCAGCACCCGCCACCGGCGTCGGACCCTGGGAAGGGGCTCCGCCCGATGACCCGCGGTATGACCCAGTTCTGTTGCGCGACGGCGACACTCGCAATGTCGTCGACGCTTACCGGTACTGGACCCGGGAAGCGATAATCGCCGACATCGACCTCCGCAGGCATCCGCTGCACATCGCGATCGAGAACTTTGGCCACGACGCCAATATCGGTTCGGTGGTGCGCACCGCCAACGCGTTCGCCGTGGACACCGTGCACATCGTCGGGCGGCGACGCTGGAACCGCCGCGGGGCCATGGTGACCGATCGGTATCAGCGGTTGTGTCATCACGACAGCACCGCCGAGCTGCTGAATTTCGCGGCCGCCACAGGTCTGAGCGTGGTCGCGGTGGACAACGTGCCGGGGGCGGCGCGCCTGGAGGAGACCGCGCTGCCGCGCGAGTGTCTGTTGGTTTTCGGTCAGGAGGGGCCGGGCATCACCGGCGATACCCGGCTGGGTGCGGCGATCACGGTGTCGATCGCCCAGTTCGGCTCGACCCGCAGCATCAACGCCGGCGTTGCCGCTGGGATCGCGATGCATGCCTGGATCCGGCAGCACGGAGACCTCACCCGCGCCTGGTAACCCAACCTCGCTCCTCGCCAGCGGCCTCGCTAGCGTCCTCGCTCCACGCCAGCGTCGAGTGTGCGTTCTTGGCGTTGAGTGTGCGCCCAGGGTGGAAAAATCGCCGAAATCCCGCCATCACCGCACGCTCGAAGCCGTGGAGGCACACCCGAAGCCGTGGATGCACACTCGATTTCGCGGGACCCGGCCTAGCTGCTCTGCGCGCCGTCGACGGCCAGTCCGCTGCGGGAGGAGTCTTTGAGGGCGATGCCCGAGTGGCCGAGTTTGCGTGCCCCGGCGACGAGCGCGGCGGCGACCGCAGCGGCCGTCGGGTAGTCGAGGCCGTCGGGCGGATGGATGTTCGAGATGCAGTTGCGGTCGGCATCGGTGCGCCCCGGCGCCGGTCGATGCGTCAAGTAGATGCCCAGACTGTCGGCGACCGAGAGCCCCGGGCGTTCACCGATGAGCACGAGCACCGTCTCGACGCCGAGGGCTTGACCGATGTGGTCCCCGAGCGCGACGCGTGCCTGGGTTGCGATGACCAGCGGGGCAATTCGGTAGCGGTCGTCGAATTCTCGGACCAGCGCATCGACCATGCCCGCGGCGTGGTCGGTCAGAGCACGGGGCGAGAGCCCGTCGGCGAGGACAAAGCCGATGTCCGCCTTGGTCTTTGGCAGATCCGACAGGTCGGCGGGGCTGCGACCGAGATCGGGCCGGCGCAGGTACTCGCTGCGCGAGGCCGCCCGGCTGCAAACCCGCGGCGGCCCATCGATGCCGATGTCGTGCAGCTGCTCGACGAGTTGGTCGATGTCGAGCGGGTCGTGGACGGCGTCGCGCGCCGCGGCGTGTGCGGCCTGGAACTCCAGCACATGCCGGGTCGGCAGCGAGTTTCCGGCGCGCCCGAGCCCGATGCGTGCCTGCGTGGTGGTTCGCAGCGGCGCCCAAATGTCGTTGTCCGCCGGCAGGTTTGGGGTGTTCATCAGCCGGCTGCCAGTGCGCGCAGCGGCGACGTCGCGAGGTCGACGGGAAGGATGCGGCCGTTGGCATCGGCCATGCCCAGGCTGGCCAACCAGGCTTCGAATTCGGGTGCGGGGCGCAGCCCCAACACTTTTCGCACGTATAAGGCATCGTGAAACGACAGGCTCTGATAGCCGAGCATGATGTCGTCGGCACCAGGAACGGCGATGACGAACGCGGTGCCCGCCGCGCCCAACAGGGTCAGCAGCGTGTCCATGTCGTCCTGGTCTGCTTCGGCGTGATTGGTGTAGCAGACATCTACCCCCATCGGCAGGCCGAGCAGTTTCCCGCAGAAGTTGTCTTCGAGCCCGGCGCGGATGATCTGCTTACCGTCGTAGAGGTACTCCGGTCCGATGAATCCGACCACGGTGTCGATCAGCAGTGGCTGCAGCGTCCGGGCCACCGCGTAGGCCCGCGCCTCCAGCGTCTGCTGGTCGACCGGCTTGTTTCCGACGCCGAGGTGGGCCCCCGCCGACAGGGCCGAACCCTGTCCCGTCTCCAGATACATGACGTTGTCGCCGACCGTGCCGCGGTGCAGCGATCGGGCGGCCTCGTTGGCTTCGCTCAGCATCGCGATGGAGGTGCCGAAGCCGGCATTGGCACCCTCGGTGCCCGCGATCGACTGGAAAACGAGGTCGACGGGCGCGCCCCGCTCGATCAGTTCCATGGTGGTCGTTACGTGGCACAGCACGCATGACTGCGTGGGAATGGCGAATCGCTGGCGAATATCGTCGAGCAGGTGCAGCAGGTCGGACGCCGCGTGCGGCGAGTCGGTCGCGGGGTTGATACCGATCACCGCGTCGCCGCAGCCCATCAGCAAACCGTCGAGCATCGCCGCGGCGATCCCGCGTGGGTCATCGGTGGGGTGGTTGGGTTGCAGCCGGGTGGCCAGCGTGCCCGGCAATCCGATCGTGGTTCGGAAGGCCGCGGTAGCCGTCGCGGCGGCGGCCACCAGGATCAAGTCCTGGTTGCGCATGATCTTTGACACCGCCGCAACCATTTCCGGGGTGAGCCCGGGGGAGACGGCGGCGATCCGCGCCGCGCTGTCCTCGCGGGACGCCGTATCCAGCAGCCAGTCGCGAAAGCCGCCCACGGTCAAATGCGCGATCGGGCGCAACGCCTCGCGGTCGTGGCTGTCGATGATGAGCCGGGTGATCTCGTCGGTCTCATACGGCACGACCACGTCGGTGAGAAACGTCGGCAGAGATATGTCGGCGAGCGCCCAGGCGGCCGCGGCCCGCTCGGCGTCCGAGCCGGCGGCACAACCGGCGAGCTGGTCACCGGAGCGCAACGGTGTTGCCTTCGCCATCACGTCGACCAGCCCGTCGAAGGCGTACGTGGTCCCCGAAATGGTTTGCCGGTAGCGCATATTTCACAGTAGGCCAGCCGGTGGCGCGGATGAGGCAGGATCGGCAGGTATGGATCAGCTATGGGCCAACCGGGCGGCCAGCTCCGAAGCCGCTGTCGCGCAACGACACCTGAAACGGCTGTGGGAGCTGCCGGGAACCCAGCTGGGGGTGGTGGCCTGGCCGGCGACGCGGCGGGACCGGCTGTTCGGCACCTGGCACTACTGGTGGCAGGCACATCTGCTGGATTGCCTCATCGACGCGCAGCTGCGCGACCCACAGCCGCGGCGGCACACCGAGATCAACCGGCAGGTCCGCTCGCACCGGCTGCGCAACAACTTCCGCTGGACCAACAGCTATTACGACGACATGGCGTGGCTGGCGCTGGCGCTGGAACGCGCCGCCCGGATAGCCGGCGTGCAGCGCAGCCGCGCCCTGCCCAAGCTCGCCGACCAGTTCATCAACGCATGGGTTCCCGAGGACGGCGGCGGCATTCCGTGGCGCAAGCAAGACCAGTTCTTCAACGCCCCGGGCAACGGGCCGGCGGGAATCTTTCTGGCCCGCTACGGGGACCACCTCAAGCGCGCCGAGCAGATGGGCGACTGGATCGACCGCACTTTGATCGATCCCGAGACGCACCTGGTGTTCGACGGCATCAAGGCCGGATCGCTGGTCCGCGCCCAGTACACCTACTCCCAGGGCGTGGTGCTCGGCCTGGAGACCGAGTTGGCTGCCCGCACGCACGATGACCGGCACTCGCCTCGGGTCCATCGCCTGGTGGCTGCCGTCGACGAGCACATGGCGGCCGGCGGGGTGCTGCGCGGTTC
>DASYJS010000303.1:0-4269 GCA_035996225.1 Mycobacterium sp. | reverse complement strand
TCATGCTGATCTTCACGTCGGGCACCAGCGGCGAGCCGAAGGCGGTGAAGTGCAGCCACGGCAAGGTCGCGATCGCCGGATCGATGATGGCACAGCGGTTCGACCTCGGCCGCGACGACGTCTGCTACGTGTCGATGCCGTTGTTTCACTCCAATGCGGTTCTGGTCGGCTGGGCCGTGGCAGCAGCGTGCCAAGGCTCATTGGCGTTGCGGCGTAAGTTCTCTGCATCGAACTTCCTGGTGGATGTGCGCCGTTACCGCGCCACCTACGCCAACTACGTGGGTAAACCACTGTCCTATGTGCTGGCCACGCCGGAACAACCCGACGACGCGGACAACCCGTTACGGGCGGTGTACGGCAACGAGGGTGTGCCCGCCGACATCGAACGTTTCGGGCGCAGATTCGGGTGCGCAGTTCAGGACGGGTTCGGGTCGACCGAAGGCGGAGTTGCGATCGCCCGCACCCCCGATACACCGCCCGGCGCGTTGGGGCCGCTGACTGAAGGGCTCGAGATCGTCGATCCCGACACCGGCAAACCCTGCCCGGTGGGCATGGTCGGCGAGTTGGTGAACACCACCGGGCCAGGCCGTTTCGAGGGTTACTACAACGACGCGGCCGCCGAGGCCGAGCGAATGGCAGGCGGGGTCTACCACAGCGGCGATCTCGCCTATCGCGATGAGGCCGGATACGCGTACTTCGCGGGGCGGCTTGGCGATTGGATGCGGGTCGACGGCGAGAATCTTGGCGCCGCCCCGATCGAGCGGGTGTTGCTGCGATACCCTGACGCGGCCGAGGTCGCGGTGTATGCGATCCCCGATCCTGTGGTCGGCGACCAGGTGATGGCCGCGTTGGTAGTGACGCCGGGTACGGAGTTCGATACCGAGAAATTTCGGGCCTTCCTGGCCGAGCAGCCCGACCTGGGGCCCAAACAGTGGCCGTCGTACGTCAGGATCAGCGCGGAGCTCCCGCGGACGGTGACGTTCAAGGTGCTCAAGCGGCAGTTGGCGGCCGAAGGTGTCGACTGCGATGATCGGGTATGGCCGATACCCCGGTAAGTCGATGACGTCCCGACCCCTTGAGCTTGCGCTGGAAGCCAGCTTTGAACAGCTTTCCGACCTGGTACCGGCCAACATTGGTGTTGCGATCGCCCGTCCGGACCGGACCTATTCGCTGGGCCGGTGGTGGTCAGGCGTCGCCTGGTCGACGATCAAGGTACCCCTGGCGATCGCGGCGCTGCGCAGCGATTGGCTCAGTGCCCGTGAGCTGGTCGTCAAGGCCATCACCGAATCCGACAATCGCGCGTCCGAGCAGTTGTGGTCACTGCTGGGCGAGCCGGCGGACGCGGCACGCAAGGTACAGGGCGTCGTCGCTGAGGGTGGCGACACCGCCACGGTGGTCGAATCGCGTCGGCTTCGTCGTGGCTACACCGCATTTGGCCAAACGGAATGGACATTGCAGCGGCAAGCGCGGTTTGCTGCGGAGTTGTCTTTAGTCCCCGGCGCGGCGGACGTGATCGAGCTCATGCACGACCTCACAGCCGATCATCGATGGGGGCTGGCCGCCAATGGTTCTGCCGCAAAAGGGGGTTGGGGGCCGGGAGTAAATGGCGAGTACCTGGTCCGGCAATTCGGGATCCTGCCCACTCCTTCGGGGCAGTGGGGCGTGGCAGTGGCGGCCGAAGTCCACGATGGCGGCTTCGAAAGCGGAGTCGACGTCGTCAACACGGTGGTGGACTGGCTCATCAGCCGGGTTCCGGTGCTGGCCCGTTATTGATCGGGGCCGGGTTCGGCGTGGGTTTCGGCACGCGTTGACAACGACCGATGTGAATTCGAAAATGGCAGGCCGGGGTGGGCCACGGTGACCGCCTGATACGTAGGATTGATTGCGCCACTTAGATTTCCGGATCTTAACGGACGGGGGGCTGCGATGACGACGTTCGCGTTGGTGCACGGCGGCTGGCACGGTGCGTGGTGTTGGGAGTTGTTGACCCCACTGCTCGAGGAGGCCGGACACGCTGTGGTGGCAATGGATCTGCCTGCCGGGGATGGATCGGCAACGTTTGACACGTATGCCGACGTGGTGTGTGCCGCCATCGACGGTTGCGATGACGACGTCGTGCTGGTGGGGCACTCGATGAACGGTTCCTCGGCCGCGTTGGTCGCGGCTCGCCGGCCGGTACGGCACGTGGTGTACCTCTGTGCCTTTATCCCTGCCCTCGGCAGCAGTCTGCAGGAGCAGTTTGCGACCGAAGCGGGTATGACCGATCTTGCTTGGATGGCCGCGATGGGGGAGTCCGATGCGCAAGGTGCGCAAGCGTGGGCCCATCGCACTCTCACGAAAGAGATACTCTTTGCCGACTGTGATGACACGGTCGCGGAGCGTGCGATCGATCGACTTCGCCCGCAAGCCCACCATCCTGGCACGGTTGCGTTCCCGCTGAGCCAATTCCCTTCGGTGAGGTCTACTTCCGTGATTTGCGCTGATGATCGGATGGTCGGGCCCCAGTGGTCCAGGCGTGTCGCTCGCGAACGACTTCGCGCCGATATCGTCGAACTTCCCGGCGGTCACTCGCCATTTCTTTCCAGGCCGACAGCGTTGGCAAACGTGTTGCTGTGCATAGCCGATTTGCCGGACCAGAGGACGCTACATGCGAAAGAACGCCGCACACCGTCGAATCGGCTGCTGTCTAGCCCGTGATTGACGGCACGACCGCGTCGATCAGATGCGGTCCGGGTTTGCCAAACGCGTCGCGCAGCGCATCGGCGAACTCCTCGGTGGTGTTCACGCGCCGGGCCGGTACCCCCATGCCTTCCGCGATCTTGACGAAATCCATTGTGGGACGCGATAAGTCAAGAAGATCTAGCGCCTTGGGGCCGGGAGCAGACCCGGCGCCCACGCGTTGCAACTCGATCCGCAAGATGTCGTAGGCACTGTTGTCGTACACCACGGTCGTCACGTTGAGGTTCTCGCGCGCCTGGGTCCACAGTCCCGAAATCGTGTACATCGCCGACCCGTCGGATTCCAGACAAAGCACCGGACGATCCGGGGCGGCTACCGCGGCACCCACCGCGGCGGGGATGCCATAGCCGATCGCCCCGCCGGTCAGGGTCAACCAGTCATGGGCCGGCGCCCCGGCGGTGGCCTGCGCCAGCAGCAGACCGGAGGTGTTCGACTCGTCGACGACGATCGCGCGTTCGGGCATCAGCGCGCCGATCACGTCGGCCGCCGACGCGGAGGTCAGCACACCGGTGGGCAACTGCGGGCGCGACTCGACGGCCACCGGGGCAACCGTTCCGGGCGCGATCTCGTCGGCCAGTGCCGCGAGCGCGTCGGCGGCACCGCTGTGCTCGGCGAGCACGTGCACCTCGCAGCCGGCCGGAACCAAATCGCTGGGCATGTTCGGGTAGGCGAAGAAGGACACCGGTGATTTGGCGCCGACCAGCACCAGATGCTTGGCGCCGTCCAGCTGGGCCGCGGCGGCCTCGGCGAAATAGGCCAACCGCTCGACGGCGGGGATGCCGGCACCCCGCTCCAGGCGCGTCGGGAACGTCTCGCATAAACAGCGGGCCCCGGTTGCCTCGGCGATCCGCGCCGCCGCGGCCAGCCCGCGGGCGCGGGTGGCGTCGCCGCCCACCATGATCACGGTGGGCTCTCCTGATCGCAGCACCTCCACCACCTCGGGCGCCAGCATCGAGTCGGCGTCCGCCGGCCGCGCAGGCGCCACGGCCACTGGCTGGGCGCCATCCGACCAGGATGCGTCGGCGGGCAGGATCAGCGTGGAGATCTGTGAGCCGGCCAGGCTCGCTGCGATCGCCTCGGCGGCGTCGAGCGCGACGTCGGCGGCGGCCCCCGTGCGGCGCACCCATCCCGACACAGTGCCCGCAAGCGCGTCGATATCGGATTCCAGTGGGGCGTCGTACTTTTTGTGATAGGTGGCGTGGTCGCCGACGACGACCACCATCGGCACGTGCGCCCGGCGCGCGTTGTGCAGATTGGCCAGGCCGTTGCCCAATCCGGGGCCCAGATGTAGCAGCACCACGGCCGGTCGATCGGCGATGCGGGCATATCCGTCGGCCGCTCCGGTGGCGACACCCTCGAAAAGGGCCAGCACGCCACGCATTCCCGGAACGGCGTCCAGCGCGGCCACGAAGTGCATCTCCGATGTGCCGGGGTTGGCGAAGCACACGTCAACACCGCCATCGACCAGGGTGTTGATCAGAGCCTGAGCACCGTTCACCTGTTTGCCTCCAGTCTGAACACGCGTTCGGC
>DASYJS010000302.1:0-17415 GCA_035996225.1 Mycobacterium sp. | reverse complement strand
GACTATCTGGGCGCCAAGGGCTGGGCCGTCGAGAGTGTGACGCGCACGGAGCTGTTCGGCCACCACAACATGGACGTCCCCCCGCCGGAGAACGACGACCCGCTCGGCGAGATCATCTTCATCAGCGGCCGGCTGGCCGGTTAGAAGCGCGACTCCCCCAGCCACAGCACGCTGGCACCGTTGACCGCCTGCTCGAGGTTTTGCACGATCGCGGCAACCGAGCGGCCGAGCAGTGCGCCCAGCGCGTCCGGCAGCGACGCGGCGGCCGGTTGCGAGGACGCCCGGGGTCGCACCATCTGAAGCAACGAGGATCCCGGGAAGCTGGCGACCCGGACTTCGGCATCCTCGTCCAGCCCGGCCAGGATTTTCGCTCGGCGCACCGCGGTGCGCAGGCCGCCGAGTTCGTCGACCAGGCCACGCTCGAGGGCGTCGGCTCCGGTCCACACCCGTCCTTTGGCGACGGCGTCGACGTCCTCGGTACTCAGGTTGCGACCTTCGGCGACGCGCTGCACGAAGTCGGCATAGATCAAGTCCGCCTCGGCCTCCCGATCGGCGCGCTGCTGTGCCGTGAATGGCACGTCGGTCGACCAGGCGTCGGCATTGGCGTTGGTGCGCACGGCATCTGACACGACCCCGAGGCGCTCCTTGAGATCCCGGAACACCAGCTTCCCGGTGATCACACCGATCGAGCCGGTGATCGTCGCCGGATTGGCCACGATCACGTCGGCGGCCATCGCGGCGTAGTAACCGCCGGAGGCGGCCACCGAGCCCATCGACGCCACCACCGGTTTGCCGCGTTCGCGGGCCCGTGCCACCTCACGCCAGATGGTCTCTGAGGCGGTGACCGATCCTCCGGGACTGTCGATCCGCAGCACGATCGCCGACACCGAATCGTCGCCCGCCGCCTCCCGCAGCGACGCCGCGATCGTGTCACCGCCGACGCTCGAGTTGCCGAACGGCAGGAACTGGGGTCCACCACGCCCGTTGACAATCGGACCCTGCAGGGTGATCACGGCGAAAGTGGGCTTGGGCCGGCGGCCGGGAATCGGCGGCGCCGATGGTACCAACCTCGACCGGGCCGCGGCGGCGTAGCGCGTCAGATTCAACCGCGGCGCCAGCTTTTCCGGGTCGGTCTCGGAGCCGTCTCCGTCCGCTGAAACACCTTCCACACCAATCATTTCCGCAATCCTGGTGTGGGCCTGGTCGCGGAAGCCGATCTGGTCGACCAGGCCGGAGGCCACAGCGTCGTCGCGCAGCAGTGGGGCCCGGTCGGCAAGCGCATCGAGCGAACTGGAATCGATGTTGCGGGATTCGGCGATCGCGTGCCACACCTGGTCTTGCAGGCTTTTCAGCATCCGGGTCACCGCTTCGCGATGAGCATCGGTGAAGCCGTCCTCGGTGAAAAGGTTTGCCGCCGACTTGTATTCACCTCGGGCGACAAACTCGGCGTCGATCCCCGCCTTGTCGAGCGCGGCACGAAGGAAGGTCGCGTTGCTCGCGAAGCCGATCAGCCCGACGCTGCCCGACGGCTGCATCCAAACCTCGGTGAATGCCGAAGCCAGGTAGTAGGACATGGTGCCCGGGTAGGTCTCGGCCCAGGCCAGCGATGGCTTGACGGCGCTGAACGCCGCGATCGCCTCCCGCAGCTCCTGAACCGCCGCGGGCGGCGATGCCGCGAGCTGCACGCGGGCGATCAACCCGGCGACCCTCGGGTCCTCGGCCGCACGGTGGACAGCGGTGACCGCCTCACGCAGCGACATCGGTCGCTCCGCCCCGGTGACCAGCGCCAGCGGGTCAAAGCCCGCCGTCTCGGGCGGCACCGAACGCAGGCTCAATTCGAGCACGCAGCCGTTGGGTACACCGTGGTGGCGGACGGTATCGACACGACCGGCCAGCGCACGCACGTCGTCGACACCAGGCAGAGAAGGCAGAAACGCGAACATGCTCTGCAGCGTACCGATTGGCGGCCGTAGGGTGAGTTCGTGAGGTTCTCGATCGCTATCCCGCAATTCGACTACCACGACTTCGACACGGCTGGGGTGCGCTCATACGTGGTGCGCGCCGAAGAACTCGGGTTCGAGGGGATCTGGACGCTCGAGCAGACCGTCGGCCTGGCGCCGCTGCTGGCCCCGCTGGAACTGCTCGCGTACTGCGCGGCCTTTACCGAGCGGCTGCGCCTAGGAGTCGCGGTCCTGGTGACGTCGCTGCACGAGCCGCTGCAGCTGGCCCAGTCCGTGACCGCCGTCGACCGGATCAGCCACGGAAGGCTGGACGTCGGCGTGGCACCCGGCGGCGGCGCCCGCCAATTCGCCGCTTTCGGGGTGGACAAGGACCACTTCATCTCGTATTTCACCGAGGGCCTCGAGCTGATGAAGGCGGCCTGGTCGGACGAGCCTACGGTGACCTTCCACGGCCGGTTCCGAGACGTCGACGGCCTGCCCTCCAACCCGAAGCCAGTGCAGCGACCGCACCCGCCGATCTGGTTCGGCGGCCTTGCCCCGAAGGCTTTGGCCAGGGCGGTGCGCCTCGGTGATTCGTTCCTGGGCGCGGGCTCGTCAACGACAGAGCACTTCGCCGGAGCGGCCGCCATCGTGCGCCGCGAGCTCGACGAACAGCAAAAGGACCCAACGCACTTCACCATCGGAAAACGCGTTTACCTGATGGTCGACGACGACGCGGCACGCGCCCGCGAACGGGTTTCCGCCGGATTGCATCGCATCTACGGCGACGCGATACCCGGCATCGACGCGGTTCCGGTGTCGGGTACACCCGACGACGTCGTCCGCGGGGTGCGTGAGGTGATCGACGCCGGTGCCGAGATGCTGCTGCTCAATCCCGTCGGCCTCGACGTACCCGAAAACCGCGAGCAGATGGAACGCCTTGCCGCAGAAGTCATTCCGCAGCTGGGCTGATCAGCGCCCCAGTTTTGACTTGAGCCAGGTTCCGATCTCGGCGATCGCTTCATCGACCTCAGGCACCCAGCCGGCGCCAATGATGAAAGAGTGCTGGCCCTCCTCGACGGCGCGCGAAAGCACGTCGTTGCCGGCCGCTTTCGCGCGGCGGGCGAACTCCTCATCCTCGCCGGCGAGCAGTTCGTCGCTGCCCCAGAACACCGCGATCGGTGGCAACCCGGACAGGTCGGCGAAAAGCAGGCTCACCCGCGGGTCTTCGGGGCTCACGCCGGTTCCGTCCAGCCAGGAGGATCGAAAGAACTCCGCCAGCGGACGCGACAGCAGCCTGTCGGAATCCGCGTTGCTGGTGTAGGTCTCGTTTGTCAGCGTCAGGTCGACCCACGGGGAAATCGACACGATCGCACCGGGCAGCGCGGCTCCTTCATCCCGCAGGGCGATCGCCAGGCCGACCGCGAAGTTCCCGCCGACCGAATGCCCAACGCTGGCAATGTTTTCGGGCCGGTAGCCCTGCTGCAGCAGCCAGTTGTAGGCGTTGCGCACATCCTCGACCTGGGCGGGAAATTTGTGTTCCGGCGAGCGCCGGAAGTTGAGCACGAGGGATCGCGCGCCCGCCGCCCTCGCGATGTGCGCCGCGGCCTTGCGGTCGGAGTGCATCGATGCGACGACGGTGCCGCCCAGGTGGTTGTGCAGCAGCACGCGGTCCGGGTCGCTGTCGACGGGAATACACCACAGCGCCTCCACCCCGCCCGCGTCCACTTCGGCGTAGCTGACGCCCTCGGGTTCTTTCGTGGCGAGATGCATCGTCTCGATGACGTCCCGCACCGTTTCCAGGTCGAAGTTGGGGTTGGCGGACCGCGCGCTCAGAGCGCCGAAGAAGTCGGCGAACTCTTTCGCCTGCGTGCTGGCCATTGGAATGCCTTTCGGATGGAATTATTGGATAACGATCGTTATCGTAACGGACGTTATCCTATGATGGCATGAGCGTCAAACCGCGAAGGGAGGACCAGTGAGATACCCACAGGATCAGAAGGCACGCGCACGCGACGCCCTGGTGCGCGCCGGCACCCGCTCGCTCAAGACGAGCGGTTTCAACGGCGTCGGCGTGGACGGACTGGCCGCCGCCGCGGGTGTCACGTCGGGAGCGTTCTATTCGAACTTCCCGAACAAGACGGCAATGCTCGAGGCCGTCATCGAGGCGGGGCTGGGCGAACCGTTCGTGTCGGACACGGGTGCGATGACACACACCGACGCGCGGGCGCACATGATCGCATTTCTGCACGAATACATCAGCACCGATCACAGCCTCGACGCCGCGGAAGGCTGCGTGATGCCCGCCTTGAGCGCCGATGTTTCCCGCGCCGAACCGGCCGTCAAAGATGCCTACCAGCGCAAGATGATCGCACTGATCGACCGGATCAGCGAACTACTCGACGGCGAACAGTCCGACCGGCGGCGACGGGCATGGAGCATCGTCACCTTGATGGTGGGATCGATCGTAATCTCGCGCGGCATGCCCGAGCAGAGCGAAAACCGAAGCGCGCCACTAGGTTCCGCGCTCAATACGGCACTCGCGCTGATTGACGGGGAGGCCGAACCAGGAGGTTAGGAAACCTCGGTGGCCGAGCCGCCCGCGGCGCTGATCTTCTCGCGGGCGCTGCCGCTGAACTTGTGCGCGGACACGTCGACCTTGACGGTCAACTCGCCGTCGCCGAGGACCTTCACCAACGAGTTCTTGCGGACCGCGCCCTTGGCGACCAGCTCAGCGACACCGATGGCGCCGCCCTCGGGGAACAGCCGGCTGATGTCACCGACGTTGACGATCTCGTACTCGGTGCGGAACCGGTTCTTGAATCCCTTGAGCTTGGGCAGCCGCATGTGGATCGGCATCTGACCACCCTCAAAGGTCGCCGGCACGTTCTTGCGCGCCTTGGTGCCCTTGGTACCGCGGCCGGCGGTCTTACCCTTGGAGCCATCACCCCGACCGACTCGGGTGCGAGCCTTTTTCGACCCGGGCGCAGGGCGCAGGTCGTGCAATTTGATCGTCATCGAGCTTTCCCTCCGGGAGGATTACCTCCGGTTTCGGCCGGCTCCACCTTGACGAGGTGGCTCACCACCGCGATCAGCCCGCGAGTCTGAGGGTTGTCGTCGCGGACCACCGAATGGCGAATCCGTCGCAGTCCCAGGGTGCGCAGGCTCTCACGCTGCTTCCAGCGTGCGCCGATGGTGCCACGCATCTGGGTGATCTTCAGCTGACTCATTGCTGCGCCGTTCTCTCTCGCGCGGCACTGGCGGCCAGCGCATCACTTTCTCGCCGCGCCTTCAGCATCGCGGGTGGGGCGACGTCCTCGATCGGCAGTCCGCGCCGTGCCGCCACCTCCTCGGGACGCTGCAGCAGCTTGAGCGCGGCGACGGTGGCGTGCACCACGTTGATCGCATTGTCGCTGCCCAACGATTTAGCCAGGATGTCGTGCACCCCAGCGCATTCCAGCACCGCGCGCACCGCGCCACCGGCGATCACACCGGTACCCGGGCTGGCGGGCCGCAACAGCACCACACCGGCGGCTTTCTCACCCTGAACCGGGTGAGTGATGGTGCCGCCGATCAACGGGACGCGGAAGAAGCCCTTGCGTGCCTCCTCGACGCCCTTGGCGATCGCGGCCGGAACTTCCTTGGCCTTGCCGTAGCCGACACCGACCATACCGGCGCCGTCACCCACGATGACCAAGGCGGTGAAGCTGAATCGCCGACCACCCTTGACCACCTTGGAAACACGGTTGATGGCGACGACCCGTTCCAGGTAATTGCTCTTCTCGCCGTCGCGGTCGCGGCCACGGCCGCCGTCGCGCCGACCCCGGCCGTCACGGGAGTCGCGAGAATCGCGGCCGTCACGGCTGTTCGGGGCGCTTTGCCCCCCAGCGGACTGCTCCGCCATTATGCGGTCCTTCCAGTTGTCATCAGAAACTCAATCCGTTCTCGCGGGCCGCGTCGGCGAGCGCCGCGATCCGTCCGCCGTAGCTGTATCCGCCACGGTCGAACACCACGCTGTCGATGCCGGCGGCCTTGGCGCGCTCGGCGATCAATTGACCGACTCGCACGCTGCGGGTTTTCTTGTCCCCATCCAGTCCGCGCACATCGGCCTCGATGGACGAGGCGGCAGCCACCGTGGTGCCGTCCTCGTCGTTGACCAGTTGCACGTGAATGTGCCGCGCGGACCGGTTCACCACCAGCCTCGGGCGCAGCGGGGTGCCCGAGAGCTTCTTGCGCAGCCGGGCGTGCCTACGCAGCCGAGAGACCCGGCGACTTGCGGACACGCTCTGCCCCACTGGCTTCCGCTCTGCGGCAGCTTGTCTTTGCGCCATGACTACTTACCTGTCTTTCCGACCTTGCGGCGGACCTGCTCGCCTTCGTAACGCACGCCCTTGCCCTTGTACGGGTCGGGGCGACGCAGCCGGCGGATGTTCGCCGAAATCTGGCCGACCTTTTGCTTGTCGATCCCGGTGACCGTGAACTTCGTCGGTGACTGGACGGCGAAGGTGATGCCGTCTGGAGCCTCGACCACCACGGGGTGGCTGTATCCGAGTGCGAACTCGAGATTGGAGCCTTTGAGCTGTACCCGATAGCCGACCCCGAAGATCTCCAGGTTGGTGGTGTAGCCCTGCGTGACGCCGGTGACCAGGTTGTCCACCAGCGTGCGCGACAGCCCGTGCAGCGAACGGTTCAGCCGCTCGTCGTCCGGACGGTTAACCACGATCTCACCGTCTTCGTTGCGCGCCACCGTGATGGGCTCGGCGACTATCAGATCGAGGGTGCCCTTGGGACCCTTCACCGAGACGTTTTGGCCGTCGATCGTTACGTCGACTCCCGCGGGAATCGGAATCGGCTTCTTACCAATGCGCGACATGGTTACCCCCTCACCACACGAACGCGAGGACTTCGCCGCCCACGCCCTGTCTGGCGGCCTGACGGTCGGTGAGCAGGCCCGAGGAGGTCGAGATGATCGCCACCCCCAGCCCGCCGAGCACCCGCGGAAGGCCGGTGGATTTCGCGTACACCCGCAAACCGGGCTTGGAAACCCGCTTCAGGCCCGCGATGCTGCGCTCACGACTGGGCCCGTACTTGAGCTGGACCACCAGCGCCTTGCCGACCCGAGCATCTTCGGTCCGGAAGTCGGTGATGTAACCCTCCCTCTTGAGGATCTGGGCAATATTCGCCTTGATCTTCGAATGGGGCAAAGTCACCTCGTCGTGATACGCCGAATTGGCGTTGCGCAGACGTGTCAAGAAGTCTGCGATCGGGTCCGTCATTGTCATGACAGGTCTGTTACCTTCCTCGCGGCGGTTCCCCGGTCAGGGCCTGCCGCGCACCTTTTCGTGGTAGGGATCATGTCCTGCGGCCTGTTACCAGCTGCTCTTCTGCACGCCGGGCAACTCGCCCGCATGTGCCATCTCGCGCAGGCAGATCCTGCACAGTCCGAATTTGCGGAACACCGCGCGCGGGCGGCCGCACCTGTTGCAGCGGGTGTAGCCGCGCACCGCGAACTTGGGTTTGCGGTTGGCCTTAATAACCAGTGCCTTCTTAGCCATCGCTCATGCTCCCCTTTGAGGTTCTTCCTTGAACGGAAAGCCGAGGGCCCGCAACAGCGCTCGCCCTTCGTCGTCGGTTGTCGCCGAGGTGACGACGTTGATGTCCATGCCGCGGACCCGGTCGATCTTGTCCACGTCGATCTCGTGGAACACCGACTGCTCGGCCAGCCCGAACGTGTAGTTGCCGACACCGTCGAACTGCTTGGGCGAAAGCCCGCGGAAGTCGCGAATACGTGGCAGTGCGATCGAGGTCAGCCGGTCGAGGAACTCCCACATGCGGTCGCCCCGCAAAGTCACCCGGGCGCCGATCGGCATGCCCTCGCGCAGCTTGAACTGCGCGATGGACTTGCGGGCCTTGCGGATTTCCGGCCGCTGCCCGGTGATCAGCCCCAAGTCGTTGACCGCTCCATTGATCAGCTTGGCATCCCGGGCCGCGTCGCCGACGCCCATGTTGACCACGACCTTGGTCACGGTCGGGATCTGCATGACGTTGCCGTAGCCGAATTCTTTGTGCAACGCATCGCGAATCTCGTTGCGGTAGCGCTCTTTCAGGCGCGGCTGCACCTTCTCTGCAGTGGTCATCAGACGTCCTTGCCGTTGCGCTTAGAGATACGGACGCGCTTCCCGGTCTCCTCGTCGACCCGATAGCCGATGCGAGTCGGCGAACCGTCCGAGTCGACCACCATCACGTTGGAGATGTGGATCGGCGCTTCCTGGGTGACAATTCCGCCCGACCGAGCTCCGCGCTGGTTGGTCGAAATCGCGGTGTGCTTCTTGATCCGGTTGACGCCCTCGACCAGCACCCGATTCCGGTCCGGGTAAGCCTGCAGCACTTTGCCTTTGGCGCCCTTGTCCTTCCCCGAGATGACCAGGACGGTGTCGCCCTTATGGACCTTCATCTACAAAACCTCCGGAGCCAGCGAGATGATCTTCATGAATCGCTTCTCGCGCAGTTCACGCCCGACCGGCCCGAAGATGCGGGTTCCGCGCGGGTCGTTGTCGGGCTTAATGATTACCGCGGCGTTCTCGTCGAACTTGATGTAGCTGCCGTCGGGACGCCGGCGCTCCTTGACGGTGCGCACCACGACGGCCTTGACGATCTCACCACGCTTGACGTTGCCACCGGGGATAGCCTCCTTGACGGTAGCGACGATGACATCACCGATGCCGGCGTAGCGTCGCGACGAACCGCCGAGCACCCGGATGCACAAGATCTCCCTGGCGCCCGTGTTGTCGGCGACCTTCAGCCGCGATTCCTGCTGAATCACTCGATCTCCTGACTGAGTTCACGTGTGCACGGCAGGAGAACGCCTCGGCGAGCCTCCAAAAAGCAAGCCCCACCACAAACCTGACGTGCGCGGTCTTTGTAACCGAAGGGCACGCAGGGCCTGTAACGCTTGCGCGCACCGGCCGAGGTCTGCCCAAGGCAACCCCTAGAGTCTAGGTGACGACCTGCTCAGCGCCAAATTTCGGGCGGAGCGCATCTCGGCCGCCTCGGTGCGCCTTCCCCGGCGTGCCGGGAAGGATGTTGCGCAGCGGGAACGCTGTGCACCCACACGGGGCCAGATCTGGCAGCAGTGTGTTTGCCGGCAGCTCAGAACATAGCACCACCACATGCGTTCAACTGCGGCGATACGGATGGCCCGCGGGTCAGTCCCCTTGCCGGACCCAGGAGATAATGTACAGGCTCATCGCCACCACCAAGGCGATCAGCACCCACTGCACGATGGCTTGGTCGATCCAGGAACCCGGCGGGGGCGAACCGGGCAGGATGTTGCGCAGCGGGACGATCGCGAACAGCATCGCGGCGTACCACGTTCCGAACGGCGGTACGAACTTTCTCTTGCCCAGCGCCATCGGGATGGCCACCAACAGCGCCAGGGTCGGCAGGGTGATGAGCACGACGCAGATGAACATGTCGAAGACCAGCGGCCCCTTTGCCCGCTTAATCGTGATGACCAACTGCGCGTCGTCGAGACCGCGCAAGTTCACGCCGCTGGTTTCGTCGACGCGATTGACGTCAACGTCCCAGCCATCCAGCCCCCCGGTTACTTCGACGCGGGCGGGTATTTTTTTGCGGCCATCGCCGGCACCGATCAAAGTGTCGGCCGAGATTTTCTCGGTTTTGTACGTGTCGAACGGCCAGTTGGCGGGATCGCCGTGGGCCTCGATGGTGGTTTCGAGTTGCGCCGGCGCTTTTCCTGCCGGGAATTGCAGATCTCCGAGGTCGCTGGTCGGATACAGGCGCACCGCGACGTCGGTGTTCAGCACGTCGAATCGCTTGTCGTACAACGAATCTGGAGGATAGACGAGCACGTCCACTTTAAGACGGTTCGCGGTGGTTTTCAGATCGTCGAGGCGCAACTGCACGATGGTGTCGTTGCCGCCGCCCTGGCTCAGGTCCAACGGTGGGAGTGGCCCCTCCGATCGCTGCAGATAGTGCACGCCGAACAGCGAGAAGGCGTAGGTGCCGATAACAACCGCCAGAATGAACACGCCGAGGGAGAGGCGCGGTCGGTGCCTGCTGAGAAAGCCGACGCTGCCCTGGGCGCCGGATTTCCCCGGCTTGTCCGGCTGCGGGGGCGCCGGAGTCGGTGCCGGTGTCGGCGGCGTTTCGGTGCTCATTGGTCCCGGCCAGCAACTCGCTGACGAAATCCGGCATTCAGGGGCGACACGGGCAGATGGTAGCGAACATCCGTGCCGACCGCGCAGCGAAATCCCATGTCCCGGGGGCTTTTGTCACCTGCCCGCAAGCCGGCGTTAACGCGCGGCGGCGGACCCGCGATCGGCCACGCAGCGAAACCCGATATGGGTGGTGGCGGTGTCCTGCGATTGCGGTGACCGCGCCGCCGGACGGTAGCGGTGGCAGTACTCGGGCGCGCACAGATGCGAACCGCCCTTCAACGTCTGGCTGACGCCCGGGTCGGCGGGTCCCGACGGTGTGCAACAGGCTTTCGGCGGCTGATCGATCCGGTGGTGTGCGGAAAACTCGGTGGCGGTCCACTCCCAGACGTTGCCGATCATGTCGCGCAGCCCGAACGCGTTGGGCGGAAACTTTCCCACCGGCGACGTTCCGATCCAGCCGAGCGCACCGTCGTTGCGGTACGGGAACCTGCCCTGCCAGGTGTTGGCCATGAGTTGCCCGTCGGGACTCTGCTCGTCGCCCCAGGAATAGGGTGTCGTGCTGCCGCCGCGGGCGGCGTACTCCCACTCGGCCTCCGTCGGCAGCCGCCGCCCGGCCCACCGCGCATAAGCGGCGGCGTCCGGATACGCCACCTGCACGACCGGATGATCGGCCCGGGCCGCGACGTCGCTGTCCGGTCCGAATGGATGACGCCACGTCGCGCCCGGCACCCAGTCCCACCACTGCCGCCAGTCACGCAGGTCGACGGGGCCCGGCGTCGGACGGAAAACCATCGCGCCCGCGCGTAGCTCGTTGGGATCCGCCCCTGGGTACAGCGCCGCGTCGATCGGTTGCTCGGCAACCGTGACATAGCCGGTGGCCGCGACGAATTCGGCAAATTGCGCGGTGGTCACCGGGTGCCGTTCCACCGCGAGAGGAGGCGCGTTCACGGTGTGGATCGGCGCCTCTTCGGGGTAGAAGCTCGTCGACCCCATGCGGAAGGTGCCGCCGGGTAGGTCGACCAGCTCGGTGAGCACCACTTCAGGGTATGCGGCGCAAACCGGGTTGAGCCCCGCGCGTTAGTCCGTTCGCCGGTACCAGGTGACCATGTAGACGACCATAGCTCCGACCAGCGCTATCAGCACCCAGATCACCAGAGCCTGGTCGATCCAGGCGCCCGGTGGCGGCGCTCCGGGCAGGAAGTTGCGGATGGGGATGACCGCGAAGAGCAGCGCGGCGAACCACCCGCCGAACGGAGGCACGAACTTCCGCTTACCGAGCAGCATCGGAATGACCACCGCCAACGCCATGGCGGCTAGGGCGAAGAGGACCAGGCAGATCCCCAGATCGAAGATCAGCGGGGCCTTGGACCTGTGCAGGGTGACGATCACGCTGTCGCCGCCACCCGCCTCGTGACCGCCTTCGCCGACTCGTTGAACGCTGACGTCCCAGCCTTCCAATTTTCCCGCCACCTCGACACGGGCGGGTTTGTACTTGCGGTCGTCGCCGGACCCGACGAGCACGTCGGCCGAAAGGGTGTCCGTCTGGTAAGAGTCGAACGGCCAGATCTCGGGGTCGCCGTGCGCGTCAACGGTGGTGGCGACCTGCGCCGGCGACTTCCCCGCCGGATAGACCAAGTCTCCCAGGTCATTCGGCGGATCCATGCGTACCGCGGTGTCCTGTTTCAAGACGTCGAGGCGCGAGTCCCACATCTCTTCCTTCGGATACACGAGCACCTTCACCGCGAGGCGATTGGCGACGGTCTTGAGCTCGTCGAGGCGTACCAGAACGACGGTGTCGTCGGCGGCGTTGAGATCCGGGGCCTTAAGGGGCGCCGCCGATTCGCCCAGCAGATGAAAGCCGAACAGCGACAGGCCGTAGACGACGATGAATGCGACCAGGACGCCCAGCCCGAGCAACGAGCGGCGTTTCCCCTTGGGCGGTGGCGCCGCGTGTGTTGGCGGGGCTTGGGCCGTCATCGGTCAACCTCCTGGTGGACATTTGGCAGCGGATTGACATTCGCTGGGCGATTCCAGCTAACCGGAGACCACATGAGGTCAAATGCTAGTCAACTCCAGCCGATCGCGCGCGGACATGCCACTTTCGCAAATTGTCGTACGAGTGCCGCCACCCGCGGTCCGCAGTCCAATCTTTCAATTCATCCGATGTTTGTTTGCACGTCGCTTCTATAGCTGTAAATGTCGACGTGTGTCGAAATCGGGGTGGACATGTGCCCCGACGCCGGGCTCGCCGCCGACGCCGGGCGCCGTCTTGGTCGTCCAGGCAATGCGTAACAGCCTGCCGACATCTATGCTGCCGGAGACGGAGTGCACATCTGCCAGCCCCTGATCCGGTTGACGCGGTTACCCCAGTTCACCGCCGCCATGAACAACGCCGCATCGCTAGACTCCGGCCGCCGCCCAGGGCCGTCTCACCATCTGTTGTTCCCGAGGAGGCAATCAACGTGAAGCGCAATCGACCTGCTGCCGCCCTAAGCTTGCTGGCCGCGGCCGCACTGGTGGTCTCGGGATGCGGCAAGCCCCACTCGGCCCTGGCGTACGCCAACGGATCCAGGGTGGATTGCGGCGGCAAACAAGACATCACCGCCAGCGGCTCAACCGCGCAGGCAAATGCGATGAAGCAATTCGTCGATGCGTACTCGAAGGCCTGCAAGGGACAAACTCTCTCCTACACCGCAAACGCTTCGGGCGCGGGAGTCGCCGACTTCCTCGCGGGGAGGACCGATTTCGCCGGGTCCGACCTACCCCTCGCCGGTGACCAATACGCGGCCGCCAAACAGCGCTGCGGCGGCGCCGATGCCTGGAACTTGCCCGTCGTATTCGGCCCGATCGGTATCACCTACAACCTCAACGCCATTGACTCACTGGTGCTCGACGCGCAAACGCTGGCCCGGATTTTCAACGGCAGCATCACGCGCTGGGATGATCCGGCCATCACCGCGCTCAATGCCTCGATGCCTCCAGAGAACATTCACGTCGTCTACCGCGCCGACCCCTCCGGCACCACCGCACACTTCCAGGCCTACCTGCAGGCTGCGGCGGGTGGGGCCTGGGATAAGGGCACCGGCAAGATATTCAATGGTGGCGTCGGCACCGGCGCCCGCGGCAACATCGGCACCTCGGCGGAGGTGAAGAACACCGAGGGCGCGATCTCCTACAACGAATTGTCATTCGCTGTGCAGGAAGGACTGTTCGCCGCCCAGATCAAAACCCCGGCGAGCCGGAAATCGTTGCGACCGGTGCGCATTGGCGCCGACACCGTCGGCAAGACCATCACCAATGTCAAGATCATCGGCAAAGGTAACGACCTCGTGCTGGATACCACGGCCTTTTACAACCCCACCCAGCCCGATGTCTACCCGATCGTGATGGTCACCTACGAGATCGTCTGCTCGAAATATCCCAACGCGGACGTGGGTCAGGCGGTCAAGGCGTTCCTGCAGGCGGCCGTCGGTCCGGGCCAGGTCGATCTCGACAAGAACGGCTACATCCCATTACCGTCCGACTTCCAATCACGAGTCTTCAGCGCGGTCGACGCCATCACCTCTGCACCGATAGGGAATGCGGGCTAAGGCTTTTCGAGTATCAGGTCTTCTTCGGCGTCTTTCGATCTCGTTGCCGCCACCAGCCGATGAGGAACATGGACATCGCGGCAACCAGTCCTATCAGTACCCATAGCACGACGGCTTGGTCGATCCAGGACCCGTACGGTGGGCTGCCTGGCAGGACGTTGCGCAGCGGGACAACGGCGAACAGCATTGCGCCATACCACGTTGTCATCGGCGGTAAGAATGAGGTCCTTCCCAACACCACCGGAATGGCCACCCACAATGCCAACACGGGCAGGGCGATAAGGACCAGGCAGACGCCGAGATCAAAGATCAGCGGGCCCTTGGCCCGGTGCAGCGTGATGATTACATTATCCAGGACATTGGGATTGGCATCGTCGGGGTCGTGAACGCGGGTGACGCTGGCGTCCCAGCCGTCCAGCTTTCCAGTCACTTCCACACGGGCGGGTGCTTTTTCGCGGTTCTGGCCGGTTCCGGTGAACACATCGGCCGCGATGACCTCCGTTTTGTACGAGTCGAACGGCCAGTTACCGGGATCGCCGTGCGCCTCGATGGTGGTGGTGACTTGCCCCGGCGCTTTTCCTACCGGGTACTGCAGGTCGCCGAGGTCGTTGTCGGGATACAGCCGGACGGCCGCGTCGGTCGTGAGCACACCGAAGTTCTTGTCGTACAGCGAGTCTTTCGGGTAGACAAGCACATTCACCGTCAGACGATTCGCCACGGTTTTCAGCTCGCTCAGGTTCACCTGCACGACGCTGTCCTCGGCCTCGACCTTGCTGAAATCCACCGCAGGGAGCGGCGGCGCCGATTTGGCCAATAGGTGCACCGCGATCAGGGATAGGACGTAGACACTCACCACGGCCACGAGAATCCCGAAGGCGATCGCGATTTGCCGTCCGCGCGACTCGGGCTTCGACGGCGGCAACGGCGGAGCTTCAGCAGTCATGAGAAATCACCACCACGAGTTGGACGAGTAGTTTGAGGCCTTCCCGGCAGGCACGGGGCAGATGCTAGCAGTCGCGCAGGGCTGTTCAGGGGATAACGACCGCGAATTGCTGCATCACCGTGGTTTTCGCCGCGCTGAACCCGGGCGCACTCGCGGGTCCCTCCAGATGGATGGCCACCAAAAATGCCTTGGTGTTCGTCCAGATGTGGGTGATGCGGTCGGCGAACACGACCCCACCGGCGGTGCCGCTGAGCAACTGGCTGCTGTAGCCGCAGAACTGAGCCGCCTCAACGGTGTCCCGGACGCCGGGCTTGGCGGTACGCATATCTGCGCCGTAGCGCAGGAACGCCCCGCCGGGATCGAGGTCGGTTCCGGTGATGGTCACCCGCACCGACAAGCCGTCGGGCCCCGTTGAGGTCAATGCCACATCCCCGGTGCCGGGGGCCGAACTCCAGCCCTCGGGCAGCGGCACCGTGAGCTTGGGGGCCACCGGATTTGACACCGAAGCCGTGGTCATCCGGCCGTTGCCGGTGGACGGCGGCAAGCACGCCAGGGCGTTGGGCGGAATCTGGTCGGGCAGTGTGGTCTCGACGCCGGGCACCGGCTCCGCCGGGTCGGATCGGTGTGGTGCACCAGACGTCATCGGCGCCGGCGTCTTCGTCGGCGACGACGTTGCGCTGGCCCGAATAGGGGTGCCGCCCGTGGTTTTTCCACACCCCACGACGACGCATGCCAGCACACAGATCACGCCCGCCGCGGCAAGCGGGACGCTGCTAGCTCGTCGTGACCGTTTAGTCGCGCGAAAACGCAAGCGCAAGTTCAGTTTCCACGTCGTCGTAGGGCCGGCCGGACAAGTCGATGGTGACCGCCGCGATGGTGCCGCCGGTGAAGGTGAACGGCGCTTTGTAACGGCTGGATACTGCGGAACCGCCGTTGCGGCCGACGGTGATGCCGGCCCCCGCCAAACCGAACGTCCCCGGGTGGCTGGTCACGTCGGCGAGCGTGCCGACCACCTCGTCGTCAATGTAGAGAGTGACGTCACCCAACGGCGTGTGAGTGTTCGGCACCGTCCCCTTCAGCGAATAGCGAGCGCCAAGCAGGTGCCTGCCCAGCGGCACCGCGCCCGAGGAGGAAACCAGCTGCTGGCGCTCGCCGAGGAAGTTGTAGACGTAGTGCAGCCGCCCGTCCTGGATGAACAGCACGTGCCCGCCGTGGGCGCCACCTTGCTTGTACAGCACGCCTTCCGCGCCGGTGGTATCGACGGTCACGTCGGCCAGCACGGCGAACGAGCGGCCGCGAATCTCGACGGCGGCGCCGATTCCGACGTCGGCACAGTCGGGATAGTAGATGTAGCTCTCCCGTTCGCCGACCAAGTAGGGCCGGAATCTGGTCAGCGTTTCCAACATGTTGAGATCGGCCAGCGGCAACCCGTTGTATTTGGCGGCCTCCGAAAACCACAGCGCCTTAAGCTCTTCCAGCTTGTCGGGTTGTTCGGCGGCCAGGTCGTGGCACTGGCTGCGGTCTGCCTCGATGCGGAACAGCTCCCAGCGGTCGGTGTCAAAATGCGCCCAGCCCGCCGGCGAGGCCGCGTGCACAGTGTTGGCGAACCAGCCCTCGTGCCAGATGCCGCGGGTGCCCAGCATGGTGTAGAACTGCGTCTGCTTTCCGGTGTCAGCGGCTGAATCTGCAAGGGCCGCTTTGAAACTCACACCTTCCAGCGGCTTCTGCGCAATGCCCTTGACCGCGTCCGGCGGCGTCATGTTCAGCAGGTCGTAGACGGTCGGAGTGATGTCGGAAACGTTGACGTAGTTGTCGCGTACCTCGCCGTGAGCCGCAATTCCGTTGGGCCACGAGATGATTGCCGAGTCCGCGATGCCGCCCTCGTGCGAGGCGTAACGCTTGTAGAGCTTGTAGGGCGTGTTGAAGGCCATCGCCCACCCGATCGGGTAGTGGTTGTACGTCCGCGGCCCGCCGAGCTCGTCGAAGAGCTTCATGCTCTCTTCGACGGTGTCGATGTACCCGTTGAAGAACTTGCCTTCGTTCACCGATCCGTTCGGACCGCCCTCACCGCTGGCGCCGTTGTCGGAGATCACCACGATGATGGTGTCGTCCAGCTGGCCGGACTCGTCGAGGTAATCCAGGACGCGACCGATCTGGGCGTCGGTGTAGCTCAGGAAGCCGGCGAACACCTCGGCCATCCGGGAAAACAGCTTCTTCTCTTCGTCGTTGAGCGAGTCCCAGGGCCGCACCGTGTCCTGCAACGGCCATGGCTCGCCGTTGGGCCCCTTGACATCCAGATACGGATTGACCGGGGACAGTTCGGTGTCGGGCGGCACGATCCCCATCGACTTCTGCTTTTCCAGCACGACCTCGCGGTAGCGTTCGTAGCCCATGTCGAAACGGCCGGCATACTTGTCGGCCCATTCGGTGAAGACGTGGTGCGGTGCGTGCCCGGCGCCGGGGCACACATAGCTGAACCAGGGCTTGTCGGGCGCAATCACCTTGGCATCGCGAATGAATTCGATCGTCTTGTCGGCGATGTCCTTAGACAGGTGGTAGCCGTCCTCGGGGGTGCCAGGCGGGTTCACCGGGTGGTTGTCGTAGACCAGGTCGGGATACCACTGGTCGGTCTCGCCGCCCATGAATCCGTAGAACCGCTCGAAACCACGCGAGGTGGGCCAGTGCCGCTTCGTCGAGGCCATGCTGCACTCCTCGAGCGGCGTGAGGTGCCACTTGCCGACACAGTAAGTGTTGTAACCACG
>DASYJS010000301.1:0-10587 GCA_035996225.1 Mycobacterium sp. | reverse complement strand
CCGCCGCGTTGAATGTTGCGCAGCAGCGTTGAGTGTGCACTCAGGGCGAGTTTTTCGGTGATTTCCCGCCGTGGCGTCACACGCGGCGCCGTGGCTTCACACTCGACGCGGGCTAGGACTGCACGAATGCCGAGGCCGCTTGTAGGTGTTCGATCGCTTCACGCACGATCGACTCGATCAACTCGGCGCACGACGGCAGGTCCTCGAGAATGCCCGCAACCTGTCCGGACGCCAGCACACCGGCATCGGTGTTGCCGTCAACGAGCCCGGCTTTCAGCAGCATTGGAGTATTGGCCGCCATCACCACCTGCGACCAGGTCATCTCGTTGCCGCGGCGCATCGCCAGGCCGTCGGTGATCATCGATCGCCAGGTCATCTGCGACATATGTTTGAATTTCCCGGCATTGCGCACCGCGGCGGTGAGTCCCCTTACCGGCGAACCGCTTTCCAGCTTCTCGACAAGACCGGTGCGCAGCACCCGATGCGGCATGCCGTCGACGCGCTTGGTGACCACCGTGCCGTCCAGGGCCGACTCGAGGTAGCGGCGCTTAACCGCTTCGGGCACAGTCGAATCCGAGGTGAGCAGAAACCGGGTGCCCATGGCCACACCGGCCGCGCCGTAGGACAGCGCCGCCGCCAGCCCGCGCCCGTCGAAGAACCCGCCCGCCGCGATCACCGGGATTCCGGTATCTTTCACGGCGTCCAGCACCGACGGCAACAGCAGCGTGGTGGCGACGGGTCCGGTGTGCCCACCGCCCTCGCCGCCCTGCACGATCATCGCGTCGGCGCCCCAGCTGGCAACCTTGCGCGCGTGTTTGGCCGCCCCGATCGATGGGATAACGACCACCCCAGCCTCTTTGAGCCGAGCGATCAATTCCTGTTTGGGCGCCAGCGCGAACGACGCCACCTTCACGCCCTCGCGGATCATCAACTCAACCCGATCGCCGGCGTCGGCGGCGTCGGCGCGCATGTTGACGCCGAACGGCTTGTCGGTGGCGGCCTTGACCTTGCCGATGGCCGTCGCCAGCTCGTCCAGCGTCATGGTGGCCGACGCCAGGATGCCGAGCCCGCCCGCGTTGGCCGTCGCCGACACCAACCGCGCTCCGGCCACCCAGCCCATCCCGGTTTGCACCACCGGGTGCTCGACGCCGACCAGCTCGGTCAGCGGCGTGCGTAGCTTCATGACCGTATCTCTCGGTCCCGCAAGGACTTCGGGTCGATCGTTTCGCGGATCAGGCGCAGTTCGTCGTCGGTCGGCAGCCGGCTCTCCTCGGCATCCTCGAGGCCGTGGATATCAAAGGACGTCGCTTCGCGGACGTCCTCCGGCGATACCCCGGGGTGCAGGGTCAGCGCCCGCATTGTCCGGTCCGGCCCACCGAAGTCGAACACACCAAGGTTCGACACCACCCGATACGTGTTGGCAAAGCGGAACGCCGGATTGTCGGCATCGACATTGTCCCAGCCGACTCCGCACACGATATCGACCTGCTCGCAGAACACCCGCTTGGAGTGGCTGCCGACCCAGTAACTGGTCGCATGGTTGATCGCATTGCCGGGCGCACCGCGTACCCCGAACATCTGCCGGGTGGGCTGCTGCAGCGGACCGAACGCCGAGAGGTTCTGATTGCCAAAGCGGTCGACCTGATTGGCGCCCATCACCACATGCCGCCGCCCCCAGGCCAGCGTCTCGAATACGCGACCAAACGGCATCCACCCCTCGACGGCACCCGAGGCACCCAGCGCAGGCGTGTCGGCCAGCAGCTGCGCTTCGCCGTCGGTCAGCAGGATGTCGGGGGAGAACGTCAGCCGGGCCAGCCGCGCGCCGACCGAGGCCATGTTCGCCATCGGGCTGACCATGATTTCGCCGGCGTCCCTGAACAACTCGGCGCAGGCGACCGCACACACTTCGGCGCGAGTGCTCACTTCGAGGCCTCCTCTGCGAAAGTGCCTACCGCGGACTGATATTCCGCCTCACCGCCGGACAGGTAGGTCCCGACGAAGTTTTGCCAGCCCTCTTCGGTCGAGGCCGCCTCGGCATAGTGCCGCTGAAACTTCTCGTCCCGGCCGTAATCGGGTGCGGCGGTGGTGAAGTGGGCTCCATTGGGTGCTTCTACAACCCCGTCGACCATCATCCGGTTCACCAGCAGCGCCTGCGGCGGCACCGCCTTGATCAGCTCCTGGGTGGATACCACGCGCTCAACGGACAAGTAGCGCTTCTCGGCGGCCATCAGGAACAGGTCGTCAAAGTACGGGTCGATGCCGGTGTAGGCCGCATTGCCTTGACTGTCGCCAAGATTGAGGTGCACAAACGCCGCATCCAGGCGCAGTGCCGGCATCGCGACCAGCGTCTCGTGCCCCCCGCCGGGCGCCGGGTAGGGGCTGGTCACCGTCGCCAGCTCGCCCTCCCAGAAGTCCAGCACCGAGCTGCCCAGCCCGGCGCGAATCGGCAGGAACGGTAGCCGTTGTGCGGCGGCCTGCAGACCGCAGCGCAGCATGCCCTCGTCCATCTCTCGGGCCTCGATCGCCCCTGCGCTGCGGGCTTTGGCGAACCACGGGTCATAGAAGGGCGGTGAGTCCAGCGAAACGAAACCGTAGTAGACGCGCTTGACCTTGCCCGCCGAGCAGAGCAGTCCGAGGTCAGGCCCGCCGTAGGTGACCACGGTGAGGTCTTTGATGTCGGTGCGCAGCATCGCGCGGACAAACGCCATCGGCTTGCGCCGCGACCCCCAGCCGCCGATGCCAATGGTCATGCCGCTGCGCAACTGCGCGACGGCTTCGTCGAGACTGGTTCTCTTGTCGGGCACTACGCGCCGCTCCTCCTCATCGCTTCGCTCTGCATCGTCATCGGCGGCTACGCGTCCTTGCCCTTCTTCGTACCGGCGAACGCGTCGCGGTGCTCGTCGGAAACCCCGGCGAGGTTGAGTTCGAACGTAAAGCCTTGTTCCATACGGTAACTCGAGTTGACTCGTTGGACGTCGATCAAGTTCAGCGCCTCTTTGGCCGCGCGGATCACGCGGGTGTCTTTGGCGGCGATGTCGCGGGCCACTCGTAAGGCGGCCTCGTCGAGTTGGTCGCGGGGCACGACCTCGTGCACCGAACCGAAGTGGTGCAGGGTGGCGGCGTCCACGGTGGCTGCGGTGAAGAACAGCCGCCGCATCATGTGTTGGGGCACCAGTCGCGACAGGTGCGTCGCCGCGCCCAGCGCACCGCGTTCCACTTCGGGCAGCCCGAAGGTGGCGTCGTCGGAGGCCACGATGACGTCGGCGTTGCCGACCAGGCCGATACCGCCGCCGACGCAGAATCCGTTCACCGCCGCGATCACCGGAACGGCGCATTCGTAGACCGCGCGGAAGGCCGCGAAGCAACCCCGGTTGGCGTCGATCAGCGCGGTGAAGCCCTCGCTGCGCTGCATCTCCTTGATGTCGACGCCGGCGTTGAATCCGCGGCCTTCGGCGCGCAGGATTACGGCGCTGGTCTCGGGGTTCGCGCCGGCCGCCGTTATCGCTTCGGCGAGTTCGAACCAGCCTTGCGACGGGATGGCGTTGACGGGCGGGTAGTCGACGGTGACGGCGACGATGCCCGGTTCTGCGCTGGTGGACGTGATCGGCATTGCACTTCCTCGTAGTCGACTACCTAAGCAAGCACTTGCTTGGTACGCTAGCACAGTGACTCGCGCCGAAGCAGCCGCCGCTATCAATCTGGGATTAGCCGGGCGGGTGGTTTTGGTCACGGGCGGCGTTCGAGGGGTAGGCGCAGGAATCAGCACGGTTTTCGCCGAGCAGGGCGCGACAGTGATCACTTGTGCAAGGCGCGCGGTCGAGGGCCTGCCGTATGAATTCCACTCCTGCGACGTCCGGGACGAGGAAGCGGTCAAGGCGTTGATCGACGCGATCGTCGAGCGGCACGGTCGGCTCGACGTCGTCGTCAACAACGCCGGGGGTTCGCCGTTCGTGCTGACGGCGGAGTCCAGCCCGAAGTTCAACCGCAAGATCATCGAGCTTAATCTCATTGGTGCGCTGCTGGTTTCGCAGTGCGCCAACGACAAGATGCAGGACCAGCCGGGCGGCGGGTCGATCATCAACATCTGCAGCCTCAGCGGCCGGCGACCATCCCCGGGCACCGGTGCATACGGGGCGGCCAAGGCCGGACTGGAAAGCCTCACTCAGACGCTCGCGGTGGAATGGGGGCCCAAGGTCCGGGTGAACGCCTGCGTGGTCGGCATGGTCGAAACCGAACAAGCCGAGCTGTTCTACGGCGACGCCGAGTCGATCGCCGCGATCTCCAAAAATGTCCCACTTGGCCGGCTGGCCAAGCCCCAGGACATTGGTTGGGCCACAGCATTTTTGGCGTCAGACGCGGCGTCCTATATCAGCGGCGCCTCGTTAGAGGTGCACGGAGGTGGCGAGCCGCCGCACTATCTGGCCACAACGAACGCCAGCGCGATCAAGTAGAGGAGACAGGAAATATGGGCGTGGTCGACGGCCGTGTGGTCATCGTCACCGGGGCGGGCGGCGGTATCGGTCGTGCGCATGCGCTGGCCTTCGCGGCCGAAGGTGCGCGCGTCGTCGTCAACGACATCGGTGTGGGTCTGGACGGATCACCGGCAGGCGGCGGTAGTGCCGCGCAGGGCGTGGTCGACGAGATCGCCGCTGCCGGTGGCGAAGCCGTCGCCAACGGCTCCAACATCGCGGACTGGGACCAAGCGGCCGCCCTCGTCCAAACCGCTGTCGACACCTTCGGTGGGCTGGATGTCCTGGTGAACAATGCCGGCATCGTGCGCGACCGGATGATGGCCAACACCAGCGAGGAAGAGTTCGACGCCGTCATCGCCGTGCATCTCAAGGGCCACTTCGCCACAATGCGCCACGCCGCGTCGTATTGGCGCGGACAGTCCAAAGAGGGCAAAGCCGTTGACGCACGGATCATTAACACCAGCTCGGGTGCGGGCCTGCAGGGCAGCGTCGGGCAGGGCAACTACAGTGCCGCCAAGGCCGGCATCGCGGCGGTGACGCTGGTCGCCGCCGCGGAGATGGGTCGTTACGGTGTCACGGTCAACGCGATCGCGCCGTCAGCCCGGACCCGCATGACCGAGACGGTCTTTGCGGAGATGATGTCCACGCAGGACGAGGCTTTCGACGCGATGGCGCCGGAAAATGTGTCGCCGCTGGTGGTTTGGCTGGGTAGTGCCGAATCCCGCGACGTCACCGGCAAGGTGTTCGAAGTCGAGGGCGGCAAGATCCGCGTCGCCGAGGGCTGGGCGCATGGGCCGCAGATCGACAAGGGCGCGAGGTGGGATCCCGCCGAGCTGGGGCCCGTCGTCTCCGACCTGTTGGCCGATTCGCGGCCGCCGGTCCCGGTCTACGGCGCGTAGCGGCGAGCTAAGCCGGATCGCAGATGACGACCGGGATCACCCGGTCGGTCCACGATTTGTAGTCGTCGAATGACGGATACATGGCCACCAACTTCGGCCAGTACTCTTCGCGCTCCGCACCAGTGGCGTCCCGCGCCTGCAACTGCAGCACCTCGTCTTTAATCTGCACCGTCACTTTGGGATCGGCCTTGAGGTTGAGGTACCACAGCGGGTGCTTATCGCTGCCGCCCCGGGAAGCGACCAGTAGCACGCGATTGCCCTCGCGCAGATAGAGCAGCGGGCTCACCCGGGGTTCGCCGGTCTTGCGGCCGGTGGTGGTCAGCAGCGCGACCGGAGCCTTCTGGAACGTGCCGCCGAGTTTCCCGTTGCTGCGCCGGTAGATCCAGGTATTGCCCTTGGACATCCACTTGATGAAGAAGCCAACCACAGGTGAATTGAGAGATTTCGGTTTTTCCACGCGTCTCGACCTCTGTGCTCAATTTGCCCGGCTCCTCCTCAGCCCGCCTCGCGGGCCGCATCGTCACCGGGTCTGCTGAATGAATGGTTGAAAGCGAACCTTGATGTGGTGGATTTCTGCTTGCCCGCTTGGACTTTCGGCGGGGATCACGAATGTCTCGTCAACCCGCGCGGCCAGGCGCCGGGCACCGAACGCCGCCTTCGTCAGCACCTGGTAGACGGCATGCACCTCGTCGCCGGTGATGGAAAAGTCCGGCGGCGACGTTTCGGCGAGCAACCGGTACTGGGGTCCGCGATTGAGGCTGCGCCGCAGATGATTTCCGGAAAACCCGTTCTTGATCCCCTGCTCGACCCTGGTGCACCCGACCGCGAATGGGACGCCATCACCCTGATGGCTGACAAGCGCGTCGATGTATGCCTGCGCCGCGGCGACGCGGCTCTCCTCGGAGACGAGCACTGTTTGCGCTAGATCCGCTCGATGATGGTGCCGGTGGACAGCGCGCCGCCGGCGCACATGGTGATCAGTGCGGTGCTCTGATCGGTGCGCTCCAGCTCGTGCAGGGCGGTGGTGATCAACCGGCTCCCGGTGCTGCCCACCGGGTGTCCGAGGGCGATCGCACCGCCGTTGACGTTCACCTTGCTCATGTCGGGATTGTGCACCCGCGCCCAGGACAGCACCACCGACGCAAACGCCTCGTTGATCTCGGTGATGTCGATGTCGCCCATCTTCATTCCGGCCTTCTCCAGCACCTTCGCCGTCGACTGGACTGGACCGTCCAAGTGGTAGTAGGGCTCCGCACCGACCAGCGCCTGGCTGATGATTCGGGCCCGCGGCTTGAGCCCCAGTGCCTTGGCCTTGTCCTCGTCCATCCACAACACCGCTGCCGCGCCGTCGGAGATTTGCGACGACGTACCCGCGGTGTGGATCCCACCCTCCAGCACGGGCTTCAGCGATGCAAGGCCCTCCAGCGTCGTGTCCCGCAGGCCCTGGTCGCGCGTGACGACATGACGGTCGCTGGTGGGCTGCTTTTGCTGGTCGAGCACGGGTGCCTCGATGCCGCTGATCTCGCGGTCGAACCGGCCTTCGGCCCACGCCTGCTTGGCCTTGCGCTGCGAGTCGAAGCCGAACTGGTCGATGTCCTCGCGGGTGATGCCGCGACGCTTGGCGATCCGCTCGGCGGCGGTGAACTGATCGGGCAGGTCGATGTCCCACGACGCGGGCCGCAGGATCCCGCGATCGGGGCCGGCGTTGGCGCCAAGCCCGACGCGGCTCATCGCCTCGATGCCGCAGGCGATGCCGACGTCGATGGCACCCGCTGCGATCAGGCCGGCGATCAGACCGTTGGCCTGCTGGCCGCTGCCACACTGGCAATCCACGGTCATCGCGCCGACGTGCTCGGGCAGGCCGGCGACTAGCCAGCTGACCCGGGTGATGTTGTTGGACTGCTCGCCAAACTGCGTCACGCAGCCGCCGATGACCTGCTCGACTTGCCCAGCATCAAAGCCGGCGTCGACGCCGGCCTTCTCCACGACAGCTCTCTGTGTGGCCCCCAGCAACTCGGTTGCATGCAGACCGGACAGCCATCCGTTCCGCTTGCCGATCGGGCTGCGGGTGGCTTCAACGATGACCGGGTTACCCATGACGTCAGGCTAGAACACGTTTCATTAGTCTGACAAGCGAGGATGCCCGGGTGGCTTTTATCAGCGGTGGAGGCGTGTTTTACTGGAACTAGAACACGTTGCAATTGAGGAGCGCATAGACATGGCACCCCCCAGGATTCCCTCCGACTTCGACTTCCTTGACCCCGACGTCAACCTCGCCGGGCTGCCCGTGGAGGAGCTCGCCGAGCTGCGCCAGGCCGAGCCGATCCACTGGGTCGACATCCCAGGCGGTTCCGGCGGCTTCGAGGACAACGGATATTGGATCGCCTCCAAGCACGCAGACGTCAAGGAGGTGTCCAAGCGCAGCGACGTCTTCTCGAGCTGGATAAACGGCGCCATCCCGACTTGGCCGCCGGAGATGAAGCGCGAGCAAGTCGAACTGCAGCGCAGCGTCATGCTCAATATGGACGCACCGCACCACACCCGGCTGCGCAAGATCATCTCCCGCGGATTCACACCACGGGCCGTCGGGCGGCTGGAAGCCGAACTGGCCCAGCGCGCCCAGAACATCGCCAAGACCGCAGCTTCCGAGGGTACCGGCGACTTCGTCGAGCAGGTTTCGTGCGAGCTGCCGTTGCAAGCCATCGCAAGCCTGCTCGGTGTTCCCCAGGACGACCGCGACAAGCTCTTCCGCTGGTCCAATGAGATGACCGGCGGAACCGACCCCGAGTACGCCACCGTCGATCCCGCGCAGTCGTCGATGGAACTGATCATGTACGCCATGTCGATGGCCGACGAACGGGGCAAGAACCCCACCGACGACATCGTCACCACGCTCATCCAGGCCGACATCGACGGCGAGAAGCTCTCCGATGACGAGTTCGGTTTCTTCGTGGTGATGCTCGCGGTGGCCGGCAACGAGACCACCCGCAACTCGATCACCCACGGCATGATCGCGATGGCGAACAACCCCGATCAATGGGAGCTCTACAAGAAGGAGCGCCCGTCGACCGCGGCCGACGAGATCATCCGGTGGGCCACTCCGGTATCGGCCTTCCAGCGCACCGCCAACGAGGACACCGAGCTGGCCGGCGTGCAGATCAAGCAGGGTCAGCGGGTGGTGATGTCCTACCGGTCGGCCAATTTCGACGAAGAGGTGTTCGAAGACCCACACAGCTTCAACATCCTGCGCGACCCGAATCCCCACGTCGGCTTCGGCGGCACCGGCGCCCACTACTGCATCGGCGCGAACCTGGCCCGCATGACCATCAACTTGATCTTCAACGCGGTCGCCGATCACATGCCGGACCTCAAGGCGGTTGGCGAGCCCGAGCGGCTACGGTCAGGCTGGCTCAACGGCATCAAGCACTGGCAGGTCGACTACACCGGCAACACCGCGGTGACCTCCTGATGGACTTCGATCTCACTGCGACACAACAAGCTGTCGCGGATGTGGCCACGTCCGTACTCGACCGGGACAACTCCTGGAAAGCTCTGGTCGAAGGTGGGGTGACGGCGCTGCCGGTGCCCGAACGCCTCGGCGGCGACGGCGTCGGTCTTCCCGAGGTCGCCACGGTCCTGACCGAAGCCGGCCGCCACGGTGCCATCACGCCGGCGCTGGCGACGCTCGGCTTCGGCGTCGTGCCGTTGGTGGATTTGGCATCCGATGACCAACAGGACCGGTTCCTTGCCGGCCTAGTCAAAGGGGCCAAGGGTGGGGTGCTGACCGCGGCGCTCAACGAACCCGGTGCGGCGCTGCCCGACCGGCCCGCCACGACATTCGCGGGTGGTCGGCTTTCGGGCACCAAAGTCGGTGTCGCGTATGCCGAACAAGCCGAGTGGATCATCGTCACGGCCGACAACGCGGTCGTCGTGGTATCGCCGAGAGCCGATGGCGTGCGGCTCGTCAAGACGCCGACGTCGAATGCGTCCGACGAATACGCGGTGACTTTCGACGGCGTCGCGATCCCCGACTCCGACGTGCTAGCGGGGGCTTCCGCGCACCGGGTCAACCAGCTCGCGCTGGCGGCGATCGGTGCCTACGCCGACGGGCTGGTGGCCGGCGCGCTGCGGTTGACGGCCGACTACGTGGCCAACCGCAAGCAGTTCGGCAAGCCGTTGTCGACTTTCCAGACCGTGGCCGCGCAGCTCGCTGAGGTCTATATCGCTTCGCGCACCATTGGTTTGGTGGCCAAGTCGGTGATCTGGCGGCTGTCCGAAGGTCGGGATGCCGACAAGGATCTGGACGTGCTTGGCTACTGGGTGACGTCTCAAGCGCCGCGGGTGATGCAGCTCTGCCACCACCTGCACGGCGGCATGGGGATGGACATCACCTATCCGATGCACCGGTATTACTCCACGATCAAAGACCTGTCCAGGCTGCTGGGCGGGTCATCTCATCGCCTCGACCTGGTGGGAGCGCAATGTTCATAGATTTGACTCCGGAGCAGCGTCAGCTGCAGACGGAGCTACGTGAGTACTTTCAGAATCTGATTTCGTCCGACGAGGCGAAAGCAATGGAGTCGGACCGTCACAACGACGCTTACCGCGCGGTGATCCGGCGGATGGGCCAGGACGGCAAGCTCGGCGTCGGATGGCCAAAAGAGTTCGGCGGCCACGGCTTCGGGCCGATCGAGCAGTCGATCTTCGTCAACGAGGCACATCGGGCCGATGTGCCACTGCCTGCGGTGACGCTACAGACCGTCGGCCCGACGCTGCAGCGGTTCGGCAGCGAGTTGCAAAAGAAGAAATTTCTGCCGGCGATCCTGGCCGGTGAGTTGCACTTCGCGATCGGTTACACGGAACCGGAGGCGGGCACCGACCTGGCGTCGCTGCGGACCACCGCCGTGCGTCACGGCGACGAGTACATCGTCAACGGTCAAAAGGTCTTCACCACCGGTGCCCATGATGCCGACTACATCTGGCTGGCTTGCCGCACCGACCCGGAAGCCGTTAAGCACAAAGGTATTTCGATCCTGATCGTCGACACCAAGGATCCCGGGTACTCGTGGACGCCGATCATCCTGTCCGACGGGGCCCACCACACCAATGCCACGTACTACAACGACGTGCGGGTGCCCGCCGAGATGCTGGTCGGCGAGGAGAACGGCGGCTGGCGGCTGATCACAACGCAGCTGAACAATGAGCGGGTGATGCTG
>DASYJS010000300.1:0-36637 GCA_035996225.1 Mycobacterium sp. | reverse complement strand
CTTTGATCCACCACATAACAGTTGCTTTGCTGCACTGACTGGCTCCACGGAAGGAACGAGACCATGACCATCGCGCGGGGCTTCGCCGCAATCGCTATCTGCGCCGGTTTGGCTGTCGGGTCAGCCGGCACAGCGTGGGCTACGCCGACGATGAGCGGCAGTTACACCGAGACCGTGACAACGCCAAGCGGCAAGTCCATTGACAACACCTGGGCCGTCAACTCCTGCGGTGACGGATGCCTCTGGATCAAAGCTGGATTGGGCGCCAGCCAAGCCCGGTTGGTCGATGGTCAATGGGTCATGGACACGATGAGCAACGTCAGTTGCCCGGACGGTAGTTACACCATCTACGGCACGAACACTCACACGGCGTGGGATCCAAATTCCCTTGCCGGCACGTCTGCACACACCTACATCATGGGAGCCTGCGGCAACCCGCCCGGATTCACGCAGGTCGACCAGATAACAATCAAAGCGGCATCCTGACGCATCCTGACTCTCAAACCCCCTGAAGTCCTCGGGATTTCGGGGGGTTTTGAGTCGTCTCCGCAGGAAGGCCGCAGCCGCGCGGTCGCGCGACGATGCCCGAGCCGTATCGGGATTCGGACGCTGCTGTCGTGGGAAGGGCGGTTACTTGATGTGCGCCGGCTGGTCGTATGCCGGGCGGATAGTTGCTGTATAAGGCAAGCTAACGATTCGCGCCGATCAAACCGACGGCGGCCGCGCGACGACACCGTGGAGCGTTATGGGCAACCAGTACTTCCCGCTGGTGGCTGCCGTCATCATGCTCGCGCTCGGGCTGACCCTCACCGTGGCCGACTTCAAGCGGGCCGCCACACTGCGGCGGCCGCTGGCCGTAGCGCTGGTTTGCCAGGCGTTGGTCCTGCCAACCCTGTGCCTGTTGATCGCCGAAGCCTTCCATCTGGAGCCGCATCTGGCGGTCGGGCTCATGCTGATGGCCGCCACCCCGGGCGGGACGATGGCGAACATCCTCAGCCATCTGTTCAACGGGGACCTGGCCCTCAATCTCACGCTTTCCGCGATCAACGCTGCGCTGTCGGTCATTACCCTGCCCGCGATCTTGGCGGCATCGATGACCTGGTTCCTCGGCGAGGGACGTTTCATCCCGCTACAGCTGGACAAGTTCGCCATGGTGTTCGCCCTAGTGCTCATCCCTACGGCGATCGGTATCGCGATACGCCACCGCTTTCCCGAGCTTGCCCGGCGACTGCAAAGACCCGTCAAGATAGTCGCGGCGGCGCTGCTGATCGTCACCGTCGTCGCCGCAATCGCCGGGGGGCGAACGACGCTATGGCACAACTTCGGGGTGCTGAGCGGGGCGGTCGTGTCCTTCTGCGCGGTCAGCCTGACCGTCGGTTACCTGGTGCCGCGCTTGATGCGTCTGGCTCCCCCGCAGGCGACTGCCGTCAGCCTCGAAGTCGGACTGCACAACACTGTGGTGGCGCTGGGCGTGGCGCTCAGCCCGCAACTGCTCAATAGCGCCGAAATGGCAACTCCCGCATTGATCTACGGCGCACTCGCACCCTTCATTGCCATGACGTTCATCGTCGCCATCCGCCGCGTGGACCCTGCGTTTCGTGTCAAGGCCCAGCCTGACACCGTCGTGAGCGAAACAGGGGTCTAGCGGCGCTACTTGCGTCGCGCCGCGGCCAGGCGGTCGGCGAACTCCGGTGACTGGATCGAGGACACCTGCGGCCCAAGCTCGGTGTGCATGGCGAGTTGGTGGTGCTCGTTGTCCAGCGACCCTGGGCTGGCGGTGGCGCGCATCGTGGCCTTGGTGGCCAGCACGACCTCACGCGGAGCGGCCGCGGGTCCAGCGGCGAGCTCCAATGCCGCGGCGACGGGATCCTCGGCAACGCTGAGCGCCAACCCGTGCTGGACGGCGGATTCGGCGTCGAAGCGCATGCCGAACAGTAGGGCCGCGCGGGCGACTTGTGGGCCGACCGCCCGCTGCAGCATCCAGGTCGCTCCGCCGCCTGGGTGGAGCCCCAGCTTCTGGAAACGGGGGTCGAACAGTGCGCCGGGCCCGGCGATGCGCACGTCGGCGGCCAGAGCCAAGTTCAGGCCCGCGCCGACCGCAGCGCCGTTGACGGCGGCGATGGTGGGCAGCGTGCAACTGCCCACGGCCATGAAGCCGTCGTAGAGCTGCTGCAGACCCGACTCCGCGGCTCCGGACCCTGCAGCGCCCAGTGCGCTCAGGTCGGCGCCGGCGCAAAACGCCTTACCCGCCCCGGTGACGACGACGGCGTGTACGCCGGGATCGGCTTCGGCCTGCTCGACGGCGGCGCGCAGCTGCGTGGATATCTCGCCGGTCAGGGCGTTGCGCCTATCGGGGTCGTTGACGGTGATCAGTGCGACGCGATTGTCCACGCTGAACAGGACGAAATCGGACTGGGCCATCGGGCACCTCCGCGGTCGGCGACGTCATTGGGCGAGGTAAAGGGTACTTCGACGTGGGGGAATGCCCGCCAGGGTGGCCACCCGAACTTGGACGCTGCGTGCTCCAAGACTTCGTTGAGGATCCCTCAAGCCCCGCTGCTGATGCTGAACACAGCAGCGAGCGGCATCACGACGAGGGGCAACCAATGAGCGCGACCACGATCAGCATCAAAACTCAGGCCATCCGGTGGGTGTTCGTTTCGTCGATTGCGGCGGGCTTGACCGCACTCGGCCTCGGTATCGCGAGTGCCAACCCGCCGGTCCAGGACCACCCGTGCTCCCTGCGCCATGCGACCATGCGCGACGCCGACGGACACATGATGAAGTGCGACCGGATGATGAACGCAAACCACGGCCTGGTCTGGCAGTACTCCCTGGGGTCGTAATCTGGCCGTGTGAGCGCTAAGCAATTGCCCGGCGGGGTGGTGCACAAGCTGCCTGCGGACCTGCACGACGCACTGATCGCCAACTCGACCGCACTCGCCGCCTGGAAGGACATCACGCCCCTGGCGCGTAACGAGTTCATCTGCTGGGTCGAGGACGCCAAGCAACAGGCGACCCGCCAGCGCCGCATTCGCCGGACGCAGGAGGAGCTGGAAGAGGGCCAGCGCCGGCCCTGCTGCTGGCCGGGCTGCAAGCACCGCGAACGCACCGGCCGTCCCTGAGTCTGAAAGAGGCTGTCCGACAACAGTTTTACAAATCGCCGTCTGCGGTGGCGGTTCCACGGGCTTTTTCTCGACTTGCGTTTAGTCGCGGCCTATTTCAGGCTTGGGGATTACCTCCCTGCAGAGCGGAACAGACTCAATGGCCGACCCGACCGCGAGACGACCCAAAATCCGCCGAATGACGGGCGGGGGAGTATTGAATTTCGCCTCCCATCTCATTCGTCCAGCGCTGGTTTCCGCAATGCTTGCGGTTCCGACTGCTGCCGCCAATGCGCCCGCTGTCTTGCCGCGGGCGTGCGGGATCACGTGGACGACGCTGGGGCAGACCATCATCTTCGAGCCCGACTGCGCGCATCCGGTGCCGGGCGGCCCGCCGCCATATCCCCCCGACCCGCCACCGGGTCCGCCACCAGGTCCGCCACCACCTCCGTAGGCATCAGGAGTCGGCGAAACAGGCGTCCTGGCCGCCGCCGCCGCCAGGGATAGTCGCGTTGCTGGTCGAGAACGTCGCTTCGATACCGCTATCGGTGACCTTGACGCTGTCGGCGTGGATGCCCAGCGGATAGTTCTGGGTCGCCTTCGAGGTGAGGTCGTCCAGGTTCTTTTGCACCCTATCCGTTGACATATCGGAGCCCAGCGCGCTCAGGCTGACCACTTGCAGCGATACCCCGTTGTTGACGATCAGCGGCTTGAGGGTGGCACTGTCCAGTAGGCCCTTCAGCGAAATAGTGCCGTCGCTGGGGTTAGTGGTCACCTCGCCGGTGACGAGACCGCCGATCATCGGGATGGCGTCCTGGATCGACTGCTTGATGCCGTCTGACGACCAGGTGATAGTGCCTTTCAACGATTCGATCGTGCCTCCGGAGTTGTTGGTTTGGTTGAGGCGGATATTCCGGATGTCGATGCTGACCTTCATGCCCTTGGCGCTGCGGACCTGGTTGCCTGCGGTCTGGACGGCGATGTCGGGGTAGTGCTTTGTGATGAACTGCCACAGGAGCGGGGGCGCCGTGGCGAAGGACGCGGTCGCGCTGTCCTGTACCTCGCATTGCACCGCGTTCGCCACCTTGCTGCGCGCCTGGTCGCGGACATAGAACTCGCCGCCGATCAGTGCGGCGACCACGACGGCCACCACGATGCCGAGGACCAACGCGATGGACCGCTTCTTTCGGAAAAAGCCGCGCTTCTTGGCTGGCGGTGTGTCCGTCGACGGTGATGGCGTGGCCAGCTGGGTAGTGGGCCATTCCTGCTGAGGGGGACCGTCGTGAGGCGGCGGGGGCCCGGGGTGTTGCGCCTGGACGTTCGGCCGCGGTCCCGGCGGTTGCGGCGCCCGACCCGGCGGGGGCGGTGGTTGCGGCGCCCGACCCGGCGGGGGCGGTGGTCGACCTTGTGGGGGCCCGGGCGGTTGTGGCGGGGGTCCAAGTGGTGGCGGTCGCTGACCCGGTGGAGGACCGGGGTGTGGCTGCCGAGGGGCGTTACGGGGGGGTGGCTGCTGCGGAACGTCCCGCAGGGGGATTCGGCGAGTCTCTGATTCGGACGGCCGCCCAGGACCCTGGGGCCGTGGGGGCACAGGCTGATTAGCGGGGTCGCCCGGCCGGGGCGCACGAGCGCCTTCCGGCGGGTCGCCGCCCGGGGGCCCTTGCGGAGTCGTCATCAGCGCGATTGTTCCCTATTAGCTGCACAAAGGGGAAGACGCCTGGTCCGCCGTACAAGCGTCAGAGATGGCCCACCACGAAAGTCGCTGCCTGACTGGGCATTCCGGACTGCGTATACGCCAGATGTACCGGCGAAAACAGCTCGTCATGCGAAGGCAGCGCCAGCGCCCCGCCCGGAGTGCACACCGGATCGCCGGCCGCGCACAGGTCAATGGCCTTAGGGCCGTACCACGGGCTGACCTCGCTGACCGGCCCCCCTAGATATCTGTCCGACGGATTACCGAAGAGGGCGAGCGCCGCGACGTGGTCAGCTTGGTCCGCCGTGAGTATGTCGGGGATCAGGCCCGCAATCGGTGCTCGGGCGATGGTGGCCTCATCTATCGCCATGGCGCCCAAGGAATAGCCACCGAGCACCAGCTTGGTGTTGGGACAGCTAGCAACCATGGACTGGACGTGAGCGTGTACATCGGTGCCGCCCGCGGAGGCTGACGGGGCGAAATCGTCGCCGGCGGGGTAGTTGACCGGATACACGCCGAGGGTTCGACCCCCGACCTGCGAGCGCAGTGAGTCGACGAATTCCTGTCCGACGCCACCGACACCGGGTGAGTCGTTGGTGCCGCGGGCGAACGTCACCTCGATGTCGGGGCAGGGGGCGGCGGACGCGGGGGCAGTGAGGACCGGTGCGCTGATCAGCGCTGTCCAGGTCGTCACCATTGCGGTACCCAACACACTTGCGAATCGGCGTGCGTTCACGCCCCAATGCTGACATATCGCGCGCTGAGACTAAGGGTCGCTTAGCGATACGGTCGCGGTTCCCAGGTGTCGGTCGGGTAGGCACAGAACAGTGCGACACCATCGGGCGACTGGGCAGTAAATAGCCCCGTGTTGTCGGGAGCAAGAGTGTGAATCTCGGCCACGCACTTCGAGCCGATCTGCCGAACTCCGATCAGCGTCCCAGGATCTACCCAGACACCGGGACGTCCGGATCCGCCACACGCTAAAACCTTGCCGCTGGCGTCGTAGCCGAAGATGAACCGTCCGGTGACGGTATTGCAGGGCTGTCCAAGTACCGCATTGTTGGTCATGTTGGGAACCGGCTGGCTCGCTGGCTCTGCCATCGCCAGCGGCGCCGTGCCGATGGCTACCGCCGCGCCTGCTGCCAGCAAAAGAGCGCGATTCATCGTCCGCCCCTCTCGCACGTTGGGATGAACTGGTAATCCGCGACCGTAGTCCTCCGGAACATCCCTGCGGAACCCGTCAGGGCAAACACATAGAGAGTTCTGTGGCTACTGGGCAGGCCGCTCTCAAAGGCCGGAAGCATGCCGCTGCAGGCTCTAAAACTGCGCCCCCGGCACGACTCGAACGTGCGACCTAGGGATTAGAAGGCCCTTGCTCTATCCACCTGAGCTACGGAGGCAATGCGCAGGTCAGTCTATCCAACTATGGGCGCCGACCCGACTCGCCGACACGACACGCGCGAAAAGCATTGCAACGCTATTGAAATCAGTTATCGTATTGAACCTCGACACACGTACAACACCAGCTAGTAAACAGCTGTTAACCGCAACGAGGCGTGTGCATAACGTCGGGGAGTGCCGATTCAATGGGCGTGGCCACGAGTATGACTGCGCGGTACGCGAGGGCGGGTTCCCAAGCGTTCCGCCTGGTAGCCGATGCCAGAGGTGCCTCCCGGGCGGCTGGCCTGCTGCTACGCGGTTCGCCGTCTGCGCTGGGCTGGTTTGCCGGCTGGCTGTCCACGGAATTTCCCCCGCAGGTGGTGACCGGGCACGCGTTGTCCCGGGTGTCCGCACCGTCCATTGGTCGCGTGGGCGCCACCTGGGCTGGGCAGCGTGCCGAGCAGGCGCTCACCGCGGCTCTCGAGGAGTCCTTCGGGACGGACTACGCAGACCAGGTCGGCCATCCGACCTGCGAACAGTCCGAGTGCGCGCCCCGCGGCGGGATGTTGCACCGGCCGGGTCCCCACCGCCGGTACGCCGCGCAAACATCGGACATTTCGTACGGTCCGGGTGGTCGCGACAACCTGCTCGACATCTGGCGGCGTCATGACCTGGCGCCGGGCCGGCGGGCGCCGGTGCTGATCCAGGTCCCGGGCGGGGCGTGGGCCGTCAACGGCAAACGTGGTCAGGCCTACACGCTGATGAGCCGAATGGTAGAACTCGGCTGGATCTGCGTGTCGATCGACTACAGCAAGAGTCCGCGATCCACATTTCCCGCCCACCTGATCGATGTGAAGCGGGCGATCGCCTGGGTCCGCGAGAACATCGCCGACTACGGCGGCGATCCCAGCTTCATCGCGATCACCGGCGGCTCGGCGGGCGGACACCTGGCCTCGTTGGCCGCACTCACCCCCAACGACCCAAGGTTTCAGCCCGGATTCGAAGACGCCGACACCACGGTTCAGGCGGCGGTGCCCTACTACGGCGTCTACGACTTCACCAACGCCGACGCCATGCACGAATTAATGCTGCCGTTCCTCGAGCAGTTCGTCATGCGCGCTCGATACGCCGACACACCCGAGCGGTTCGAGGCGGCGTCGCCGATTTCCTACGTGCACGACGAAGCGCCCCCGTTCTTCGTGCTCCACGGCGAGAAAGACGAACTGGTGCCCTGCACCCAGGCCCGGACCTTCTGCGCGGCGCTGCGCACCGCCGGAGCCCCGACCGTGACCTACGCCGAGCTCGCCAACGCCCACCACGCTTTCGACATCCTGTCCACGGCCCGATCACGGCTGGCCGCCAACGCAGTCGCCGACTTCTTGGGCATCGTCTATGGGCAGCGCGCGAGCTCGCTGATGGATTCGTGGCCGCTCTCGGCGCCGTCGGCCAGCTGAGTTGCGCAGATCAACTGGCCAGTTACAACGTTTCGTCCGCCAGGCCGCTGCGCCTGCTGTAGCGCCTGAATCGTGCCTTTCACCAGCGCGTCAACGCGACTAGCGTTGGTGTGGCTATCCGGTTGGCGGAGCTGAGGCAGGAGGCTTGATCGGCGGTGACGAGGTTGACGCGTCGAGTGGATGATCATGACTGAGCCGGTCGGGGCCAATGGATTGTCCGACGAGCTTGGACCAGTCGACTATCTGCTGCATCGGGGTGAAGCGAATCCGCGGACCCGGTCGGGAATCATGGCGTTAGAGCTCCTCGACACCACGCCGGACTGGAACCGATTCCGGACCCGATTCGAAAATGCATCGCGAAAAGTGCTGCGGCTACGGCAGAAGGTTGTCGTGCCGACGCTGCCGACGGCCGCACCGCGCTGGGTGGTGGACCCCGATTTCAACCTGGACTTCCATGTGCGCCGAGTCCGGGTGTCCGAACCGGGCACCCTGCGTGAGGTATTCGATCTCGCGGAGCTGATCCTGCAGTCGCCGATGGACATATCGCGGCCACTGTGGACGGCCACACTGGTCGAGGGTCTGCTCGGCGGCAAGGCGGCAACGCTGCTGCATGTCAGCCATGCCGTCACCGACGGTGTCGGCGGCGTCGAGATGTTCGCCGAGATCTATGACCTCGAGCGCGATCCGCCGTCCAAGCCGACACCCCCGCTGCCCGTCCCGCAGGATCTGTCACCCAACGACCTGATGCGCCAGGGCTTCAACCACCTGCCGCTGGCCATCGTCGGCGGTGTCGCGGGCGCGGTCGCCGGGGCGGCCGCGGCGGCCGGGCGGGCGATCCTGGAACCCGTGTCAACGGTCTCGGGGATCGTGGACTACGCCGTCTCGGGCGTGCGGGTGATCAACCGGGCCGCTGAGCCCTCGCCGCTGCTGCGCCGGCGCAGCCTGGCGTCTCGTACTGACGCAATCGACATCCCGCTCTCCGACCTGCACAAGGCCGCAAAAGCCGGCGGCGGATCGATCAACGACGCGTATCTGGCGGGTCTGTGCGGCGCTTTGCGGCGCTATCACCAGGCCCTCGGTGTGCCGATCAGCACGCTGCCGATGGCGGTGCCGGTCAGCTTGCGGGCCGATGCCGACACGGCCGGCGGCAACCGCTTCACCGGCGTCAACTTGGCGGCACCGCTGGGTACCGCGGATCCGGTGGCGCGGATGAAGAAGATCCGCGCCCAGATGACGAAGCGCCGTGACGAGCCCGCGATGAACATCATCGGTTCCATGGCACCGGTGCTCAGTGTGTTGCCATCCGCGGTGCTGGAAGGGATCACCGGCTCGGTAGTCGGCTCCGACGTGCAGGCCAGCAATGTTCCGGTCTACCCGGGCGACACCTATATCGCCGGTGCAAAGGTGTTGCGGCAGTATGGGATCGGCCCACTGCCCGGCGTGGCGATGATGGTGGTGCTGATTTCCCGGGGTGGGTGGTGCACGATCACCGTGCGCTACGACCGGGCCGCCGTGCAGAAGGAGGCATTGTTCGCCCAATGCCTGCTGGAGGGTTTCGACGAAATTCTGGCGCTGGCCGGTGATCCGCCTCCGCGTGCGGTGCCGGCTTCGTTCACTGAGCAAGCCGATGCGGCGTCTCGATCGGTGTCAGGCTCATGACCCCCGCCGAAGAGCGCCAGAAGCCAACGCCAGTAAAGGATTTGCGGCTGCCCGGATCGGTTGCTGAAATCCTCTCGAGTCCACCCGGCCCCAAGATCGGCGCCTTCTTCGATCTGGACGGGACCTTGGTCGCGGGCTTTACCGCGGTCATCCTCACCCAGGAGCGGTTGCGGCGCCGCGACATGGGGGTGGGGGAGCTGCTCAGCATGGTCCAGGCCGGTCTGAACCATACGCTCGGCCGCATCGAGTTCGAAGACCTGATCGGTAAGGCCTCCTCGGCGCTGGCCGGACGGCTGCTGACCGACCTGGACGAGATCGGCGAGCGGCTCTTTGCGCAACGGATCGAGTCGCGCATCTACCCGGAGATGCGCGAGCTGGTGCGGGCGCACGTGGCTCGCGGCCACACCGTGGTGCTCAGCTCGTCGGCGCTGACCATCCAGGTCAATCCGGTGGCCCGCTTCCTCGGAATCGCCAATACGCTCACCAACAAATTCGAAACCAACGATGACGGGTTACTCACCGGCGGCGTCGTGAAGCCGATTTTGTGGGGGCCGGGTAAAGCCGCCGCGGTACAGCGATTTGCGGCCGAAAACACCATCGACCTCAAGGACAGCTACTTCTACGCCGACGGTGATGAAGATGTCGCGCTGATGTATTTGGTCGGCAATCCACGGCCGACCAATCCCGAAGGCAAGATGGCCGCCGTCGCCAAGCGTCGCGGCTGGCCGGTCCTGAAATTCAGCAGCCGGGGATCCGTCGGCATCCGCCGGCAGGTGCGAACAATTGCCGGGCTCGGTTCGATATTCCCGGTCGGGGCCGGCGCGGTGGCGATGGGCGTACTGACCGGTAGTCGGCGGCGCGGCGCCAACTTCTTTACCTCCAACTTTTCTCAACTGGTACTGGCGACGACTGGCGTGCAGCTGAACGTCATCGGACGAGAGAATCTGACCGCGCAGCGTCCGGCCGTCTTTATCTATAACCACCGCAATCAGGTTGACCCGGTTATCGCCGGAGCGCTGGTTAGCGACAACTGGGTTGCCGTGGCCAAGAAGGAACTGCAAAAGAACCCCATCATGGCCCTGCTCGGCAAGGCGCTGGACGGTGTGTTTATTGACCGCGATGATCCGGAGGCCGCGCTGGAGACGATGCGTACGGTCGAAGATCGGGCCAAGAACGGACTATCCATTCTGATGGCTCCGGAAGGAACCCGGTTAGACACCACCGAGGTCGGGCCGTTCAAAAAGGGTCCGTTCCGCCTGGCGATGGCGGCGGGGATCCCGATCGTCCCCATCATCATGCGCAATGCGGAGTTTGTCGCCGCGCGAAACTCCGCCACGATAAATCCGGGTACGGTTGATGTAGCGGTGTTTCCGCCGATTTCATTGCAGGACTGGGCAGTTGACACGCTGCCGGAGCATATTGCAGAGGTCCGCCAGCTCTATCTGGACACGTTGGCCAACTGGCCCGTCGACGAACTGCCTCAGGTCGATCTGTACGCCGAGAAGAAAGCGGCGAGAAAGGCCCGGGCCAAGCCGGCTTCTAAGACCACGGGGACCAAGGTCGCGGCGAAGAAGGCCGCGCCCAAGAAGGCCGGGCCCAAAAAAGCTGCGTCCAAATCAGCGGTCAAAAAGCAGCCGGCCCAGCCGAATCCGAATGAGTCCGAGGTCGCTCTCAACAACGGTGAGGCGCCGAAGCCCGGGCCGGACCAGCTCGGCAACACCGAGTCGACACCTCGGCCCAAAGGGCGCGCGTGACCCAACCGGCCGCAGACACCAGCGCAGTCCTGACCGCGCAAGACTCGCTGGTGTTGGCGACCATGGACTCCAGTGTGGAAACACAGCTGGTGCTGGATTGGCTGGGCCGGCAGCGGGACCGCAATCCGGGTGCGAAGTTCGACGTGCTGAAATTGCCTTCCGGCGATTCGTCGGCGGCAGCGCTGAATCTGCTTGTCGATCAGCTCGAGTTGGAAGAAGACCGTTCGATTGTGCCGGTGCGGGTGTTCTGGCTGCCGCCCCCGGATCGCGGCAGGGTCGCCAAGCTGGCCGGGCTGTTCCCCGGCTGGGATCCCTATCACCCCAACCCGCGTCGGCAGCGCCACATCGTGGCTAACGATCCCCACCTGGCCCGGGTGGTGGCCGGCGAATCGGCCAAGGTGTCCGAACTCCGTCAGCAGTGGCGCGACACCACCGTCGGGGAGAACGAGCGCGATTTCGCCCAGTTCGTCACGCGCCGTGCCCTTTTGGCGCTGGAACGTGCCGAATATCGAATCCTGGGGCCGCAGTACAAATCTCCGCGACTGATGAAGCCAGAGATCTTGGCTTCCAAGCGGTTTCGCGCCGGTGTGGAAAAGGTCCCGGGCGCAACCGTGGACGAAGCCGGAGAGATGCTCGACGAACTCGCCACCGGCTGGAGCAGGGCGTCGGTCGACCTCGTTTCCGTCCTGGGCAGGTTGCTCAGTCGCGGATTCGACCCGGAGATCGACTACGACGAGTTTCAGGTCGCGGCGATGCGCACCGGGCTGGAAGTTCATCCGGCGGTGCTGTTGTTCTCACACCGGTCCTACATCGACGGTGCGGTGGTGCCGGTAGCGATGACCGAAAACCGGTTGCCGCCAGTGCACGTGTTCGCCGGTATCAACTTGTCGTTCGGGTTGATGGGGCCGCTCTTACGCCGTTCCGGTGTCATCTTCATCCGTCGAGATATCGCCGGTAACCCGCTCTACAAGTACGTCCTGCGTGAGTACGTCGGCTATATCGTCGAGAAGCGGTTCAATCTGAGCTGGTCCATCGAAGGCACGCGCTCGCGTACCGGCAAGATGCTGCCGCCCAAGCTCGGTCTGATGTCCTATGTGGCCGACGCATACTTGGACGGGCGCGCCGAAGACATTCTGCTGCAGCCGGTGTCGATCAGCTTCGATCAGTTGCACGAGACCGCCGAGTACGCCGCCTACGCCCGCGGTGGAGAAAAGACACCCGAGGGCGTGCTGTGGCTGTACAACTTCATCAAGGCCCAAGGCGAACGTAACTACGGCAAGATCTATGTCCGCTTCCCACAAGCTGTCTCGATGCGACAGTACCTGGGTCCGTCGCACGGGTCGCTGGCCCAGGACGATGACGCTAAACGGCTTGCGCTGCAAAAGATGTCGTTCGAAGTCGCGTGGCGCATTCTGCAGTCGACACCAGTGAACGCGACGGGCTTGGTGTGTGCCCTGCTGCTGACCACCCGCGGGGCGGCGCTGACGCTCGAGCAACTGCACCACACGCTGCAGGACTCATTGGACTACCTCGACCGCAAGCACACCCCCGTATCGACGAGCGCGTTGCGGCTGCGCACGCGTGACGGTGTGCGCGCGGCCGTCGACACACTGTCCAACGGACACCCGATCACCCGCGTCGACAGCGGGCGCGAGCCGGTGTGGCTCATCGCGCCCGACAAGGAGCACGCCGCGGCGTTCTACCGGAACTCGGTCATCCACGCCTTCCTGGAGACCTCGATCGTCGAACTCGCCCTGGCTCATGCCAGGCACGCCGAAGACGACCGCATGGAGGCTTTCTGGGCTCAGGCGATGCGGCTGCGCGATCTGCTGAAATTCGACTTCTACTTCGCCGATTCGGCGGCATTCCGCGACAACATCGCCGAAGAGATGGCATGGCACGACGACTGGGAAGCCCACGTCGCTGCCGGCGGCGAGCAGATCGACGCGATGCTGTTTGCCAAGCGGCCGTTGATGTCCGACGCGATGTTGCGGGTGTTCTTCGAGGCCTATGAGATCGTCGCCGACGTGCTGCGCGATGCGCCGGCGGATATCGGGCAGAAGGAACTGACCGAGTTGGCGCTCGGGGTGGGCCGGCAATACGTGGCACAGACCCGGGTTCGTAGCAGCGAATCGGTGTCCACGCTGCTCTTTGCCACCGCGCGTCAGGTGGTGGCCGACCAGGATCTGATCGCGGCGGCCGCGGATCTGGCCGACCGCCGGAACACCTTCCGGCGGGAATTGCGGGCGATTCTGCGGGATTTCGACTACGTCGAGCAAATCGCGCGCAATCAGTTCGTCGCCCGCGAATTTCACGCACGCCAGGAGCGCACCGCTCGCCACGCCGGGTAGCGCGGGCCTTGCGGGCGCCCGCCCATACCCTGGACGTATGACGGTTGGCCAGTCCGCAGCCAAGGCCCGGGAGCTGGTGTGGCCGCTGCTCACCGGAGTCGCGGTGCTGGCCGGCTGCACGGCGGCCGGCATCGGTGCGTTGTCGCTGGCCGATGCGCTGACCGCCACCGGATTGCCCAACCCGGGCCCGGCGACCACGCTGGGCCTGCCATTCGTCCGTGCGGCGGGCGAGATCGCCGCGGTCCTGGCGGTGGGGTCGTTCCTCGTCGCGGCCTTCCTGGTGCCGCCGCAAAAGTCCGGCGTGCTCGACGCCGGCGGATACCGGGCGCTTCGGCTGGGGACCGTCGCGTCGGGCGTGTGGGCGGTGTGTGCCGCCCTGCTGATCCCGCTGACCATTTCGGATGTGTCCGGACACCCCTTGGCCGAGCATCTCAATCCGGTTCGGCTCTGGTCGTTGGCCAGCGTGGTCAACACCGCCTCCGCGTGGCGCTGGACGGCGGTCCTAGCCGCCCTGGTGACGCTGGCCAGTTTGGCGGCGCTGCGCTGGTCGTGGACGCCGTTTCTGCTCGCCGGCTCGCTGCTCACTCTCATTCCGCTGGGGCTGACCGGTCACTCGTCGGCCGGTGGTTCGCATGACCTCGCGACCAACAGCCTTTTGATCCACCTCGTCGCCGCCAGCCTGTGGGCCGGTGGTCTGCTGGCTCTGCTGGCCCACGCGCTGCGCGGCGGCGACCACCTCGCCCTGGCGGCTCGGCGCTTCTCGATGATCGCCTTGTGGTGCTGGGTCGCGATGGCGCTCAGCGGTCTGATCAACGCCCTGGTGCGGGTGCTGCCGTCCGACCTGCTGACCACCACGTATGGGCGGCTGGTGCTGGCCAAATTGGTCGCGCTGTGTGCGCTGGGCGTCCTGGGATGGCGTCAGCGACGCGCCGGAGTTGTTGCGCTGCAAGACAATCCCACGGCGCGCAATGTCCTGATCCGGCTTGCGCTCGTCGAGGCGGCCTTGTTCGGCGTGACGTTCGGTATCGCCGTCGGGCTGGGCCGCACCCCACCGCCGCCGCCACCGATCCGGCTCCCGTCGATTCCCGAAGCCGAGATCGGCTATGACTTCGACGGGCCGCCGACGTTGGCGCGCATCCTGTTCGACTGGCGCTTCGATCTGGTCTTCGGCACGGCGGCAATCGTTTTGGCGGCGCTGTATGTGGTGGCGGTGCTGCGGCTGCGCCGCCGCGGTGATCACTGGCCGCCCGGCCGGATCCTGGCCTGGTTGTTGGGCTGCCTGACCTTGCTGTTCGTGACGTCGTCGGGGGTAGGCCGCTACATGCCGGCGATGTTCAGCGTGCACATGGCCGCTCACATGGGGCTGTCGATGCTGGTGCCGATCCTGCTGGTGCTGGGCGGGCCGGTCAGCCTCGCATTGCGGGCGCTGCCCGCCGCCGGCCGCGATGACCCGCCGGCCATGCGGGAATGGCTGTTGGCCGCCCTGCACAGCCGGTTGTCTCGCATCCTCACCAATCCGATCGTGGCCACGGTGCTGTTCATCGCGGGCTTCTACGGCCTGTACTTCGGGAGCATCTTCAACGAGGCGGTAGGCAGTCATGCCGGACATTTGGCGATGAACCTGCATTTCCTGGTCAGTGGCTACCTGTTCTATTGGGTGGTGATCGGCGTGGACCCCACCCCGCGGCCGATCCCGCCGCTGGCCAAGGTGGGCGTGGTGTTCGCCTCCCTGCCCATGCACGCGTTCTTCGGGGTGGAGCTGATGGGCACCCCAACTGTGCTCGGGGCGGCCTACTACCGGTCACTGGGCTTGAGTTGGCATACGGATCTGCTAGGCGATCAACGCTTGGGTGGCGGAATCGCTTGGGCGGCAGGGGAAGTGCCACTCGTGATCGTGATGCTCGCGTTACTCGTGCAATGGGCACGCAGCGACGCGCGCACCGCGCGGCGTCTTGACCGGGCGGCCGACCGCGACGACGACGCCGACCTGAGTGCCTACAACGCCATGCTGGCCGAACTGGCACGCGAGGGAGGACCGAGCCCGGAGTCTCAGGGCCCGACGGCCGGGGAGTAATCCCGGGCGATATCGCTGGCGCGATTTCTCCTGCACCTCGGTGCCGGTCCTGCGGCTTATCCCCAGTCGCGACCTTCTGCACAGGCTCGCCACGCAACCGCCGAGAACGGACCGGATCGGCGGCGGCTCGTCGGTGTCCGGGCGCTCAATGAGCAGCAAGCAAGAGCGCTACCTGAGACAGTGCGAAAGGAAATTGAGCCCATGTTCGAAACCTCGCTGACCGTCGTCGGTCACATCGTCAACGACCTGCAGCGCCGCAAAGTCGGCAACCAGGAACTCATCAAGTTCCGGGTGGCCAGCAATTCACGCCGCCGTACCGGTGACGGCAGTTGGGAGCCGGGAAACTCGCTGTTCATCACCGTCAACTGCTGGGGAAAGCTGGTCACCGGGGTGGGTGCCGCACTGGGCAAGGGCGCACCGGTGATCGCGGTGGGTCACGTGTACACCAGCGAATACGAGGACCGCGATGGCAATCGCCGTTCGTCGCTGGAGATGCGAGCGACGTCGGTCGGCCCGGACCTGTCGCGAGCGATCGTGCGCATCGAAAAGCCCGGCTACACCGGTCCGGACGCGGAGCCGGCGCCGGCCGCCGCCGACACCGGAGAAGAGCCGGCCGCCGAGGAGGACGCGGTCGCATCCGGCGACGGCGATGACGCCAGCCCGCTATCTCTGTCGGCTTAGCTGACGGGTCGGGCGTGCGTCCGAGCCCTCGGGCGATGCCTAGGATGGTCCGCGAGATCATTCTCGAAGAACCAGAGAGGCAAAACCCCAGCATGGCTGAGTTCATCTACACGATGAAAAAGGTCCGCAAGGCGCACGGCGACAAGGTGATCCTGGACGACGTCACGTTGAGTTTCTTCCCGGGCGCCAAGATCGGTGTCGTCGGGCCCAACGGCGCCGGTAAGTCGAGCGTCTTGCGGATCATGGCCGGTCTGGACAAGCCGAACAACGGCGACGCGTTCCTGGCCAACGACGCCACGGTTGGCATCCTGCAACAGGAGCCGTCGCTGAACGAGGAGAAAACCGTTCGCGGCAACGTGGAAGAGGGCTTGGGCGAGATCAAGGTCAAACTCGACCGCTTCAACGAGGTCGCCGAGCTGATGGCGACCGATTACTCCGACGAGCTGATGGACGAAATGGGCCGGCTGCAAGAGGACCTGGACCATGCCGACGCGTGGGATCTCGACTCGCAGCTGGAGCAGGCGATGGACGCGCTGCGCTGCCCGCCGCCCGACGAGCCGGTGACCAACTTGTCCGGTGGTGAGCGTCGCCGCGTGGCGCTGTGCAAGTTGCTGCTGTCCAAGCCCGACCTGCTGCTGCTCGACGAGCCGACCAACCACCTGGACGCCGAAAGCGTGCAGTGGCTCGAAGCGCATCTCGCCGCCTACGCGGGTGCGATCCTGGCCGTCACCCACGACCGTTACTTCCTGGACAACGTCGCCGAATGGATCCTGGAACTCGACCGAGGCCGCGCCTATCCCTACGAAGGCAACTACTCGACCTACCTCGAGAAAAAGGCCGAGCGGCTTTCGGTGCAGGGGCGCAAGGACGTCAAGCTGCAAAAACGGCTGCAGGAGGAGCTGGCGTGGGTGCGCTCCGGAGCCAAAGCGCGGCAGGCCAAGAGCAAGGCCCGCCTGCAGCGGTACGAGGAGATGGCCACCGAGGCGGAGAAGACGCGCAAGCTCGATTTCGAGGAGATCCAGATCCCCGTCGGGCCCCGGCTGGGCAACGTCGTGGTCGAGGTCGAACACCTCGACAAGGGCTACGACGGGCGCACCTTGATCAAAGACCTGTCCTTCACCCTGCCGCGCAACGGCATAGTCGGCGTCATCGGTCCCAACGGGGTCGGCAAGACCACACTGTTCAAAACCATCGTCGGGCTGGAGGAGCCGGACAGTGGCGTGGTCAAGGTCGGTGAGACCGTCAAGCTGAGCTACGTCGACCAGGCCCGCGCGGGCATCGATCCGAAGAAGAACGTCTGGGAAGTCGTCTCGGATGGGCTGGACTACATTCACGTCGGCCAGACCGAAGTCCCGTCGCGTGCCTACGTGTCGGCATTCGGCTTCAAGGGCCCCGATCAGCAGAAGCCGGCCGGAGTGCTGTCCGGCGGAGAGCGCAATCGGCTCAACCTCGCGCTGACACTCAAGCAGGGCGGCAACCTGATCCTGCTCGACGAGCCGACCAACGACCTCGACGTCGAAACCCTGGGTTCGCTGGAGAACGCCCTCGAGCAATTCCCCGGCTGCGCGGTGGTGATTTCGCACGACCGCTGGTTCCTCGACCGCACCTGCACGCACATCCTGTCCTGGGAGGGCGACGAGGACAACGAGGCCAAGTGGTTCTGGTTCGAAGGCAACTTCGGTGCATACGAGGAAAACAAAGTGGAACGACTCGGCGCCGACGCCGCAAGGCCGCACCGGGTCACCCACCGCAAGCTGACGCGGGGCTAATGTCAGCTCTGCCAGCTGCCCCGCGACGACGCGGCCGGAACGGTCGCCTAGCAATGAGGCGACTGGGCGTAGTGCCAACCGTCCTGAGTAGGGAGCTAACGGCATGACGATCGGTTCCGGAGCGAAGCAGAAAACTACGCCGTGGACCACATTCACCAAAATGTCGGACATTCCCCAGTGGATCTCGAAGTCCTACATCGAGACCTATCGCGGCCCGCACGATAAAGAACCCGGAGCCACCGAAACCGGTCCCATCGACCCGACCATCGCCGCCGCCATCGTCACCCCGGCGCTGCTGGGCGCACACTACCGGCTGGGCCGGCACCGCCCGCACGGAGAAAGCTGCGTCGCCGTCTACCCGCCCGACGATCCCGCGGGCTTCGGGCCCGCGCTGCAAGTCGTCACCGACCACGGCGGCATGCTGATGGATTCCGTCACGGTGTTGCTGCACCGGCTGGGCGTCTCCTACACGGCCCTGATGACTCCGGTGTTCGAGGTGCATCGCAGCTCGAACGGGGAGTTGCTCAGCATCGATCCGAAAGCGCCCGGCGCCTCCAACTACGTCGGCGAGGCCTGGATCCACATCCAGCTGTTGCCTTCCGTCGACCGCAAGGCACTCGCCGAGGTCGAAAGGGTGCTGCCCAAGGTTCTCTCCGATGTCCAACAGGTGGCCACCGACGCGGCAGCGATCATCGCCGCCCTGAGCGACCTGGCCGCGAATGTCGAAGCCAACACCGACGGCCACTTCTCGGCGCCCGACCGCGAGGACGTCGCGGCACTGCTGCGCTGGCTGGGCAACGGCAACTTCCTGTTGCTGGGTTACCAGCGTTGCCGGGTACACGACGGTCTGGTCTCCGGCGACGGGTCGAGCGATCTCGGCGTGATGCGCAGCCGAACGGGTTCTCGCCCGCGGCTGACCGACGACGACAAATTGCTGGTGTTGGCCCAGGCCACGGTCGGCAGCTATCTGCGGTACGGGGCATATCCCTATGCCATCGGGATTCGCGAATACGTCGACGGCGGCGTGATCGAGCATCGCTTCGTCGGTCTGCTCACGGTCGCCGCGATGAACGCCGACGTACTGGAGATCCCGTCGATCTCGCGCCGAGTCCGCGAGGCGCTGGCGATGGGCGACCCCGTCCACCCGGCTCAGTTGCTACTCGAGGTGATCCAGACCGTCCCCCGTTCGGAGCTGTTCACGCTCAGTGGCGAGCAGCTTTTCGCGATGGCCAAAGCCGTGGTGGATTTGGGATCCCAACAGCGAGCGTTGTTGTTCGTGCGCGCCGACCGGCTGCGCTACTTCGTCTCCTGCCTGGTCTATCTGCCCCGCGATCGCTACACCACAGCCGTTCGGTTGCAGATCGAGAACATCCTGGTTCGCGAATTCGGCGGGACGCGACTCGAATTCACCGCGCGAGTCAGCGAATCGCCTTGGGCGCTGATGCATTTCATGGTTCGTCTGCCGGAAGATGCGGGCCCGGTGGACGTCTCGGAAACCAACCGGATGCGAATTCAGGCGCTGGTCAGCGAGGCCGCGCGCACGTGGTCCGACCGGCTCATCGCCGCCGCGCCCACCGGCGCGGTCTCCCACGCCGACGCCGAGCACTACGCCGCCGCATTCTCCGAGGCCTACAAATCGGCCATCACTCCCGACGATGCCATCGAGCACATCGCCATCATCAAAGAGCTGGCCGATGATTCGGTCAAGTTGGTGTTCTTCGATCGCGGCGAGGGACTGGCCCAGCTGACCTGGTTCTTGGGCGGACACAGCGCCTCGCTGAGCCAGCTGCTCCCGATGTTGCAGAGCATGGGTGTCGTCGTGCTCGAGGAGCGTCCGTTCACGGTCACCCGGCCGGACGAATTGCCGGTGTGGATCTACCAGTTCCGGATCTCACCACACCCGACCATCCACCTCGCGGAGACGGCGGCCGAGCGCGACGCGATGGCAGAACGTTTCGCCGACGCGGTCACCGCGATTTGGCACGGCCGGGTCGAAATCGACCGGTTCAACGAGCTGGTGATGCGCGCGGGGCTGACCTGGCAACAGGTCGTGCTGCTGCGTACCTACGCAAAGTATTTGCGGCAGGCCAACTTCCCCTACAGCCAGTCCTACATCGAATCGGTGCTCAACGAGTATCCCTCGACCGCGCGATCGTTGGTGCTGCTGTTTGAAGCGCTATTCGATCCCCGGACCCCGGGATCGTCGACCGGTCGCGACGCGCAAACGGCCGCCGCCGCCGTCGCCGCGGACATCGACGCGCTGGTCAGTCTGGACACCGACCGCATCCTGCGGGCCTTCGCGTCACTGGTGCAAGCCACGTTGCGGACCAATTACTTTGTGACACGCGAGGATTCGGCTCGGGCCCGGAATGTGTTGACGATCAAGCTGGACGCCCAGCTCGTCGACGAGCTTCCGCTGCCGCGCCCCAAGTACGAGATTTTCGTCTATTCACCTCGCGTCGAGGGCGTGCACCTGCGGTTCGGCCCGGTCGCTCGTGGCGGGCTGCGCTGGTCGGACCGGCGCGACGATTTCCGTACCGAGATCCTGGGTCTGGTCAAGGCGCAGGCGGTGAAGAACGCAGTCATCGTGCCGGTCGGGGCCAAAGGTGGGTTCGTCCTCAAGCGGCCGCCGCTGCCCACCGGCGACCCCGCCGCCGACCGCGACGCCACCCGCACCGAAGGCGTGGCCTGCTATCAGCTGTTCATCTCCGGATTGCTTGACGTCACCGACAATGTCGACCATGCAACCGGAAAGGTCAGCCCGCCACCGCAGGTGATCCGCCGCGATGGTGACGACGCCTACCTGGTGGTAGCCGCGGACAAGGGCACCGCCACCTTCTCCGACATCGCCAACGACGTCGCCAAGTCGTACGGATTCTGGTTGGGCGATGCCTTCGCCTCCGGCGGATCGGTCGGCTACGACCACAAGGCCATGGCCATCACCGCCAAGGGCGCCTGGGAGGCCGTCAAACGACACTTCCGCGAGATGGGCGTCGATACCCAGACCGAGGACTTCACGGTCGTCGGCGTCGGCGACATGAGCGGCGACGTGTTCGGGAACGGCATGCTGCTGAGCAAGCACATCAGGTTGATCGCCGCCTTCGATCACCGGCACGTCTTCCTGGACCCCGACCCCGACGCCGCGACGTCGTGGCCCGAACGCCAGCGGATGTTCGACCTGCCGCGGTCCTGCTGGGAGGACTACGACAAGTCGTTGATCAGCGAGGGCGGCGGGGTGTACAGCCGCGAGCAGAAGGCCATCCCGGTCAGCCCGCAGGTTCGCCTGGCTCTCGGCATCGACGACGAGGTCACCGAGATGGCCCCGCCCAACCTGATCAAGGCGATCCTGCTCGCACCGGTGGACCTGCTGTTCAACGGTGGCATCGGCACCTACATCAAAGCCGAATCCGAGTCCGACGCCGATGTGGGCGACCGCGCCAACGATCCGGTGCGGGTCAATGGAAACCAGTTGCGCGCCAAGGTGATCGGCGAGGGCGGCAACCTCGGGGTGACGGCCTTGGGGCGCGTCGAATTCGACCTGGCCGGCGGGCGGATCAATACCGATGCGATGGACAACTCCGCAGGCGTGGATTGCTCCGACCACGAGGTCAACATCAAGATCCTGATCGACTCGCTGGTCACCGCCGGCAAGGTCAACGCCGACGAGCGCAAACCGCTACTGGAATCGATGACTGACGAGGTCGCGCAACTGGTGCTCACCGACAACGAGGACCAGAACGACCTGATCGGCACCAGCCGCGCCAACGCTGCCAGCATGCTTTCAGTGCACGCGATGCAGATCAAGTATCTGGAAGAACACGGCATCGACCGCGACCTGGAAGCGCTGCCGTCGGAGAAGGAGATCGCGCGGCGCACCGACGCCGGCATCGGACTCACCTCACCCGAGCTCTGCACGTTGATGGCCCACGTCAAGCTGCTCCTCAAGGAGGAGATGCTGACCACCGAACTGACGGAGCAGGACGTCTTCGCGTCCCGGTTGCCCCGTTACTTCCCGACACCGCTACGGGAACGGTTCACCCCAGAGATCCGCACTCATCAGCTGCGCCGCGAAATCGTCACGACGATGTTGATCAACGATCTGGTGGACACCGCCGGCATCAGCTACGCCTACCGGATCACCCAGGATGTCGGTGTCGGTTCGATCGACGCGGTACGCACCTGGGTCGCCACCGACGCCATCTTTGGGGTGGACCAGATCTGGCGAGGCATCCGTGCGGCGGACATCCCGGTCGCGCTGTCGGACCGGATGACATTGGATACCCGACGGCTGATCGATCGTGCCGGACGCTGGCTGCTCAACTACCGGCCACAACCGTTGGCCGTCGGCGCCGAGATCAACCGGTTCGCGGCCAAGGTCAAGGTGCTGACGCCGCGGATGTCGGAGTGGCTGCGCGGTGACGACAAGGCCATCGTCGAGCAGGAAGCCGCGGCCTTCGCCGCGCAGGGCGCACCCCAAGGCCTGGCCTACCTGGTAGCCGCCGGCCTGTACCGCTTCAGCCTGCTCGACATCATCGACATCGCCGATATCACCGAGACCGACACCGCCGAGGTCGCCGACACGTACTTCGCACTGATGGACCGGCTGGGCACTGACGGCCTGCTCACCGCGATATCCGCGCTGCCCCGATACGACCGCTGGCATTCGTTGGCGCGCCTGGCGATTCGTGACGACATTTACGCCTCGCTGCGGTCGCTGTGTCTGGATGTGCTGGCCGTGGGGGAGCCGGAGGAAAATGGGGAAGAGAAGATCGCGGAGTGGGAACACATCAGCGCCTCCCGAGTGGAGCGGGCACGCCGCACGCTCACCGAAATCTACGAGAGCGGTGGTAAGGATCTCGCGACGCTGTCGGTGGCCGCGCGACAGATCCGACGCATGACCCGCACCAGCGGGCGGGGGACTTCGGGGTGACCGTCGGCTATGTCGCTCCGGTGCCGGTGCGTTGGTCGGACATCGACATGTACCAGCACGTCAACCACGCCACGATGGTCACGATCCTCGAAGAGGCGCGGGTCCCCTTTCTCAAGGATCCGTTCGGCCCCGACATCACCACGATCGGGCTGTTGATCGCCGATGTGCGGGTGACTTATAAGGATCAACTGCGCCTGGCCGATTCGCCTCTGCAGGTGACCATTTGGACCAAGCGACTTCGGGCGGTCGACTTCACCCTGGGCTACGAAGTACGTTCGGTCCACGGCGATCCGGAGTCCAAGCCTGCCGTCATCGCCGAGTCTCAGCTCGCCGCGGTTCACATCGAGGAGCAGCGGTTGGTGCGACTGTCTCCAGATCATCGGGAGTACTTACAACGGTGGCTGCGCTAGCTGATCGCGGATTGTGGCTGGGGCCGGCATCGATGGCGGCCCACCGCGCCGATCTGGCCGCGTTCGTCGATCACGCGACGCGTCTCGACGACGCCGCGGTCATCCGGCTCCATGCTCGGTCTTCCAAGTTGCTAACGGCATGGATGGCAACCGGATTCGACGTGCTGGCCAGCCGGGTGGTGGTGGGCAAGGTGCGTCCGGCAGACATGACGGTCGCCGCGGAGGGATTGGCGCAGGGCCTATCCGCGATGGACGATTCGGGCTATGTCGATCCGGGCTTTGCGATGGACTCGGCCTGGCGAAGCGCGTTGCCCCCGGAATCCGGCTTCACTCACCTCGATGACGTACCGGCCCAGGTGATGCTGGAGCTGGCGCAACGCGGCGCGCGACTTGCCAAGGAGCACAGCAGTTCCCACGGCCCGCCGGTGTCACTACTCGATCAGGAGGTCATTCGGGTCAGCTCCGCCCACGAAAGCGTGGGGCTACCGATGCGCTGCGTGTTCGCGTTGACCGCAATGGGCTTTCTGCCGCAGTCACCGAACGCGATCGACAGCGACGAAATGATCAGGGTGAGGATAATGCCGTTGTGGTTGCGTCTGGACGCCAGGTTCGGCTCGGTGTACCGCCGGCGCGGGCATGCGGCGCTGGTGTTGCGCTGAACCGCTTTTGCGGTCAGGTCCGGTAGCGCAACCACAACGGCAAAACGGAGTCCAGGTAATCCATGAACTTCTTGAGCCCCACCCGGTGTTGTCCGAACCCGTATGGATCTTCCGCGTATTCGGGAAACGCAATGCCCAGCCCGAACAGGCCAGGTGCAATGATCCCGTTTTGTTGGTTGTACGGTAGCGGGCCCCACTGGGGCGTGGCGGGCAGCTTTCTCCGTTCGAAGCCGACCGTATAGACGACGCGGTCGCAGGCTTTGAGCTTGTCGTTGAATTCCGGGCTCGACACCCAGTACCGCTCCAGTCGTTCCGGATATACGCCGTCAATGTTTTCCCGAGCCCACTCCGCTGCTCGCCCTTTGAGTCCGGTGTCATCGAACAGGATCCAATCGTCAAGGTAAATAGCGTATTTCAGTGGGCTCTGGTAGAAATTGATCACTCTTTCTACGGGATGGCGCAGCAGGTGCGGCAAGGCGATCATCGACGAGTGCGATGAGCCGAAGACGGCAACCGTGGCGCCCTCCAGCGGCTGCTTAGTTAGCTTTTCGGGGTCGAGGGCGACTTCGACGGGAATCTCTTCAAGATCCGGATACGAAAGTTTTTTGGGAACAGCTCCGACGGCAAGGACGACGTTGTCGGAGACGACTTCTTGCTGCTGCGTCTCGATTCTCCATTGCCGCCTCTGCAGCGCGAGAGAGGTTGCCGTCGTTTCAAATACGTGTACTCGCTCACGCAGCTGCTGGGTGACCCAAACCAAAGGGTCAGCGACCAGGGCGAGGGCACACGTCTCCTCGGGGTCGATTTCCAGCAGCGGCACTGGCGGTGCCTCCGAGAATCGGAATGCGGCGGAGCCGTTCAGGAAGCTCAGGAACGTCCCGACAATCGTGTTACTCGACACCGGCCGCCATTTTTGGCCAAGGTCGCCTACGGCGAAGGCAGGATCAATCCAGGCGATTTGTTCCGGTACGATCCCGTGATCGAGAAGCCGCCCCACCGCGGCAATTCCAGCGGGTCCGGCTCCGATCACTGTCCACGCGTAGGTCGGCATGTACTAGATATAGAGGAACGAACCGCAAAATGCTGGGCGGTGGCTGTCGGCTACACCAGCCAGGCAGCGCTATCCGGCGGCAACTGACCATCGACTAGCGGGGCGCTGGCCAAGATGAGCTCGCCCGCCGGCAGCGCTACGGGCCGCTTGCCGGCGTTGAGCGCGCACACCAGGCCGCCGCGGCCACGGAAGGCCAACGCTCCGCTTGGTGCGGTCAGCCACTCGAACTTGTCGCCATCGAATTCCGCACGTTTCCCGCGCAATTCGAGTGCCTTCTGGAAGAACGACAACGTCGAGTCGGGATCTCCTTGTTGCTTTTCCACCGTCAGCGCCGCCCAGTCGGCGGGCATGGGCAGCCAGGTGTCGGGCGAGCTGGAGAACCCGAACGGGGGAATCTCGCCCGACCACGGCAGCGGAACCCGGCACTTATCGCGGCCGCGTTCGGTGTGCCCGGACCGTTCCCACGTCGGGTCCTGCAGCACCTCCTCGGGCAGGTCCAACACATCGGGCAGCCCGAGTTCCTCGCCGTTGTAGATAAACACCGTGCCCGGCAGTGCGAGCATCGCCATCGCCATGGCGCGCGCCCGGCGCAGCCCGATCTCGCCGCCGCCGTAACGCGTAACCTCGCGGTCCAGATCGTGATTGGACAGCGTCCACGTTGGGACGGCGTTTTGGAGGCCGGTGGCCGCGAGCGAATTCTCGATCGCATCGTGGATTTCGCCCGCGTCGAAATCGATCTTGGTCAGCCGGAAATTGAAGCCGAGATGCAGCTCGTCGGGCCGTAGATACTCCGCCCAGAGGGCGTTGTCCATGACCCAGACCTCGCCGATGGTCACGGCGTCGGGATACTCGTCGACGATCTTGCGGATCCCGCGGTGAATCTCGTGCACGTTCGGGTTGTTGAAGCGCGGATCGTCGTCGGTGTGGGACAACACCTTGACGACTCCCTTCGTGTCCGGCAGGCCGGGGGGCTTGGCCATTCCGTGTGCCACATCGATACGGAAGCCGTCCACGCCGCGTTCCAGCCAGAACCGCAGCGTCTTCTCGAAGTCGTCGAAGATCTCTGGGTTGTCCCAGTTCAGGTCCGGCTGCTCGGTGTCGAAGAGGTGCAAATAGTACTGGCCGGGATTGCCGTCGGGTTCGACCACTCGCGTCCAGGCCGACCCGCCGAACACCGACGTCCAGTTGTTCGGCGGCAGCGCCTGATCGGGACCGAGACCGTCGCGAAAGTAATAGCGTTCGCGCGCGTCGGTGCCCGGGCCGGCGGCCAGCGCCGCCTGGAACCACGGGTGCGCCGAGCTGGTGTGGTTGGGTACCACGTCCATGGTGATCTTGATGCCCCGCTGGTGCGCCTCCGCGATCAGCCGTTCGATTGCGCCCATCCCGCCGAACAGCGGGTCGATGTCACGGGGATCGGCGACGTCGTAGCCGTGGTCGGCCATCGGCGAGACGGTGACCGGGCTGAGCCAAATCGCGTCGACCTCCAGCCACTCGAGGTGATCCAGATGGGCGACCAACCCATCGATGTCACCGACGCCATCGCCATTGCTGTCGGCGAACGATCGTGGATAAACCTGGTAGAAAACCGCGCTCGACCACCATGCTGCGGGGCTCATACTGCTCCGTTTCAGTTCGCTGGGCGTTAAAAGCTAGATCAAAACGATGAATTGACGAGGGAGTGGGCAGCCATTTCCAAATAGTTGAGCAACTCCCGACGGTGCTCGTCGTCGAGGGTCTCCGAATCGATGGACGCCACAGCGGTGTGCATGCAGCGCAGCCACGCGTCACGCTCGATCGGCGTGATCCGGAACGGAGCGTGACGCATCCGCAGTCGGGGATGTCCGCGCTGGTCAGAGTAGGTGCGCGGGCCGCCCCAGTACTGCTCGAGAAACATGCGGAGCCGCTCTTCGGCGCCCTCCAGGTCGTCCAAGGGGTACAGCTCGCGCAGGATCTCATCCTCGGGGACCTGCGCGTAGAAGCGCGCCACGATCGTTCGAAAGGTCTCGGCACCGCCGACGGCGTCGTAGAACGACTGTTGTACTTGCTCCATCGCCTCCATTGTGGTGCATCGGCGGATCGGCAAAGTCAAACCGGGCGGACTCACTACTTGCTGTTCACCGCTTCGACACGGCCGCACCAGCATTTAGGCGTGCGATTGGCGGCGAATCATGGTGGACTATCCGCGGAGGATTTATGGCGCAGGGCAAGAAACGCCGCAGCCACCGCAGTTCCGGTGCCGCGGCAGGGCTAACCGGACCCACATCCGTGTCGTCCCTGCATAGTGTTTCCCACCGCCCCACCCCGGGCGCTGAAACCCATCCGCCCAACCGGCACGAAAGCGCGTCGATCTGGAGTCGCCGCCGGGTGCTGCTGCTGAACTCCACCTACGAGCCGCTGACCGCGCTGCCCATGCGGCGGGCGATCGTGATGGTGATCTGCGGCAAGGCCGACGTGGTTCACCACGATCCCACCGGACCGATCATCCACTCGGCGAGCAGATCGATCGTGGTTCCGTCGGTGATCCAGCTGCGCACCTACGTCCGGGTTCCATACCGCGCCCGGGTGCCCATGACCCGCGCCGCGCTCATGCACCGCGACCGTTTCTGCTGTGCATATTGCGGAGCAAAGGCCGACACCGTCGACCATGTGGTGCCACGCAGCCGCGGTGGCGACCACTCCTGGGAGAACTGCGTCGCGTGCTGCTCGACGTGCAACCACCGCAAGGGCGACAAGCTGCTCACCGAGCTCGGTTGGGCATTGCGCCGGATGCCGGTCCCGCCGACCGGACAGCACTGGCGACTGCTGTCGACGGTCAAGGAAATGGATCCGTCCTGGGCCAGGTACCTCGATGAGGGCGCGGCCTGAACACCAATCTTGTGTCCAAACGCGCGACTGAATCGCTCGGTGGGATACGGTTTGCGTCGTGAGCACTATGGAGATTCACCTGTACTTGGTTGGAATCCCGGCGTTGCTGGTGATCGTTTTGGCGGCGCTGATCTGGTCGCGTAAGGGACCGCACGCCGCGACCTACAAGATGTCCGAACCGTGGACCCATCCGCCGGTTCTGTGGGCTGCCACCGACGAAGCCGTCGACAGCTCGCACGGGCATCACAATTCGGAATTCTCGGTCGGAGGTGGCGCCAGTGGCACATGGTGAAGTAGCGACGAGGGAGCCCGCCGCGCTGCCCGCGGGCTGGGCGATCACCACCAGCGGACGGGTGTCCGGGGTCACCGAGCCCGGTGAACTGTCGGTGCACTACCCGTTTCCGACCAAGGACCTCGTCGCGATCGACGACGCCTTGAAATACGGCTCGCGCCAGTCCATGACGCGCTTCGCCATCTACGTCGGCGACCTCGGTAGCGACACCGCCGCACGGGCACGCGAGATCCTGGCCGACGTGCCCACGCCGAACAACGCTGTGCTGCTGGCGGTCTCACCTGACCAGGCCGCCATCGAGGTGGTCTACGGTTCGCAGGTCCGCGGACGTGGTGCCGAGTCGGCCGCGCCGCTGGGGGTGGCCGCGGCTTCGTCGGCATTCGAGCAGGGCCACCTGGTCGACGGCCTGGTCAGCGCGATCCGCGTGCTCAGCGCCGGTATCTCCCCGGCGTAGTTCGGCCGGCATCAACGGTTTCCCGTCGCGCGTCGCGGCGAAGGGACGTGACGTCGCGGTGGTGGCCTTCGTGGTCCTTGCCGCACTCATCGGCGTCGGCAGCTCAAGCCCGGTGCTCGTGGCGCCGGCCATGGCCGACCCGGCCGGGATGTACGGTGACCCGCCCAAGGCTGCCGAGTACTGGGCCCCACAGTCATTCGGCAACAACTGCGTGCTGATGTCGGTGGCCGATGTGGTTGGCCAAGTCACCGGCCAGATGCCGAGCGAGCAGCAGATTATCGACGTGGCCCAGACCATCCCGAGCGCCGCCGCAGCGGGAGCGACGGTGTACACCGATGCCAACGGCGACGGCGTCGATACCCGAGATATCGGGGTGTTGTTGACGCACTACGGCATTCATGGCACCACGTCTGAAGACGCCAAGGGGCAGGCCGCGTTGAGCGCCCTGGAGGCGGCCCTCGGGTCGAGGCACGCGGTGATGTTCCCAGTCAGCAGCGGCACCATCTGGGAAGGCCACAAGCCCAGCGAAGGTGACCATCAAGTCGTTGTGATTGGTGTGGACGCCACCAACGGCGTCGCGCACATCAACGACAGTGGTAGCGACGAGGGCCGCGACGAACAAGTGCCCATCGCCACCTTCATGTCGGCCTGGGGAGCAGGCGATTTCGAGATGACGGTCACCGACCAAACGGCGCAATGATCGCGCCCGACGCAGGGGTGGTCGTCTAGCCGCTGCCGGTAACTCGCCCGGTTAGCTCTCGGTGTCGGTGTCGGTGTCGGTGTCGGTGTCGGTGTCGGTGTCGGTGTCGGTGTCGAACCGACGCGCCCGCAACGCCCGCTTCACCCCGGCCTGGCCCTCCAGCACCAGCCGGCGCAAGGCCGGCGGCACGTCCGAGTCCGGGGCGCTCAGGAACTCCTCGGCGGCGGCAATGGCGTCCTCGCTGATGTCCCACGAGGGGTACAGCCCGATCACCACCGTCTGCGCGACCTCGCTGGAGCGCCGCGCCCAAACTCCCGGGATGGCCTGGAAATAGCGGCCGGTGAACGGCTTGAGCAACTCGCGTTGGCCGGGTGCCCCGAAGCCCGCGATGATCGCGCGGGCCGAGGTGTTGGCCATGGTGTCATCCTCGACCACCCTGGTGAACGCCTCTTCCTTGACCTCACGCTGTGGACGTGCCGCGGCCGCGTGGGCGCCGTTGCGTTTGCCGGTGGCCGTCGGGTCGCGTTGCACCTCGGCATCGATGAACGGAGTCGCCGGTCCGTCGGCGTCGATATCGCCGGCGGCGGCCAGGGCGGTCACGATGCGCCAGCGCAGGTCGGTGTCGATCTCGAGGCCCGCCAGCCCCAACTCGGACGGATCGTGATCGAGCAGGTCGGCCAGCGTCGTCACCTGCCGGGTGGACAGCACCGACGAGCACAGCGTGTTGACGAAGGCCAGCTGGTGATCCGATCCCGGTTGCGCCGCGCGGGCCAGCTCCAGCACCCGGTCGGCGAACTGCGGCCAGCCTTGCTCGCGGGCCCAGCCCGGCTCGGCGTAGGAGCCAAGCGCCGTCTGGGCCTGCAGCAGCAGCCGTTGTGCCACCCCGACTTCCGTCTCAGCCTGCACGCCTCCCGAGACCAGTGCCACGAAGTCGCGGGCACGTAGTTCGGCCTCGCGGGTCATCTCCCAGGCCGCCGACCACACCAGCGAGCGGGGCAGTGGCTCGGCGATGTCGGCGATGCGCTCCAGCGCGGTTTGCAGCGACTGAGTGTCCAGGCGCAGCGAGCAATAAGTCAGGTCGTCATCGTTGACCAGAATCAGCTTGCCGGACGAAACGCCAACCAGCGCAGCGACTTCCGTCTCCGGCCCGTCGACGTCGAGTTCTTCCCGGTGCACCCGCACCAGTTTGCCCGCATCGTCCTCGTCGTAGATTCCGACCGCCAGCCGATGTACCCGGGTTTCACCCGCCCCCGGAGCGGCGCCGCTTTGCGTGACCACGAACCGGCCGAACTTGCCGTCGGCGTCCACGTCGAATTCCGGGCGCAGCGTGTTCAGGCCCGTCGTTTTCAGCCACTGCTGACCCCAATTTGACAGGTCACGGCCCGACGCCTGCTCCAGCGCGGACAGCAGATCGTCGAAGGTGGCGTTGCCGAATGCGTGGGCGCGGAAGTAATCGCGCAGCCCGGCCAGAAAGTGCTCCAGCCCGACGTAGGCGACAAGCTGCTTGAGTACCGAAGCGCCCTTCGCGTAGGTGATGCCGTCGAAGTTCACCTCGACGGCGGCCAAATCTGGGATGTCGGCGGCGATCGGGTGCGTCGACGGCAATTGGTCCTGCCGGTACGCCCACGATTTTTCGACGGTCGCGAACGTCGTCCAGGCCTCGGTGAATTCGGTTGCCTCGCTTTGGCACAGCACCGACGCGAACGTCGCGAACGACTCGTTCAGCCACAGGTCGTCCCACCAGGTCATGGTGACCAGGTCGCCGAACCACATGTGCGCCATCTCGTGCAGGACCGTCTCTGCGCGCCGCTCGTAGGAAGCGCGGGTGACCTTGCTGCGGAAGACGTAGTCCTCGAGAAAGGTCACCGCCCCGGCGTTTTCCATTGCGCCGGCGTTGAATTCGGGCACGAACAGCTGGTCGTACTTCCCGAACGCATAGGGCAGGCCAAAGTTGCGGTGGTAGAAGCCGAATCCCTGCTTGGTCTGGGTGAACAAGCGATCGGCGTCCATGTGCCGAGCCAGCGAGGCCCGGCAGTAGATGCCCAGCGGAATCTCGCCGTGCTCGTCGGTGTAGGAATCCTTCCACTCGGAATACGGGCCCGCGATCAAGGCCACCAGATAGGTGCTCATCCGCGGCGTGATCGCAAAGGTGTGCACGCCGTTCTCGATTGACGTCGTCGCGCCGTTGGAGATCACCTTCCAGTGCTCGGGGGCGGCCACCCGCAGGTCGAAGGTCGCCTTGAGGTCGGGTTGGTCGAAGCAGGCGAACATTCGCTTGGCGTCGGCGGTCTCGAATTGCGAGTACAGGTAGGTCTCGTTGTCGACTGGGTCAACGAAGCGATGCAGTCCCTCGCCGGTGTTGGAGTAGCGGCAGTCGGCGTCGACGACGACGACGTTGCGGTCGGCCAGTCCGCGCAACGGGATACCGGTCGATTCGTCGTATCCGGAGACGTCCACCTCGCGCCCATTGAGCGTGGCGCTGCGAACGGTTTCAGCGGCGAGGTCGATGACCGTGTCGGCGCCCGCGAGTGCGTCGAACACCACGGTGGTGGTGGAGCGGAAGGTACGTTCGCCGGGCCCGCCGTTTCCGTTGGTGACGTCGAGGCTGATCTGGTAGCTGTCGACGGTGACCAGGGCGGCGCGTTCGACGGCTTGGTCACGGGTGAGGTTAGGAAGGGCCACCCGTCCAACTTAGTGGCGTCGCGGGTTGCCGGTGCCGATCGGGAACAGGTGCGCGGCGACTACGGTTGTGCTGGACGGTGTTTTGACCGTCACTGATCTCTTTCGGAGAGGACTGCGCAATGTCCGACAAGGCCCCCGCGAAAAGCGAAGCCGGTTTCTGGTTCGACCCGCTGTGCCCATGGGCATGGATCTCGTCGCGCTGGATCCTGGAAGTCGAAAAGGTTCGCGACATCGACGTGAACTTCCACGTCATGAGCCTGGCGATACTCAACGAGAACCGCGAAGACCTGCCCGAGCAATACCGCGAGAACATGAAGCGGGCTTGGGGACCGGTGCGGGTCGCGATCGCTGCCGAGCAGGCCCATGGCGCCGGTGTTTTGGCTCCGCTGTACACCGCGATGGGCACCCAGATTCATAACAAGGGCAATAAGGAACTCGAAGAGGTCATCAAGATCGCGCTGGATGAGACCGGCCTGCCGGCCGACCTGGCCGAGGCCGCCACCAGCGACGCCTACGACGAGGCGCTGCGTAAGAGTCACCACGCCGGCATGGACGCGGTCGGTGACGATGTCGGCACGCCGACCATCCACGTCAACGGTGTGGCGTTCTTCGGGCCGGTGCTTTCGCGGATTCCGCGCGGTGAGGAGGCCGGCAAGTTGTGGGATGCCTCGGTGACTTTTGCCGCCTATCCGCACTTTTTCGAGCTCAAGCGCTCGCGGCACGAGAAGCCGGAGTTCGACTGACATTGTTGCGCCGGGCGGCGCGACACCCCGCGCGTTGCGTCGCCTCGCCCACCAGGTAAGGATTGCGGTCATGCGCGTCTACCTGGGTTCTGACCATGCCGGATTCGAGCTCAAGCAAGCGATCATCGAGCACCTCAAGCAGACCGGACACGAGCCGATCGATTGCGGCGCCTTCACCTACGACGCCGAGGACGACTACCCCGCGTTTTGCATCGCCGCGGCGACGCGCACAGTAGCCGACCCCGAAAGCCTGGGCATCGTGCTGGGTGGATCGGGCAACGGCGAGCAGATCGCGGCCAACAAGGTCCCAGGCGCTCGTTGCGCGCTGGCGTGGAGCGTCGAGACCGCGTCGTTGGCGCGTCAGCACAACAACGCACAGCTGATCGGCATCGGCGGCCGGATGCACACCACCGCCGAGGCGCTGACGTTCGTCGACGCCTTTCTCACCACACCGTGGTCGAAAGCCGAACGCCACCAACGGCGTATCGACATTCTCGACGAATACGAGCGCACTCACCAGGCCCCGCCGGTCCCCGGCGCGCAGGCTTAAGGACTGCGTTGCCCGAAGGGCACACGCTGCACCGGTTGGCCCGGCTGCACCAACGCCGATTCGGCGGGGCGCCGGTCGCCGTGTCCAGCCCGCAGGGCCGGTTCGCCGGTGCGGCGGCCGCGGTGGACGGCCGCGTGCTGCGTAAGGCCAGCGCCTGGGGCAAGCATCTTTTCCATCACTACGCCGACGGTCCGATCGTGCACGTACATCTCGGCCTCTACGGCACTTTCACCGAATGGGAACACTCCGAGGCGCTTCCGGAACCGGTGGGTCAGGTACGGATGCGGATGGTCGGCGCCGAGTACGGAACCGACTTGCGCGGCCCGACGGTGTGCGAGGTGATCGACGAAGCTCAGGTCAGCGAAGTGGTGGCGAGGCTGGGTCCCGACCCGTTGCGCAGCGACGCCGATCCCGCGGGCGCGTGGGCCCGAATCACGAAGTCCCGCAGGCCTATTGGCGCATTATTGATGGACCAGACCATCATCGCCGGCGTCGGCAATGTTTACCGCAGCGAGTTGTTGTTTCGGCACCGCATCGATCCCTTCCGGCCCGGACGCGACGTACGCGAAGCGGAGTTCGCAGCGGCATGGACTGATCTGGTGGCGCTGATGAAGGTCGGGTTGCGCGGCGGCAAGATCATCGTGGTGTTCCCCGAGCACGACCACGGTCCGCCGTCGTACGCCCCCGGGCGGCCTCGGACATACGTGTACCGACGCGCCGGAGAGCCCTGCAGGGTGAACGGGGGGCCCATCCGCACCGCGGTGTTGGAGGGCCGAAATGTGTTCTGGTGCCCGACCTGTCAAGACTGAGCGAGACGGTTGAATTGACAGGAAACTGACAGGAAGAAACGCTGGCGTCTACAGTTTGAGAGGTCGAGCCCTCGGGTACGACGTGCCTCGTGAAAACAATTCCACGTTTCGCTGCAACGATTTTGGCCGGAGCCGCTGTGGGTCTGGCTGGTGTGGGTGTCGCCGCAGACGCTCAGGCGCAGCCAGGTCCCTTCCCGCAGTGGTGCCCCGGGGAGTACTGGGACCCAGGCTGGGGCAACAACTGGGACTGGAATGGCTGCCATGACTGGCGTGGCGGGCCTCCCGGTTATGGGCCTGGAGGCTTTAACCCGCCTGGACCGGCCGGGGGTCCCGGTTGGGGCCCGGACCGTCCCGGCTGGGGTCCCGGGGGCCCGGGCGGACCGCCGCCGCCCGGATGGCACCCCTGATAGCAGTCGAGCCATCAATCGCGCCCCGCCGACATCGTTCGGCAGGGCGCGATTGTGTCGAGTGAGTCAGGACACGTCGACGCCGAGCACGGCGTAGACCTCGTTGCTGAGCGCCAGGCTGCGTGGGTCCGCGTTGGACTTGGTGGCGTCGAAGCGATTCGCCACATACGCGTAGCCGATGCGGTGCTCCAGGTCGACGAACCCGAACGAGCCGCCCAGCCCGCCGTGGCCGAAGATCCGCGGATTGGGCCCATTGACGCAACGCTGATTGAGCATGTAGCCCAACCCCCAGCCGTGGTCGGCGACCCGGCGGCCGAGCACCAGATCGGGCTCGAAGCCTCCTTGCGACACCCGAATGAGGTCCATGTGCTCGCGGCTGAGCAGCTTCTCCTGAGCGAGCGCGTTGTAGAACGTGGCCAACCCCAGGGCTGACACCTGGCCGTTGGTGCCGGGGAATTCGAGCTGGCGCCACAGCGTCAGGTCGTGGGAGCCGAGTTCGTCGTCGGGTGCGAATCCCATCGAAATCGACAGCCCGGCCTTGGGGTGTGCGGCCAAGCTGGTGGGGTAGCCGGGCGCCTGCACGTCGGCCAGCAGGTCGCGGGCGTGCGGTTTGTTCACCCGGTCGGCGCAGCGGCGTTGCTCGACGGGGGACAGCCCGATGTGGACATCGGCGCCCAGCGGTTCGGCGATCTCGGTGCGCAGGTATTGGCCGACCGTGCGGCCGGTGACCCGGCGGAAGACCTCGCCGAGGATGAAACCGAAGGTCGTCATGTGATAGCCCTGGGCGGTGCCCGGTTCCCACCAGGGTTCCGCGGCCGCCAGCTGCTCGCAGACGAAGTCCCAGTCGGCGACTTTTTCCCAGCTCATCCGGGTGCGTGGCCCGATGACGCCGGAGCGGTGGCTCATCACCATCGCCAGGGTGATGGCATCCTTGCCCGCTTGCCCGAACTCGGGCCAATAACGAGCCACCGGCGCTTGCAGGTCCAACTCACCGCGGTCGGCGAGTTGGTGGACGCAGGTGGATGTCAGGCCCTTGGTGCCGGAAAGCACGGTGCTCAGGGTGTTTTGCTGCCAGGGCCGGGTACGGGCGGCGTCGGCCCAGCCGCCCCAGAGGTTGACGACGAGGTCCCCGTCGACCCACACCGCAACGCCCGCGCCCATCTCTTTTTGCAGGGTGAAGTTGCGCTCGAACGCGTCGCGTACTCCGGTGAAGTCCGACGCGCATGAGCCATTTATGTCGGCGTCCGTTTCAAGGTCGCTCATGGCGCCTTTCTGTGGAGCACTACCTACCCCGAGCGGGCGACGGGAATCGAACCCGCGTAGCTAGTTTGGAAGACTAGGGCTCTACCATTGAGCTACGCCCGCATGCATTAGTCGAGCGAGACTTTATCTGGCGGCGAACATCAAATCTAATCGAAGCAGATCTGTTACTGCTTCGTGAGGTCTTGAGGTCGCTTCGAAGCCGGTGTTCAAGGGCCGTAGGATCGCGAGGTCAGCGCGGGGTGTAGCGCAGCTTGGTAGCGCATCCGCTTTGGGAGCGGAAGGCCGCAGGTTCAAATCCTGTCACCCCGACAAGCACCGCGCCGCAACCCGGCCTGTAGGCAAGGCCACCGAACGCAAAGAACGACCATCGAGGAGCACACCCGTGAAGAGCAGCGTCGAGCAGTTGAGCCCCACCCGGGTGCGCATCAACGTGGAGGTGCCTTTCACCGAACTCGAGCCTGACTTCCAGCGCGCCTACAAAGAGCTGGCCAAACAGGTCCGGCTGCCCGGGTTCCGGCCCGGGAAGGCGCCGGCCAGGTTGCTCGAGGCGCGGTTCGGGCGCGAGGCGCTCCTCGATCAGGTCATCGAGGAAGCCGTGCCCAGCCGTTACGGGCAGGCATTGACCGAGTCGGACGTGCAACCCATCGGTCGACCCAATATCCAGGTGACCAAAAAGGAGTACGGCGAGGAACTGGTGTTCTTCGCCGAGGTCGACGTCCGTCCCAAGCTGGAGATACCTGACCTCGAAGCACTGACCGTCAAGGTCGATCCGATCGAGGTCACTGACGGCGAGGTCGACGCGGAACTGGAGTCGTTGCGCGCCCGGTTCGGCACTCTGACCGGGGTCGACCGGACAGTCCTCATGGAGGACTTCGTCTCGATCGACCTGTCGGCGACGGTCGATGG